>DASVUF010000060.1:0-10620 GCA_036387195.1 Pyrinomonadaceae bacterium | reverse complement strand
AACTGATGATAATAATAGCAACGTGGACATTTACGCCTTTTCCACAGAGATTATTAGTTGGCCGCTATTGACTAATCAAAAATTTAGACATATACGAGATGTGCGCTGAGAGCTTTCTAATTATCTCTCAAACGTGTAAAGAGGTATGTCTTCAAGTAATGAAATAATTAGGATGAGGGGCCGTATAGAAGAGCTTGAGCGGTAGATAACCGAGTTACGGGAGCTGCTAAACGATATTATGCCCCAGTTTAAAGAGCTTACGCATCAAGTGGCAGACTTGAGAATTCGGCTGCGCGATGTGGAAAAAAATGTAGAACACTTAGAATCTAACTTGTAGATTTAGTCAGCAACCAAACAGGCGTGCTGTTAAAAGGGAGGTGAAAAATGAGTGGTGAAAATTATCATAAAGAGATGTCGCTGCGCGAATGGAGCCTAATGCTTCGAGATATCTATTATCCTGTACAAAATTATGGTCGCTCTTCTTTTGAGATATTTACGCATTTAATAAAGGTTTTCGGAGCGGGGTCGCATTACCTTTTTCGCTCGCACGATGCGAAAGGTTCGCGGGAATACTTAGCCAAAGTATTCGCATGGTACTGCGCTCTTGCTAATCGCCTTGATTTGAATTTAGAGGATATCCTATGGCAGAAGTATCCTGGCGTGTGCCCTCGATGCCTAGCTGGAGTATGCGAGTGTTCTGAGCCGCCAGCCCCCATCAATCCTGAAAAACTTACTATGATGGCCCTTGAGAGGATAAATCAAAGACCCACCACCCTCCGTGAGTGGCAAGTGATGTTTGCGCGAATCTATAAAGGTCCCAGTGGCAAAACTGTTGTTCCTCCAACGCGCGAGCGTTTAGCATTGGTATTTGCGCGGATTGCGGAAGAACTTGGCGAAGTAGCTGAAGCCCTAGGGCAAGATCAGACTATTGATTCGGATGCTTATTTAATATTGAAGAATGAGATGGCAGATTTGGGGGCATGGGTATTTGCTCTAGCTAATAATCTTCAATACGTCGATACTACAGCCCATGGGGTAAGCTTAGCAGATATAGCTTGGCAGCTTTATCCAGCTAAGTGCCACAGATGTGGAGATGCTAAGTGTATATGTATTCGTGGAGCCTACGCCTTAGAGTTAGCCGAGAAAGGCGCGATGGCTCCATCCCATTGGGATGAGCGCACGGGTCTTGCGAACGATAAGGCATTTCGGCAGTATTTAAGTTATGCCAACAATATGTTCCAAGAGGGTAATTACGAATGGTCCCTTATCTTTCTGGACTTAGACGATTTTGGAGCGGTTAACAAGACTTACGGGCATCAAGCCGGTGACGAAGTGCTACGACTAGCTGCACAGCGCATTCAGAGCGCTGCTGGGAGAAATGGAATCGCATTTCGCAGAGGTGGGGAAGAATTTGTAGTCGTCATACGAACCTACCATGATGCAGCTTTGGTGGCAGCAGAAAAGCTTAGAAGGTATCTTGCCAATGATCCCATTATCAGTGATGTTCTAACTGACATGCCATCAATAAGCATCACAGCTTCATTAGGTGTTGCAACACTTCTGAATGATGCAAAGACGCCTAATCAACTAGAAACTATTGCTGAGGCAAGATCGAGAGAAGCAAAACAGGCAGGTAAAAATAGAGTTGTACCAGAACCATCTCAGGAACTGCTGAGGTCTTATGGGCTACTATAAATTGTTTATTAAGTCCTTACTTTGTCTGAGATTTAAGGATTTTGCCTAGAAACGTCCTCAAACTCTTTACAGAACACCTACACCCTGACTCTGGCCTACCACCCGCCGGGCAGCGCGGCAAAGAGCGCAAGCGTTAGGTGACTGGCAGGCGCGGCGAATACGCCTGAATCAGCAAAGCCCACTGTCCCCTATTCAGGACAGTGGGCTTTGCTGATTCCATATCTTCTAATCGGGACTCTTTTTCGCCTAACCATCCGCCTGTGGGCTACGCCACGTGCGCCACAATGGCGCAGGCCGAAACATTCACCCCGAGACGACTTCAGGTATGGGCAAATCCAACCTGGGGCGAATACGCGCAAAGTTTGAAGTGACGCTGCCAAAACTATTGCATTCTGCGCCGGGCGGGGTTAATCTCCCGCCCGTGGGCGTTACCTCCGCTTTCCGTCGCCCACAATAAGCACACTTACCCCTGGCCGCCGCGGGGCAGCTTTTAACTGCCGGACGGGCGTGCGGGTTTAGAGTAGAGACAGCACGCGCGGGACTAAATCAAGCGCGATCTGCGTCAGAATCTTGGTCGCCCCGGTTGTATCCTCATTGGTCGTAACAGGCTCTTGCACAGTGTTGGCGGTTGTCGGCGTCGGTGACGGCTCCGGTTGTGGCGCGCCGGGCGTGTGAATTATCCCAGCCCACGCAGGACAGCTAAGGGCTAGCACTAACGCGGAGGCCAGTAAGGTTTTACGCATCGTTCTGTCTCTCTTTCGGTAATGAATAGACGAATGGTTCAACCGTCCATCCCGCGCGGGATAGGCGGTTTTTTTGTAATTGTCGAAGACTCGACAATTACAGGAAGGGCTTACCTCACATGAATTTAGCAGACGAGCGGCTGAAGCAACTAGATAACCCCGCGCTGACGACGAACGGGCGCGCCTTGCTCCGGTGTAGGGTGGCGGCAGACCTCACCCACGCGGGTCAGTATGAGGCCGCGCGCGAGGCTCTGGGCGAACTCTGGCAGGGCGCGGGCGAGCGCCCGAACGTTGGAGGGCTTGAAGAAAAGACGGCAGCCGAAGTGATCTTACACGCGGGCGTGCTGTCGGGTTGGTTAGGCGCGGATAGGGTGAGAGGGGCGCAGGAAGCCGCGAAAGACCTTATCAGTGAGAGCGCCGCGCTTTTCGAGAAGCTGGGAGAGTCCAACAGAGCTGCGGGCGCGCGCGCAGACTTGGCGCTCTGCTATTGGCGAGAGGGCGCGTATGAATCCGCCTGATTCCAAGTCATGGCCCCGCCAAAGCGGAGCCTGACGCTGCTTGAAAATCCTGAGCGCCCTTGAGCGCCCCAATCGCCGTGACGTTTTCGGACGTGGGCGTTGAAAGGCGGGGCGACTCCTGAGCGCCGGGGGCAGACAACGTGAAAATCGAATTGCCCGGGATTCGAGGCCGGGGGCTTCGCGCGAGATTAGCGCCGCGCACATCCTTTGGGGTGTGTGTCCTGCGAGGCGTTCGTCCTCGTCGCGTTTGATAACCCAAAGCACGAACGAGCGCCCTTTGTTCCGGAAGGGGGCCGGCGCGTTGGTCGCTCTTGACCTGCAAGTTAATTACCCGGGCGCGGGGGCAAGCGCGCCGTTGAGTGTGTATTCGCTCCAACCTCTTTTGAGGCTTGGGGCGTTTTTTCGTTTCAGGGCCAATCACTTGAGTGTTCGGGAGGGGGCGCGAGGGTAACAAAGGGGAGAACCTGGCGCGGCCGGCGGCATGGCGCGCGCTCCGGGAACGGTTGTTAGCCCGTTATGAGTCTTCCTCAAACCGGCCGTGCTGTGTAAAGTGTCGTGCATGGAATGGTGCTGCCTTACCTTCAGGGGTTGGTATGAAGCGGCGGGCGAGAGGGGGTTGGCTGTCCTGGTCGGGCGTAATCCGAGCGGGCAGGCGGAGTTCTTGATTCAACATCGTGCGGTAGACGCGGGGTCGGAAAGTTCCGTTCATTCAGAGAGTCCGGTGTCGCTCGTCTCGGAGGTAGGGATTGCCTTCTGCCCGTGGTGCGGGCGTGACCTGAATAAGATTTACGGGAAGAATGTTGATGCGCTCCACCGGCCTGACCTTAAAATCGAAGCGCCCGGGCAGGACAATTAGCCGGTGGTGACGAATCTCCTTAAAGCACCGACGCCTGACAAGGGCATGCGCCCGACTCCCGTCGCGCAGTGTCCCGTGGTGGTTGAATAGGGGCGCGGGCGCCGCAGGGCGTTAGGCGGTTCGGGGCGCGCGTCTGGATTCTGTGTCGAGGATGCGAATCATGAGGAAGACAATTATCGCGGCCGTCATATTGTTTCCGACAGCCTTCATGTTCGGCGTAGCCTTCCAGAAACTCTACCTGCGCTCTCTGGCTCGGTACGTCTCGCCCTGCACCGTGACCGGGCGCCGCGCTATTTATAAAACCCTTCGGGGCAGTAGCCTCGTTAACGTCAGGGGCTTTCTGTACGGCGGGGAGGTTCTGTACCTTGCCGACAAAGATTTGAACGGGTGCGACGAAAGCGTAATAGGCATAGAAATACCCGAAGACGGCAAGATCGCCTACGAGAGCCAGGCTTTAATCAGAGGACTTCGCCGCCTGAGCGGTAAGGAGGGGCGGGCGCGCGCCGAGGTCGAGGTGATAGGCGAGTTGGCCGAAAGGGGGCGAGATTGTTTCGCCTCCCGTTACGTCATCAGGGTTCAACAAATCCTGCCCGCCGGCCCGCCGGAGATGGTTGGCCCTTCCGTCTTGGAGGGCGAGTTGAAAGAGTTCAGGTAATACCGGCGAACCAGCACGGCTAACCCATGAAGCGCCACCTTCCGGAGCGGCCGAGTCTGCTTCGATGACAGGGCTTTGCTCAAAGCGCCTCCGACCGGGTATCGTTGGGCCGGAAGACGTGACCTGCTGAGCAGCGCCCGGTGTGTGTGAGAAAAGCGCGCGCGGCGAGACTCTTAAAGTGACCCCGCTCAAATCCGCCTTCATGCTGTTGACGCTGTCGCTCGCCTTCGCGGCGCGGCCGCCCGCCCCTCCGGCCGGCGAGCCGCAGGGGGGCGTCTCCGCGCGCGCGAAGGGGCGCACGTCGGTCGTCGTCACGGAGCGCGGCCGGGCGCGCTCGCTCGACCTCAAGGGGCGCGTTGACGCGGCGAAGGTCGAGGACGTGTCCGTGCTCTTCCTGACGCGCGCGGGCACGCACGCGTACCTCCTGCTGGATGTGTGCGGGCCGTCGAAGGCGCCGCCCGACGACCGCCAGTGCGGCGCGGGGACGGAGTGCAACGTCGTGTGGCTCAAGCTCGACGCGCGCTGGCGGGTCGCCGACGCGCGGAGCGTGCGCTACGAGTCCTGCTGGTCGTCGGTCGGCTCCGAAGGGCCGCGGGTCGCGGGGCGGCGAATGACGCTCTCGGTCGAGGACTTCCGCGACGAGGCGCTGCGCGAGGTGACGTACGACGCCGACAGCCCGGCGGAAGGTCTGAAGGTCACGCAGTCGGCCATGCCTAAGCCGACGCCGTAGAGTCCCATTCCGGAAGGGAAGAGCATGAGAAACGTCTTGAAGGGGGCGCTCGCGCTCTCGCTCCTGCTGCCGTGCGCCGCCGCCGCCTTCGCGCCGCCCGCGCGGGCGCAGTCAACGCAGTCAACACAGTCAACGCAGTCAACGCAGGCTTCGCAGGCTTCGCAGGGGCGGCGCGGCGTGACGGCCGAGGACTATTACGGCTTCGAGTTCCTCGGCGACCCGCGGCTGTCGCCGGACGGGCGCTGGGTGGCGTACGTCGTGACGACCGTTGACCAGAGGCAGAACCGCCGGCTCTCGCAAATCTGGCTCGCCGCCGCGGACGGCTCGCGCCCGCCGCGCCAGTTCACGACCAGCCCGCAGTCCGCGACCGCGCCGCGCTGGTCGCCCGACGGCCGCGCGCTCGCCTTCCTCTCCGCGCGTCCCGACGGCGGCTCGCAGACGCAGCCGTCGGCCACTTCTCCGACGGCGACGACCTCAACAACGGCGGCCATTTCTTCGACGGGGACGACGGCGACGCCTTCGCCCGCCGCTTCGGCCGCGCCCCCCCCGGCCGCAAGCCCCGAGACGCAGACGCCCGCCCCGACGCACGCGGCGGGGACGCCCGCGCCCGGACAGGCGCCGACGGCGACGACGCCGGGCGTGCCGAGCGCGCTCCAGACGGCCGCGGCCGCCGCCGGCGACGCGACGCCGCGCTCGCAGGTCTGGCTGCTCTCGCTCGACGGCGGCGAGGCGCGCCGCGTGACCAACCTGAAGAACGGCGTCGGCGCGTTCGAGTGGTCGCCCGACGGGACGCGCATCGCGCTTATAAGCCGCACCGGGCCGAGCGACGCCAGGCCGCCTTCGAGCGACGTGCGCCACTACAAGCACACGTCGTACAAGTTCAACGACACGGGCTGGTTCGACGACAAGCGCGGCCACATCTGGGTCGTGGAGGTCGCGGGCGGCGCGGCGCGGCAAATCACCTCGGGCGAGGACTGGAACGACTCCGACCCGCGCTGGTCGCCCGACGGGACGCGCATCGCCTTCGTCTCGGACCGCACGGGCAGGGCTTTTGAAGAGAGCCGCAACACGGACGTCTGGGTCGTCCCGGCCGCCGGCGGCGCGCTCGTTAAAATCTCCGACCACGAGGAGGAGGACTCGAGCCCCCGCTGGTCGCCCGACGGCAAGCTCATCGCCTTCACGGGCCGCGTCCGCCCGCGCGACCACTCGAAAATCTTCGTCGCGCCTTCGGGCGGCGGGCAGGCGTCGCGCAACGTGGCGCCCGCGCTCGACCTCATCCCGTCGAACCTGACGTGGGGCGAGGCCGGGCGCGCGCTCTACTTCGAGGCGGGCGTGAAGGGCGAGGCGCACCTCTTCCGCGCCGACGCGCGCGACGGCCGGCTCCGTCAGGTGACGAAGGGCGCGCGCGCCGTCCGCTCGGTTGACTTCTCGGACGACGGCCGCCGGATGGTCTACGCGGCGAACGACTTCGAGCGCATGGACGACCTTTACGCGGCCGACCCCGACGGCTCGAACGAGCGACGGCTCACGAGCCTCAACGCGCGCCTCTGGTCGCAACTGCGCCTCGCGCCCGTCGAGCGCATGACCTACAAGGGCGCCGACGGCTGGGACGTGGACGGCTTCCTCGTCCGCCCGCTCGGCTGGCGCGAGGGCGTCAAGTACCCTCTGATCCTGAGCATCCACGGCGGCCCGGCCGCGATGTACGGCGTTGACTGGTTCCACGAGTTCCAGGTCTACGCCGCGCGCGGCTGGGCCGTCTTCTACACGAACCCGCGCGGCTCGACCGGCTACGGCCAGCGCTTCGAGCGCGGCATCGAGGGCGAGTGGGGCGGCAAGGACTACGTGGACGTGATGAACGGCGTCGAGGAAGTCCTGCGCCGCAACCCGTGGGTAGACCGCGAGCGCCTGGGCGTGACGGGCGGCTCCTACGGCGGCTACCTGACCAACTGGATAGTCGGCCACACGAACATGTTTAAGGCGGCGGTCACGCTGCGCAGCATCTCCAACTTCGTCAGCGACGAGGGCACGCGCGACGGCGCCTACGGCCACAAAGACGACTTCGGCGGCGACCTCTTCGAACGCTTCGACCTCTACTGGGAGCGCTCGCCGCTCAAGTACGCGTCGAACGTCAGGACGCCCACGCTCATCCTCCACTCCGAGAACGACCACCGCGTCCCGCTCGAACAGGGCGAGCAGTGGTTCCGCGCGCTCAGGCGCTTCGGCGTCGCCGCCGAGTTCGTCATCTTCCCGCGCGAGAACCACAACCTCACCCGCACCGGCGAGCCCAAACACCTCGTCGAAAGCCTCAACTGGCAGCTCTACTGGTTCGACCGCCACCTCGACGGCAGGCAGACGGCCGTCCCGCCCGACGCGAGGTGAAAAGTACTGAGGGCTGAGTGAAGGCAGGACGCCTCTTATCACTCAGTCCTTAGTACTCAGTACTCAGCACTAGGTATTTATGACTTTCGAGTTGCCGAAGCTCTACCCCATAACAGACCGGCGGCTGTCGGGGCTGTCGCACGCCGAGCAGGTGGCGCGTTTGTGCGAGGGCGGGGCGCGGCTGGTGCAGTTGAGGGAGAAGCGCCTGTCGCCGCGGGAGTTTTACGCGGAGGCGTCGGAGGCTTTGAGGGTGGCGCGTTCGTTCGGGGCGCGGCTCGTCGTCAACGACCGGGCGGACGTGGCGCTGGCGGTCGGGGCGGACGGCGTCCACGTCGGGCAGGACGACATGCCGCCGGAGGCGGCGCGGGCGGTCTTAGGCGAGCGCGCCGTCGTCGGGTTCTCGACCCACAACGTCGAGCAGGCGGCGGCCGCGGCGGCGGCGCGGCCGGCGGTGGACTACATCGCCATCGGGCCGGTCTTCGACACGTCGTCGAAGGAGAAGCCCGACCCGGTCGTCGGCCTCGAAGGCGTGCGCCGCGCGCGCGAGGCCGCGCCGGGCGTCCCGCTCGTCGCCATCGGGGGCGTCACGGCCGAGAGCGCCCGCGCCGTCCTCGAAGCCGGGGCCGACTCGGTCGCGGTCATCGGCGCCCTCCTCAGCGCTTCAGACCCCGCCGAAATCACCCGCCGCACGCGCGACTTTCTCGCCCGCCTGTAACCCCCGGCCCGCCCGGGCGTAGGGCTAAGTGTTAAAATATTAGGCGTTAAAAGTTTTAACTTGCTTTTCCCGTGTGGTTCGGACATTATGAAAAAGGTCGCCGGGGGCATTGCCCCGTCCCCGGACGACTCTTTATAAAAGGACGAGCCCGAGGCCCCCGCTCTTTACCGCCTTCCACACGGAGCAGTCAATTCCCGCATGAAATATTTCGACCTGCCGCCCGTCATCGAGCAAATGCTACAGGTGTCCGAGGGCATCAGCGACCTCAACTTCTCGGTCGGCCAGCCGCCGCAGGTCGAGGTCAACGGGCGGCTCCGCCCCGTCCAGCCGCTCGGCGTGCAGAAGCTGACGCCCTACCAGACCGAAATCATCGCGATGACGCTGCTGCACGGCAACCCGGACGCGGCGCACCGCCTGGCGCACACCGGCTCGGCCGACCTCAGCTACTCGCTGCCGTCGCGCACGCGCTTCCGCGTCAACATCTTCCAGCAGCGCGGCACCTACGCGGTCGTGATGCGCGTCATCCCGACCGAGATACCGACGCTCGAAGCCCTGAGCCTGCCGCAGCAGCTCGGCGACATCGCCGAGCTGCGCAACGGCGTCGTGCTCGTCACGGGCCCGACCGGCTCTGGCAAGTCAACGACGCTGGCCGCCGTCATCGACCTCATCAACAACCGGCAGCAGTACCACATCGTCACCATCGAAGACCCGATAGAGTTCCTGCACGCGCACAAGAATTCGACCATCAACCAGCGCGAGGTCGGCTCCGACGCCAAGGACTTCCCGTCGGCGCTGCGCGCGGCGCTGCGCCAGGCGCCGAAGGTCATCCTCATCGGCGAGATGCGCGACTACGAGACGACCGAGATCGCGCTCGAAGCCGCCGAGACGGGCCACCTCGTCCTCTCGACGCTGCACACCATTGACGCCTCGAAGACCATAGACCGCATCATCGGCCTCTACCCGAAGAACGAGGAGCAGGTCATCCGCACGCGGCTGGCGCAGACGTTCCGCTACCTCGTCTCGCAGCGCCTGATACCGCGCGCCGACGGCCGGGGCCGCGTCGCGGCCGTCGAGGTCTTGAAGTCCACGCCGCGCACGCGCGAGTACGTCGCCGCGGGCGAGTCGGACGGCAAGACCCTGCTCGACGCGATGCGCGACGGCCGGCTCGACGGCATGCAGGACTTCGACACGGTCATCAAGGAGATGATAGAGGCCGGGACGGTCACGCTCGAAGACGGCCTCTCGTTCGCCACCAACCCGAACAACCTCCAGCTCGCGCTCAAGGGCATGTCGGCCACGGACGACTTCCGCCCGGCCGAGACGCCCTCCTTCACCGCCAAGCGCGCGGCGCGCCCGGCCGCCTTCCCCGCGTCCCCGGCGCGCACCCCGGCCGGCGGCTCGATGCTCGACATGATCGAATAAGGGTCCGGGGCGCGGGCTCCGGATTTCAGACTATGATTGTCACCTGTCCCAACTGCACCACGCGGCTCCAGCTCGACGCGGCTAAGATTCCGGCGCGCCCCTTCAGCGTGCGCTGCCCGAAGTGCCAGCAGATTATCAACGCGCAGCCGCCCACGCCCACGCCGACCTCGCACCGCGACGCGCTGGCGGCGGTCGGCGACGTGCCCTCTTCGACGCGGCCGCAGGAGGCGGCGGCCGCCCCCGTCGCCGCGCCGCCGCTGGCCGAGGCGGTCGCCGCGCCGCCGCCGCCGCCCGACCCGCAGGACGAGCTGCTGCGCCTGCTGGCCTCCCTGCTGCGCCGCGAGGCGGCGGGCGAGGGCGCGGCCGCCGGCGCGCGGCCCGAGGGGCGGCGCGCGTGGGGCAGTCGCAGGCGGGCGCTCGTGTGCGCGGGCTCGGCCTTCGGCGGCGACGCGGTCAACGCGCTCAGGCGCGACGGCTACGACGTGGCGATAGCGGGCGACGCCAACGAGGCGGTCGAGCGCATGCGCGAAGACCAGTTCGCCGTGCTCGTGCTCGACCCCGAGTTCGACGTGCGGACGCAGGGCGCGCTGCGCGTCGGGCGCGAGCTGGCCTCGATGCGCACGTCCGAGCGCCGCCGGCTGGTCGTCGTGATGCTGTCGAACACGGCGCGGACGGGCGACGCGCACGCGGCCTTCCTCGCCGGCGCGAACCTCGTCGTCAGCATGAAGGAGGTCGCCGAGCTGCCGCGCGCCCTCGAACGGAACATGCGCGACCTCAACGAGCTTTACCGCGACTTCAACAAGGCGCTCGGCCTCGCCGAGCTTTAAGAGAGAGCGCGGCGGGTAAAGTTTCCCGGGCAGGGGCACCAGAGGCACGGCTTTAACTTCTTAAAGCCGTGCCTCTGTGC
>DASVUF010000059.1:0-2080 GCA_036387195.1 Pyrinomonadaceae bacterium | reverse complement strand
CGGGCGCGCCGGCCCTCACCGCCGGCGCGCCCGCCCCCCAACCGCAAGGAGCGGAGAGAGAGCATGTCTAAAGCACTTACCGACGAACAGAAGCGCGCCCTCGTTGACCACGAAGCTCAGGTCAACGGGCCGAGCGACCCCAACGGGACGAAGCTCTCCGACGGCCGCACGGTGGCGAAGGCCCAGGCCGACGCCGAGCGCGTCAACAACGAATGGGAAGCCGCGCGTCAGAAGCGTATGGCGGACAAGGCCGCGGCGCGGGAAAGCGCGCGGACGGCCGCGGACGCGCCGCAGGGCGGCGCCCAGCAGCAGGCGGCGGCGGGCTCAAAGCCCAAGTCCAAGTAATCAACCTCACCGAACCTCACTAGAAGGGAATTCCTCCGACCATGACCACCACCGAGAAGATCGTCACCAAATTCCCGGGTCAGCCGTTCGTGCTGAACTCGACCGAGTCCGTCATCCCGGTCAACGTCGCGCCCAAGGGCTCCGACGCTCACTGGCTGTTCATCAAGCTGCGCCGCCCGAAGCGGGAGGAGCTGCTGGAGCGCGAGACGGCCGCGACGACCGTCATCAAGCCGAAGGGCGGCGGCGAGTCGCTGATTCTCACGAACGACTGGGAGCCCAACGTCGCGCTCGGCCGCAAGGTCGCGGTCGAGGTCAAAGGGCTCGACGGCGGCGACACCTTCATCCCGGCGAAGCAGGCGGGGCTCCTGCCCGGCTGGCTCGACAAGGCCATCAAGGGCTACTACGCGCAGGCGGCCAGACTCCTCTGGGACGTCTCGATGCTGCGCACCGACAGCGACCAGAAGACGCTGCTGAACGTGCGTCACGAGTTCGGCACGGACGAGGTGCCGGACTACGTCATCTTCTGGCAGTTCACGAAGCCCGACGAGGTGACGCAGGCCGACTACCGCCTCAACTCGCAGAAGATTTCGACGGGCGGCGGCGGCCGCCGCGCCAGCTCGAAGTTCATCACCGACCTGGCGGTGGCCGAGCGCACGTTTGACGAGATTTTCGCCGGCGTCGAGGGCGGCGTCATCGCCGTCCCGGACGAGTCCACCGACGGCGGCGTCAAGCTCATCACCTACACCGCGGAGAGGCGCGAGGAGTTCCTCGCGGCCGTTGACCCCAACGTCAAGCGGGCGGCGGTCGAGCCGGTGATGGAGTGGCTTGAGGGTCAACTGTCGGACTAACCACCGCTGTCTCCGAGTTCTACTTCGAGCAGCTTGACTCTCTCGACAAGACGGGGGGCAAACGGTGCCCGGGCGAGCAGCGATGCTCGGCGCCCCGCGAGGACGAGAGAACCGGGGAAGTCGTCAACGCCGACAGCGGCCCGCTCTACAAGGAGCTGGTCGTCGCGCGGTCGGGGCGGAGCGAAGATGAGGTTTGCGGCGGGTGCGTCAGGAACGGGACGCGACCCGGACGGCACTCGCCGCACCTCAACAACGCGCTCGCCCTCGCCGCGCACCTCGACAAACTGCGCGACGCCGGAGCCAGCTTCCCGTACCCGGGCGCATTCCCGAACCCGTACTGGTGGACTTGCCTCGTGGCCTCCAAAGAAGGTCGCCGCCGGGCGGACGAATCCCGCGAGGAACGGGCCAAGGCGCAGCGCAAGAGGGAAGAGGAAGAGGCCGAACGACGTCGCCTTCAGGGCGGCGGTCGAGGCGGCCGCTGATTACCCCTTGCAGCCGCACATACCTCACGCACGACGCAGACCGGAGGCCTCACCCCCGCCATGAGCAAGGCAGTCTCGATCACGATGAACTTCTCGACTGCCTCGGCTCGGACCGGCGGGGGGGAGGTCTCCAAAGTTTTTACCGGGATGCGCACGGAGGCGCGGCGCACCGGGCAGGAAATCACCAAGGCGCTCAACGTCCGCACCGAGGGGCTGGTGCGCAACCTCGGGCAGGTCGAGAAGGCGCTGCGCCGCGTCCAGGACGTCGCCAAGTCGGGACGGCTGGCGGAAATCATCAAGTCGGCCGACGCGGTCGCGCGCGCCGAGGTGCAGGCCGCGCAGCGCGCGGCGCAGGAGAAAGCGCGCCTCGCCGGCGAGGCCGTGAAGCGCGCGCAGAAGGTGGCC
>DASVUF010000058.1:0-5817 GCA_036387195.1 Pyrinomonadaceae bacterium | reverse complement strand
CCTGCTGGCGCGCGTCGGCGGCGAGTTCCACGCCGTCGGCGCGACCTGCCCGCACTACGGCGCGCCGCTCGCCGAGGGCGCGCTCTGCGGCGCGCGCGTCGTCTGCCCCTGGCACCACGCCTGCTTCGACGTGACGACGGGCGGGCTCGAAGAGCCCCCCGCGCTCGACTCGCTCCCGCGCTACGAGGTGCGCGTCGAGCGCGGGCGCGTGCTGGCGCGCGTCCCCTGCGCGGCGCAGGACCGCGTGCCCCCGCGCATGTCGCGGCGCGACCCGTCGGACGCGCGGCTGTTCGTCATCCTCGGCGCGGGCGCCGCCGGCTACGCCGCGGCGCAGACGCTGCGCGAGGACGGCTTCGGCGGCCGCGTCGCCCTGCTCACGCGCGAAGACCGCGCGCCTTACGACCGCCCGAACCTCAGCAAAGACTACCTTCAGGGGCACGCCGAGCCGGGGTGGATGCCGCTCAGGCCGGACGAGTTTTATAAGGAACACGACATCGAGCTGCTGTGCGGGCGCGAGGCGACGCGGGTGGACGCGGCGGCCCGGACCATCACGTTCGAGAGCGGCGAAACGCTGGCCTACGACGCGCTGCTCGTCGCCACGGGCGGCTCCCCGCGCCGGCTCAACATCCCCAGCTCGGACCTCAGGAACATCTGCCTGCTGCGCGGCTTCTCCGACGCCGACTCCATCATCGAGACCGCCCGGCGCTCGAAGCGCTGCGTCGTCGTCGGGGCGAGCTTCATCGCCATGGAGGCGGCCGCCTCGCTGCGCCAACTGGGGCTCGACGTGACGGTGGTCGCGCCCTCGCGCGAGCCCTTCGAGTCCGTGCTCGGCCTGGAGGTCGGCGCGCTCTTCCGCCGCGTCCACGAGGAGCGGGGGGTCAAGTTCAGGCTCGGCTCCGTCGTCTACCGCTTCGAGGGGACGAGCGCCGTCGAGGCCGTCACGCTGGAGGACGGCGGGCGCATCGAGGCGGACATGGTGGTGGCCGGCGTCGGCGTGTACCCGGCGACCGGCTTCCTCGAAGGCGTCACCCTGCAGGAGGACGGCGGCGTCGTGGTGGACGCGCACATGCGCGCGGCCGAAGGGCTCTACGCGGCCGGCGACATCGCCTCGTTCCCCGACCCGCGCACGGGCGCGCGCGCGCGCATCGAGCACTGGCGCACGGCGCAGCAGCAGGGGCGCGTCGCCGCGCACAACATGGCCGGCGGGCAGGTGGCCTTCGACGGCGTGCCCTTCTTCTGGACGCGCCAGTTCGACACGGGCCTGCTCTACGCGGGCCACGCCCCGCGCTGGGACGAGATAGTCTACGCCGGCGACGTGGCGGCGCAGGACTTCCTCGCCTTCTACGTGAAGGGCGGGCGCGCGCTCGCGGTCGCGGGCGTGAACCGCGACCGGGACATGGCCGCGCTGGAGGAGTTGTTCAGGCTGAACCTGCTGCCCGAGGCGAAAGAGCTGGCCGACGTGGCGGACTTCGCGGCGCTGCTTCGCGCGGAGACTTCCGCGCCGGCGCGGCGCGACGCGGGGGTCTGCGTGGCCTGACGCCGGCCGCGCAGACCCGCGTCCGAATCCGATTGGCCTTGGAGGGCAGACTTTCTTAAACTCGTAGGGACTCAAAGCGGAAGGCGCCCCGGAAACACCTTGCCACTTACCCCACCCGACACGCGCGCCCCCCCCGGAGCGCGCGTGGGGCTTAGTGAAGGAGAGATGGATTATGGCAGTCGCAGCGACGTCACTCAGTTGTTCCGCCGGCGGCGGCACGCAAGGGGGAGGACAATACAACGGCTCCGCCGCGCGGCGCCCCCCCGAGGGGGCCGAGCGCAACGGCCACCGCCTGCAACTCTTCGACGGGCTCGGACCCGGCGACATGGCGGAGATTACGGCCGCCGCCCGCTCGCTGCGCAAGGGGCGCGGCGAATTCGTCTACATGCCGGGCGACCCGGCTGAGGCCGTCTACGTCCTCAAGAAGGGGCGCGTCAAGCTCTCCGTGCTCTCGGAGACGGGCAAGGAGTTCGCCATCGACATCTTCCAGCCCGGCGACATCTTCGGCGAACTCGCGCTCGTGGACAACACGACGCGCAGCAACATGGTCCAGACGCTCGACGACGCGCTGATGTGGGTCTTCGGCAAGCGCGACTTCCTCGGGCTGCTGGAGACGCACCCGAAGCTCGCCATCAACTACATCCGCCTGGTCGGCGGCCGCCGCCGCCGGATGGAGAAGAAGCTCTCGGACATCACGACGAAGGACGTGGCGGCGCGCGTCTGCGAGCTGCTCCACGAAATCTCGACCACCTCGGCGGCGGCGAACCCGCCGACGCCCGAGCTGCTCGTCCCGCTCACGCACCAGGACGTGGCGAGCCTCATCGGGGCCTCGCGCCAGACGACGACCACCGTGCTCAACGACCTGGAGCGCCGCGGCATCATCGAGCTGGGGCGCGGGTGGATTCGCGTCACGCACCTCAAGGAGCTGCAGGTCTACGTCGGGTCGCTCGTGCTGGCCTTCGGGCAAATTATTTTTCATCACTGTCAGTTGGCTGACATTCTGCTGGCGGGCGCTCCGACATAATGTGCCCCACATTCGGAGAGCATACCGGCAGTCATCCGATTCAAAGACACGCCTCGCTGCCGCTCCCGCTCATCTCGGAATGAAATTCAAGGGGAAGCACTAAAACAGTTCGCACGGGACCCTCCCCGTAAGGCTTGCGGCGTTTCGCGCCCGCCCTTGGCGCGCCGCCGCAGGGACGGCAGGGGTCTGTCCGAAGCTCATCAACGGCCGCCGCCACGTAAGCGGCCGGGATGGGGTGGGCCGAGGTGTGCCCCCGCGGGACGCGAGTCGCGGCTCCTACCCCCAACAGTAAACGTTCCGACACCCACTAGTAAGGAGAACCTAACAATGAGAACGAGCACAAGCAGAGCGCGCCGGACGCTGCGGCTCGCCGTCTTCGCGGCGTCGCTCATGTCGGCGGCCGCGCTGGCCTTCGGGACGACGGGCCTCGCCGACGGCGGCAGCATCGGCCAGTCCCCCTTCGACTTCAGCGACGCCGCCTACCGCGCCCGGGGCGTGGTGCCCGAGAACATCGTGCTCCGCGTCGGCGACGCGAGCCGCACCGGCGACTTCGTCATAGACAACTCGAACACCGACCCGAACCGCCGCAACGTCCGCGTCATCGAGACGACGCCGGGCACGACCGGCTCCAGCGGCCTGACCTACGCCAACATCATGGGCGTGCTCAACTCCTCCGGCTTCGAGCGCAACGCCTCGGGCCAGTTGACCTCGCGCGGCGCGCAGGCCTTCGACACGGCCGAGCGCTTCCGCGTCTTCATCTTCCCGAAGGCGTCGAACGGCTCCGTCCTCGACCCGTTCCTCCCGAACAAGCGGCAGGACAACGTCTTCGACACGCGCGACGGCTACTTCTCGAACGACCCGCTCGGCCTCTGGGTCGCCGTCTGGGTCGTCTACACGCCGAAGGCGTTCACGGCCTCGGGGCGCAAGGAGCTCGACCCCATCGCCGCCACCAACGGCCGCGACCTCGACGGCACGCCCATCCTGACGAGCCCGTCGCAGCTCGACGGCCTCGCCTCGAAGGGGCTCATCGAGTTCCGCACGCGCCCCGTGGACGACCCCGTCTTCCGCTGGGTCATCTGCCCCATCCCCGAGGACCCGCGCGACGGCTACATCCGCCCCGACGCCTTCCTCCGCGACGTGACGAGGAGCGGCGACGTGCCCGTCTTCCCCGCGCTCCGCAACAACTTCCGTTGCCTGAAGCAGACGGGCGACTGGTGCGACTAGGCCGCGACGCCTCTTCATGAAGGGGGCCGCCCCGCCGGGCGGCCCCCCCCCAAGCCGAACAGGGAAGCGCTTTTCATGACGGTTTCGGGCCGGAGCCCGGAGCCCCGGGACTCCTCTACCTTTTTTCTGACCCCCCAGGGTCGCCCCTGCAAAGATTCAGAAGGAGAACACGCCATGGCGAACATCTCGAAGATTGACCGAACGGCCGAGAAGGAGAAGCAACAGGCCGCCAGGAACCGGCGCGAGCTCATCGCGGCCGGGCTCGGACGCCGCGACCTGATCAAGATGGGCCTGATGACGGGCGCCGGCCTGCTGGTCGCCAAGTCGGGCTTGAGCGTCCGCGCGCGCGGCGCCGCCGGCCGCTACCTCTACGACAGCGGCAGCGGCAGCGGCCCGAGCAGCCCCCCGATGACGCCCTTCATCCAGCCCTTCACGCGCATGAAGGTCAAGCAGCCGGTGGCGGCGCTCAACCCGGCGCCGACCGTCATCCCCAACACCGCCGCCGGCGAGGGGCGCACCATCCCCCACCAGGCGCTCACGATGTTCCCGCCCGTCAAGTTCTACGAGGTCGAGCAGCGGCTCGCGAACATCATCACGCACCCGGAGCTGGACCCGCAGCCGCTCTGGGGCTTCGACGGGCTGGTGCCGGGCCCGCTCTACGTCGAGCGCTACGGCAAGCCCGTCCTCGTCCGCAACCGCAACAAGCTGCCCGCCGACAACGGCGGGTTCGGCAAGAACATCGTCACGACGCACCTGCACAACGGCCACACGCCCTCCGAGTCGGACGGCAACCCGTGCGACAACTTCGGCCCCGGCAAGTTCTACGACCAGCACTACCCGAACGTGCTGGCCGGCGTGCTCTCGACGCACCAGAACGTGGGCGGCGACCTCCAGGAGGCGATGTCCACGCTCTGGTACCACGACCACATGCACGACTTCACCTCGCAGAACGTCTACAAGGGGCTGGCGGGCATGTACCTGCTCTTCAACGACCACGACACGGGCGACGAGACGACCGGCTTCCACCTCCCCAGCTTCGGCGACGGCGTCTCGGACGACAGCAACTTCGACGTGCCGATGGTCTTCAGCGACCACCTCTACGACGAGGACGGCATGATCGCCTTCGACACCTTCAACTTCGACGGCGTGCTCGGCGACCGCTTCCTCGTCAACGGCAAGGTGCAGCCCGTGATGCACGTCCACCCGCGGCGCTACCGCTTCCGCTGGCTCGACGCCGGCCCGTCGCGCTTCTACCAGTTCTTCTTCACCGACAAGAGCAACCTCAACCAGCGCATCAAGTTCCACCAGATTTCGACCGACGGCAACCTCCTGGAGCGCCCCGTCGAGGTCGAGAGCGTCCGCATCTCGGTGGCCGAGCGCGCCGACGTCATCATCGACTTCTCGAAGTACGCGGGCAAGACCCTCTACATCGAGAACCGGCTGGAGCAGACGGACGGGCGCGGCCCCACGGGCAACGTGCTGCCCGCCGGGCAGGGCAACCTGATCCTCAAGATAGTCGTTGACCTGCCGCCCGTCGCCGACAACAGCGTGGACCCGGCGACCATCACCAAGTTCTACGGCCTGCCCGACAAGACGGCCACGCCGCGCATCACGCGCAACTTCAACTTCGACCGCTCGAACGGCAACTGGACCATCAACGGCCGCTCGATGGACCC
This sequence comes from Pyrinomonadaceae bacterium, assembly GCA_036387195.1. Classification (GTDB taxonomy): domain Bacteria; phylum Acidobacteriota; class Blastocatellia; order Pyrinomonadales; family Pyrinomonadaceae; genus QHXN01. The sequence continues at coordinate 356 of DASVUF010000058.1, read as the reverse complement.
GGAGTGCCAGGAGGTGCGGGCGCGCGTGGCGAAGAACTCGGTCGAGCACTGGGTCATCACCAACAGCTCGGGCGGCTGGCAGCACCCGGCGCACATCCACTTCGAGGAGTTCCAGTTCCTCTCCGTCAACGGCGCCCCGCCGGCCTCCACGGGGCTCGTCCTGAACGGGCGCAAGGACGTGGTGCGGCTGGAGCACAACATGCAGACCAAGGTGTTCTTCCGCTTCCGCGACTTCACCGGCAAGTACCCGTTCCACTGTCACAACGTCGTCCACGAGGACCACGCGATGATGCTCATGTGGGAGATCGTCGAGGGCGCCGGCGACAACAGGACGACCCCGTAAGGGGCGCGGGGCC
>DASVUF010000057.1:0-2942 GCA_036387195.1 Pyrinomonadaceae bacterium | reverse complement strand
GCCTTCGCGGCGACGCGGCTGCTCGGCGGCTTCCTCTACGGCGTCGGCGCGACCGACCCGGTGACGTTCGCGGGCGTGCCCGTGCTGCTCGGCGCCATCGCCGCCGCGGCCGGCTACGTCCCCGCGCGCCGCGCGACGAAGGTCGACCCGATGGTGGCACTCAGATACGAATAAGGCCGTGGGCCGCGGGCCGCGGGCCGCGACGGGGGGAAGAGAGCTTTCGCCCGCCGCGGCCCGCGCCCCGCGCACTGTCACGGAATGAAAGTCACCAGCACGAGGTTCGTCAAGAGCGCTTTCGAGGAGTCGCAGTGGCCGCGCGACGGGAGGCCGGAGGTGGCCTTCATGGGGCGGTCGAACGTGGGCAAGTCCTCGATGCTCAACTCGCTGCTGCGCGTCAAAGGTCTGGCGCGCACCTCCTCGACGCCGGGGCGGACGCAGGCGCTCAACTTCTTCCTGATAAATGAACGCTTCTACTTCGTGGACCTGCCAGGGTACGGTTTCGCGCGCGTCCCGCGCGACGTGCGCGAATCGTGGGGGCGGCTCGTCGCCGATTACCTTGCCAAGCGCGACTCGCTTGTGCTATCAATTCACATCGTAGACTCGCGCCACGAACCCACGACATTGGATTTGCAGCTCCGCGAATGGCTACTCGCTAACGGCAAGCCCTTCCTGACGGTCGCCACCAAATCCGATAAGCTCTCGCAAAACGAGTCGCACAAAAACCTCGCGCGCGCCCGTAGAGCGTTGGACGCGGTGGGGGTTGGCGCAGGCGGAGAACTGGTCGCCTACTCAGCGACCACAGGGCACGGGCGCGAACGCGTCTGGCGGGCCATCGAAGAGGCCGTGACCGCCTCACAACAACCCCCCTCTTGAGTGTTGAAATCACGGAAGGGTTTTTGCGCAACCGCGTGGGGCGGCCGGGCATCCAACTGGCGCACGGAAATCCCGCACAAGCTGACGAGAGGGCGGCGGCGCGACCGAAGGGGCCGCGGCCGCGCTTTTGAACGGCGGCGGGCCGACCGCCAAGGGCTCGCGGCCGCGGCCGCTCCCGAGCGCCCCTCAAGCGCGCCCCCCGTGTGGGCGGGCGCCGGTAGGCATCATTCCCGACAAATAATCGGCAATAATTTCGAACAGATTCTGTAAGGCGCCGCGGCCGCGCCGGCTCAACGTCAGTTGACCGCAAGCGCACGGCCGCGGACGGAGCTAGAGGGCGCGCCCTTCAGACCGGGCGCGGCGAAGAGAAAAACTGAGATGTCACGAGAACGCACAACACGCACACGCACCAGCAGCAGCAGGACGAGCGCCAACGGCGCGCCGGAGAGGGACTCGGGCAACAAGTCCGCGGCGGCGGCCGTCGAGCCCATGCCCGACATTGACATCCCCGAAGTGGACGAGGGCGCCGAGGACGGCGCGGGCTTCCGCGGCGACGGCGACACCTTCAACCTCGCCACGCTCAAGGAGATGTCCATCTCCAAGCTGACGCAGATCGCCAAAGACCTGGACGTCCCCGGCGCCACGGGCATGCGCAAGCAGGAGCTGATCTTCAAAGTCCTCGCCGCGCAGACCGAGAAGAGCGGCCTCATCTTCTCCGAGGGCGTGTTGGAGACGCTGCCCGACGGCTTCGGCTTCCTGCGCGCGCCCGAGTACAACTACCTGCCCGGCCCCGACGACATCTACGTCTCGCCGTCGCAGATTCGCAAGTTCGACCTGCGCACGGGCGACACCGTCTCGGGCCAGATTCGGCCGCCCAAGGAGGGCGAGCGCTACTTCGCGCTCATCAAGGTCGAGGCCATCAACTTCGAGGCGCCGGGCGAGACGCGCGACAAGGTCTTCTTCGACAACCTGACGCCGCTCTACCCGGACGAGCAGCTCAGGATGGAGACGGCTTCCGAGAGCATCGTCGGCCGCGTCGTGGACCTCGTCACGCCGCTCGGCAAGGGCCAGCGCGGCCTCATCGTCGCGCCGCCCCGGACGGGCAAGACGATGATGCTCCAGGCCATCGCCAACTCCATCTCGCAGAACCACCCCGAGGTGACGCTCATCGTCCTGCTGATCGACGAGCGCCCCGAGGAGGTCACCGACATGCAGCGCTCGGTGCAGGGCGAGGTCATCTCCTCGACCTTCGACGAGCCGCCGACCCGCCACGTGCAGGTCGCCGACATGGTCATCGAGAAGGCCAAGCGCCTCGTCGAGCACAAGCGCGACGTCGTCATCCTGCTCGACAGCCTGACGCGCCTCGCGCGCGCGCACAACGCCGTCGTCCCGCCCTCGGGCAAAATCCTGTCGGGCGGCATCGACGCCAACGCCCTGCAGCGCCCCAAGCGCTTCTTCGGCGCGGCGCGCAACATCGAGGAGGGCGGCAGCCTGACCATCATCGCGACCGCGCTCATCGACACCGGCTCGCGCATGGACGACGTCATCTTCGAAGAGTTCAAGGGCACGGGCAACTCGGAAATCCACCTCGACCGCAGGCTCTCCGACAAGCGCCTCTTCCCGGCCATCGACCTCCAGCGCTCGGGCACGCGCAAGGAGGAGCTGCTCATCTCGAAGGAAGACCTCAACCGCATCTGGGTCATGCGCCGCGTGCTGAACCCCCTCTCGCCCGTCGAGCAGATGGAGGTCGTCCTCGAACGCCTCGGCAAGACCAAGAACAACGCCGAGTTCCTCGCCTCGATGCAGAGCTAGGGAGTTGCTGGGTGTTGGGTGTTGGGTGCTGGGTGCTGGGTAAGACTTGCTTCTTAACCCCAGCACCCAGCACCCAGCACCCAACACCCTGCTCCGGACGGCTGGCCGACCCCGGCTGCTCCCTTCGCTGAAAGGAAGCAGTTGTTGCGGGCCCTCGCGCCGCGGCGGCGGTAGAAGAACGGGTGTTGCTGGCCACGTTTTCAAAGCCGCCCGCGTCCGTGCCCGCGTCCGCCGCTTCCTGACCCACATGGCACCGG
>DASVUF010000056.1:0-35344 GCA_036387195.1 Pyrinomonadaceae bacterium | reverse complement strand
TCATCGTCTACTACTACTGGGGCCCGAAAGGCCCGCCGGGGAAGTGAAGGGGCGGAGGGCGCCGGACGATGCGGACGCCCTCGGGCCGCCGCTTCAACCCGCGCCCCTTGGCCCTCACGCTTCCGCCCCGCCCCCCTCTTCGCGTTCGTAGAGCGCGAGGAATTCGCGGTTGCCGTCGGCGCCCGTGATGGGCGAGTCGGTGACGCCCCGGACGCGGAGCCCGTGTGCGCGCGCGGCCGCGTTGACCTCCTCGACGACGCGCGCGTGCTGAACGGGGTCGCGCACGACGCCGCCCTTCCCGACCTCGCCCTTGCCCACCTCGAACTGCGGCTTAATCAGGACGACGAGGCGGCCGCCCTCCTTCAGCAGCGGGACGACCGCCGGCAGCACCTTCGTCGCCGAGATGAACGAGACGTCCATCACGGCGAGGTCGAAGCGCTCGCCGAACTCTTCGGGGCGGAGGTGGCGCGCGTTGACGCCCTCGCGCACCTCCACGCGCGGGTCCGTGCGCAGCCGCCAGTCTATCTGGTTGTGGCCTACGTCCACGGCGACGACGCGGCGCGCGCCGTGCTGGAGCAGGCAGTCCGTGAAGCCGCCCGTGGACGCGCCCACGTCGAGGCAGGTGAAGCCCGCCGGCTCGACCCGGAACTCGCCGAGCGCCTTCTCCATCTTGAGCCCGCCGCGGCCGACGTAGCGCGCCGCCGGGTCGTCGCCCCCGCGCAGCCGCAGCGGCGCGTCCGGCGGGTAAGTCTCGGAAGGCTTCTCCACGCGCCGCTCGCCGACGATGACGCGCCCGGCCATCACCAGCGCCTGCGCGCGCGTCCGCGTCGGCGCGAGCCCGCGCTCCACCAGCAGCCTGTCCACACGCTCGCGCTTCACACGGCGAATTTTAGGTTAAAAGGTGGGGGAGGGGAAGGAAGGACGACGCGGAACGTCGAAGGGGGAGGGTGATGGATGAAGGAGACGCCTTCCGGCCGTCCCTTCGTCCTTCGCCCTCCCCCTTCGACCCTTTTAGGCCGGCGTCTTACTGCGGCGTCCCCTCGAAGATTCTGCGGAGGCGGTCTGCGCCGGCGGCCTCGCGGCGGGCGCGGCGCTCGGCCCGGCGCTCGGCGCGGCGCTGCCGGCGGTAAGTGATGGAGTCCACGCGGCGCGCGCGCAGCCCGTCGTCAACCGGGTCGTAGACGCGCGAGACGGGGACTTCGGCGTCGGGCCTGACGACGCGGCGGCTCAGCTCCGCGTCGCGGTCGCCCTTCTTGCCGCGCTTCGGCTCGCCGGCGCCGGGCGCGTCGCGGCGCTCCGAGACGGGGACGTTCTCCGCCTCGCGCGCGGGCCGCGCGCCGGAAGGCTCGGGCGCCTCCTGCGCGTCGGCGGCGGCCGACGCCTCCCCGGCGGGCGCGTCGGGCTCGGCCGGCGCGGGCGCGGCCTCGGCTCCGGGCGTGGGCTCTTCGGCGGGCGGCTGCTGTTGCGCGGCGCCGGGGGCCGGGGCTTCGGCGGCGGGCGCGTTCGCGCCTGCGGGGCCGGGCGCGCCGGCCGGGTCCTGCGACTGGCGCTGGTAGAAGTAGAGCCCCGCGCCGCCGAGCACGCCGCCGACGAGCACGGAGACGAGCATCAGCGCCAGCGGCCACTGACGGCGCGGCGCGTAGGGCCGGCGCGCGGCCGGCGGGGCGGCCGCGACGGCGGCCTGGGCTTCGGACGTTGATTCTTCGAGCGGCACGACGGGGCGCGCGACCAGCGTCTCCTCGTCGTCGAAGCGCGGCGAGACGAGCGTCGCCTCCTCGCCGGCGACGACGATGGTGGCCTCTTCGTCCTGCTGTAAGGTCTGTTGCTGCTGGGGCTCTTCCATGTTCATCCTGCAATAAAGACCCGCGGCGGAGTCTGCGCGGGAGAGTTGTCTCCGCGCGCCTCGCGAACCGCGGGCCGGAGTCTGACATTGCTTTGATGTCTCGAACTTTAGACCTGCTGCCCCCCGAAAAGATTACAAAACGGTTGCGGCGGGCGTGTCTTCTTCGTCTTTCCGCGTTCCGGCGCGGGGCGCGGGGCGTTCGCGCGGGAGGGGGCGGCGGGCGGGGCGGAGTCGGCGGAGAAGCCGGCCGTGGCGCGCATTCCGTGGAAGGGGCCGAGGGGCGGGCGCGGCTCAGGTCGGGTACTCGTCGCCCGCGGGGGCGCGCAGCGGCGCGGGCGGCGACGCCTCGGCGTGGCCGAGGAGGGCGCGGATGGAGTCGTTGACGACGCGGCCGACGACGCGCGGCGAGAAGTGGCGCTCGACGTGCGCGTGCGAGTTCGACGAGAGGCGGCTCCACAGCGCCTCGTCGCGGTAGAGGCGGACGACGGCCGCGGCGAAGTCGGCGGCCGTGTCGGCGATGAGCGCCTCCTCGCCGTCCCGCAGGTGCATGCCCTCGGCCCCCACTGTGGTCGTGACGACGGGCAGCCCGTAGGAGAGCGCCTCGCCGACCTTCCCCTTCATCCCCGCGCCGAAGCGCAGCGGCGCGACGAAGACGCGGCAGCGCGCGAAGAGCGGCGCGATGTCCGGCACGTAACCGAGCAGGCGGACGCCGGCCGCCTCGCACGCGGCGAGCGCCGCCGGCGCGCCGTCGCCGACCACGAGCAGCTCGACGCCGGGGAGCTGTTCCCTGACGAGCGGCAGCACCTCGCGCGCGTAGAAGGCGACGCCGTCCGTGTTGGGGCGGTGGTGGAAGCTGCCGACGAAGAGCAGGTGGGCGCGCGCCGCGAAGGGGAGGCCGCGCCCCTGCGGCGGGTGGATGTTGGTGACGACGGCCGAGGGCGCGCCGGGCGCCACGCGCTCGAAAGCCTCGCGGTCGGCCGAGGAGACGAGCCACGTCAGGTCGCTCGCCAGCGCGAGGCGCCGCTCCGTCTCGCGGTACCGCTCGGCCTCGCGCGCCAGCCCGGCGTCGCCCGTCAGCTCGGCCTCGCGCGCGAGGCGGACGAAGTGGAGGTCTACGGTGTCGAAGACGACCTTCACGCGCGGGTCGGCGCGGCGGACCGACTTGAGCAGCGCCTCCGCCACCTCTGGGCGGCTGATGACGGCGGCCCTGAAGCGGCGCTCGCGCATCAGGCGGCGCAGGCCGAGCGCCGAGGCCGTCTCGACGCCCTCGGCCCAGAGCCGGCGCTCGTACTCGGGCCAGACCCGCTTGCCCGTCGTGATGAGCACGGGGTGGCACCACTCGGAGAGGGCGCGCAGGATGTGGAGCATGCGCGTGCTGCCCGAGTCGCGGTCGGGCGTCGGCACGCGGTCGTCGAAGACGGCCACCTGGCAGCCCCAGCGGCGGTTGGCGGCGCGCTCGGCCGCGGCGTGGTCCTCCGGGCGGTGGTCGCGCGCCAGCACGTCGCGCCACTTCGCGTAGAACTTGTCGCGGTTGATGACCTGAAAGCGCCTGAAGCCCGCGCCCGTGTCGGCGCCGGCCGTCGCGCCCTCGTAGTGGTAGAGCCGCGAGCGCGGCTGGTAGACCACCTTGTAGCCGAGCGAGCGCACGCCCATGCAGAGGTCGGTGTCCTCGTAGTAGGCGGGCGCGTAGCGGCGGTCGAAGCCGCCGAGCCGCTCGAACAGCTCGCGCCGGACGAGCAGAGACGCGCCCGAGCAGAAGTCCACCTCGCGCGCGAACTGGAAGCGCGAGTCGTCGGCCGACTTGCCCTTGCCGTACTTGAGCGTCTCGCCGTTCGACCAGATGATGGAGCCCGCCTCCTGCGTCCGCCCGTCCGGGTAGAGGAACATCGAGCCGACGGCGCCCGCCGCCTCGTCGCGCTCGGCCGTCTCGACGAGGGCTTCGAGCCAGCCGGGCAGGACGACCGTGTCGTTGTTGAGGAAGACGAGGAAGCGCCCCGAGGAGGCGGCCGCGCCCTGGTTGCAGGCGTCCACGAAGCCGCGGTTCTCCGCGTTGCGGATGACGCGGACGAGGCCGCCGAAGCGCGCGAGCAGCTCGGGCGTCTCGTCGCACGAAGCGTTGTCCACGACGATGACCTCCGCCCCGCGGAAGTCCATCTCGCGCGCGAGCGAGCGCAGGCACTGGAAGGTGAACTCGGCCTTGTTGAAGACGGGGATGATGACCGAGACGTTGACCGGGCGCGCGGGGTCGGGCGCTTCCAGGGGGGCGCCCGCGGCGGCGGCGGCGCGCGTGAGGAAGAGGAAGTCCGAGGCGGAGAAGGGCTGCGCGCGCGGCGCGGCGGGCCTGAGCCGGACGTCGAAGGCGCGGCGCAGGTCGAGCCCGTTGGCCTCGGCCGAGGCGCCGAGGGCGACGGCGAAGTCGTAGGCGCGCGCCGCCGCCCGCAGCGCCCAGCCCACGGGCGCGTAGACCACGCGCTTGAGCCGCAGCTTCTGCGCGAGGGTCAGCCTGTCGCGTAGTCTCTCTCTCATCGGGGCACTGAGCGAGGTGACGCCGGGCCGGCCCCGGCGGGCGGGCGGGCGCGGGCGGCGGACGATGAACGCGCGGCCATGCTCCGCCGCCGGAGCCCTTCGCCCGCCGTCAGACTTCCGCCCCGGGTCGCCCGACCCCCTCGAAGCGCGTCTCCCATTCGAGCAGGGGGCGGACGACGCCCGGCAGCGGGCCGGCGTAGTCGCCGCGCGCCGAGTCGCCGCCGGGCTCGTCCAGCACCTGGAAGGCGACGGCGCCTTCGGCGCGCGCGTGGAGGATTGTAGACGGAAAGTGCGACATTATCGAGACGTGCGCGACGAGCGTCCCCTCGGCCAGCAGGTTGCCGGGCACGCGCACGGCGCTCGTGTAGCGCCCGCGGGGTCGCGCGCGCCTGCGCCACTCGGCGCCCGTGTCGTGCGTGCTGAAGACCTCGGTGCCCTCGTCGTTAACCAGCTCGACGACGGGCGTGAGCGCGTGGCCGTCTTCGAGCACGTCGTAGGTCACCTCGACGCCGAAGGGCCGGCGCACGTCCACGGCCGGCGCCGGCGCCCGCCGCTCGTCCAGCACGCGCACGGCGCGCAGGCGCACGACGGCGCCGCCGACGCCGGGCGCCTCCCGCTCCTCCCACGCGCGCTCGGCCCCCGCGCGCCAGCTCGAACTGAGGTAGCGGTTGACGACCTCCTGCGGCGTCCCCTCGGCGACGAGGCGGCCGCCTTCGAGCAGGACGGCGCGCTTGCACAGACGCGTCACCGCCGGCAGGTTGTGCGAGACGAAGAAGATGGTGCGCCCCTGCCGCCGCACCTCGTTCATCTTGTCGAGGCACTTCTGCTGGAAGGCCATGTCGCCGACCGCCAGCACCTCGTCCATGATGAGGATTTCGGGTTCGAGGTGCGCGGCCACGGAGAAGGCGAGCCGGACGTACATGCCCGACGAGTAGAACTTGACCGGCGTCTCGATGAACCGCTCCAGCTCCGAGAAGGCGACTATCTCGTCGTACTTCGCCTTGATCTCGGCCCTGCGCATCCCGAGGATGGCGCCGTTGAGGAAGATGTTCTCGCGCCCCGTGAGGTCGGGGTGGAAGCCCGTGCCGACTTCGAGCAGGCTGCCGACGCGGCCGTGGATTTCGACGCGGCCGGCGCTCGGGCGCGTGATGCGCGAGAGGATTTTCAGCAGCGTGGACTTGCCCGCGCCGTTGCGGCCGACGACGCCGACTATCTCGCCGCGGCGGACTTCGAGGCTCACGCCGTCGAGCGCGCGCAGCGTGTCGGCGTCGCCGCCCGCGCGCCCGCGGCCGAGCCGGCGCAGGCGCGCGGCGACGGCCCCCGCGAACACCTCGCGGAACGTGTGGTAGGCCGGGTGCAGCGCGCCGATGCGGTAGCGCTTGCTGACGTCCTCGACGCTGACGACGACGGGCTCCATCACTCCCCTCAGATGATGTCGGCGAAGGTGTCTTCCAGCCCGCGGAAGACGTAGAGCGCGGCGGCGAGCGTCAGCGGCGCGGCCGCCGCCGGCACGGCGACCAGCCCCCAGTCGAACGGCGCCCCCGTCAGCGCCGCGCGGAAGCCTTCGAGCACGCCCGTCATCGGGTTCGCCGCCAGCGCCCAGCGCCACCCCTCGGGCACGACGCTCAGCGGGTAGATGACCGGCGAGGCGAACATCCACAGTTGCATCAGGAACGGCAGCGCGTGCCGCAAATCGCGGTACCGCACGGTCAGCGCCGCCGACAAAAGCCCCACGGCGAGCGCCAGCATGGCCGCCAGCAGGACGAAGACCGGCAGCAGCAGCAGCCCCCACGTCACGCTGACGCCGTAGTAGGCGGCGAGCGCCGCCAGCATCAGCGAGCCGACGCAGAAGTCCACCAGCCCCGCTCCGACCGCCGCCGCCGGGATGAAGGCGCGCGGGAAGTAGACCTTGGTGACGAGGTGCGTGTTGCCGATGAGGCTGTTCGTCCCCGAGCTGATGGAGGTCGAGAAGAACGTCCACAGCAGCAGCCCCGCGTAGGCGAAGAGCGGGTAGGGGATGGCGCCCTCTTCGAGCCGCACGAAGCGCGTGAAGACGAGCGTGAAGACGAGCATCGTCAGCAGCGGCTGGATGACGACCCACGCCACGCCCATCAGCGTCTGCTTGTAGCGCACCTTGATGTCGCGCCAGGTCAGGAAGTAGAGCAGCTCGCGGTAGGCCCACAGGTCGCCGAGGTTGAGCTGGACGCCGGCGTCCTCCGGCAGCAGAACCGTGTGCGGCAGCCCGGCCGGCGGCGCGCCCGCCCCTCCGGCCGCCGCCTGCGCGTCCAGCGCGCGCGGCGCGCGCACGCCGCCCTCGGATGTCTCGCCGGTCTCAAGGCTCATCGGGTCTTCTTTACCAGTCCGCCGTGCAGACTGGTAAGTCTGCCAGCCGTGGCCGGGGGCGTCAAACGGCGTCGGCGGCGCGCGCCCCGCTTGAACCGCCCGGCGCGCGTTTGTACACTGGCGCGGCTTCGGGAGGGTGAGGGCGGGGGACGAGCGTGAAGGCGAGGCTCCGGGGCCCCTCGCTTCATCCTTCGTCCTTCGTCCTTCGTCCTTCCGCCTTTCCTTCATGGGCATCAGGGGCAAAATCAGGCGGGCGCTGCGGGGCGAGGTCGGCCTCGGGGCGGCGGCGTTGGAGGCGGGGCGGCGCGGCCTCGTGGCGCTGCGCCTGCGGGGCGAGCGCGCGGCGCTGTCGGCCCGCGCTCGCGGCGCGAGCGTCCCGCCGCCGCCCGCGCGGCTCGCGCCCGAGTTCGCGCGCGCCGGCGGCGCCGGGTTGCTCGAACACTTCCGCGGGGGCGGCGCGGCGCGCTTCTTCAAAGGGTTCGAGGAGGCGCTGACGCCCGCCGGGCGCGAACACCTCGCGCCGAGGGCGGAGGCGCTTCGGGAGGAGGGGCGCGCAATCGCCGGACGCCGCTGGGCGCTGCTCGGGTACGGCGAGCGCGAGTTCGGCGGGCGCGTTGACTGGCTGCGCGAGCCTCTGACGGGCGCGCGCTGGCCGCTCGACTTCCATGCCGACGTGGCGCTCGTGCGCGGCGACGGCTCGGACGTGCGCGTGCTTTGGGAGTTGAACCGTCTGGGGCACCTCGTCGCGCTCGGGCGCGCGTACGCCGCGGGCGGCGGCGAGTCGCTGGCCGAAGAGTTCTTCGCGCAGGCCGAGTCGTGGGCCGAGCAGAACCCCCCGGGGCTCGGGCCGAACTGGGCCTGCGCGATGGAGGCGGCGCTGCGCGCGACGAACCTGCTGGCGGCGCTCACGCTGTTCCGGCGCTCGCCCGCGCTCGACGAGCGGAGGCTCCTCGCGCTCCTCGCGCTCCTCGACGCGCACGGCCGCCACGTCCGCCGCAACCTCGAATACTCCTACATCGCGGCCGGCAATCATTACCTGTCGGACTTGGCGGGGCTGCTGTGGCTGGGCGTCTGCCTGCCCGAACTGGCGGCCGCGGCCGGCTGGCGCGACTTCGCGCTGCGCGAGCTTTTGCGCGAGCTGGACAGGCAGGTCCTCCCCGACGGCGCGAGCTGGGAGGCTTCGACCGGCTACCACCGCCTGGTGACGGAGCTGTTCCTCTACTCGCTGCTGCTCTGCCGCGAGAACGGCGTCGAGGTCGCCGAGCGCCACTGGCGGCGCGTGCGCTCGATGCTCGAATACGCGCGCGCCTACCTGCGGCCGGACGGGCGCGCGCCGCTCGTCGGCGACACGGACGGCGGGCGCGTGCTGCCGCTCGCCGCGCGCGCGGCCGACGACCACGCATACCTGCTCGCCGTCGGCGCGGCGCTGTTTCGCGAGCCGCGCTTTAAAGTCTCTGACCAGGCGCCCGAGGAGGTCTTCTGGCTGCTCGGCGCGGACGGCGCGCGCGTTTACGGCGGGCTTGAGGCGGCGGCCGTCTCGTCGTCCCGCTCCGAGGCGTTCGAGCACGCGGGGGCGTGCGTGCTGCGCGAGCGCGACCTCTACCTGCTGCTGAGCGCGAGCGGCGCGGGCCTCGGCGGGCGCGGCGCGCACGGCCACAACGACGCGCTCTCCATCGAAGTCTCGGCCTTCGGCGTCAGCTTCGTCGCCGACCCCGGCACGTACGTCTACACGGGCGACCTGCCCGCCCGCCACGCCTTCCGCTCAACCGCCTACCACTCGACCGTCGAGGTGGACGGCGCCGAGCAGAACACGACGCCCGAGGCCGCGCCCTTCCACATCGGCGACGAGGCGCGCCCGCGCCTGCTCTCGTTCACCTCCGATGGGCGGCGCGACGCGGCCGCCGCCGAGCATTACGGCTACGAGCGCCTGCCGGCCGGGCGCGTGACGCACCGCCGCGCGGTCACGTTCGACCGGCGCGCCGGCTGCTGGCTCGTCGAGGACGCCCTGGAGGGGACGGGCGAGCACGTCTTCCGCTTCGTCTTCCACGCCGCGCCGGGGCGCCTCGTCCGCCCGCTCGCGCCGCGCGGCTCGCAGACGCGCGGGCGCGCGGCCGTCGAGGTCGTTGACGAGGCGACGGGCGCGCGTCTCGTCGTCGCCTCGGTCGAAGGCTTCGAGGGCGTGACGGTCGAGCCGCGCTGGTCTTCACGCGACTACGGCTCGAAGGTGGAGACGGCGGCCGCCGTCTGGGCGCTGCGCGCGCCTGCGCCGCTCGCCGCGCGCTGGCTGCTGCTGCCCGTCCGCGCTGGCGAAGACGCCGCGGCGCGTTTAGAGTCTGTGCTCGGGGGCCTGGCGGGAGGGTGAAGGCCGAAGCGAGGCCGGCCGGCGCTCACTTCGCGGGAGGATGAAGCGAAGGATGAAGCGGCGGCCGTCAACGCTCCCTCCGCGGGAGGCGGGCGAACGGCCGGCGCGTGGGAGGCGGGCGAACGGCCGGCGGCGCCCCGTTCATCCGCCGCCGTCCGGCCTTTCGAGAGAGACTTATGTGCGGCATCTGCGGGGTGTGGGAGTACGGGGCGGCGGAGGGGCGCGTGCGGCTCGACGTGGTCGGGCGGATGCGCGACCGCATGTCGCACCGCGGGCCGGACGACGTGGGGGCGGAACTGCTCGACGGCGGCCGGCTGGGCCTCGGCTTCCGGCGCCTCTCCATCATTGACCTCTCGCCGGCCGGCCACCAGCCGATGCGCGGCTGCGACGGGTCGGGCGTGTGGCTCGTCTTCAACGGCGAGATTTACAACCACGCGGAGCTGCGCGCCCGCCTCGAAGCGCGCGGCCACCGGTACCGCTCGCGCACCGACAGCGAGACAATCGTCCACCTCTACGAGGAGCGCGGGCTCGACTTCGTCGAGGAGCTTGAGGGCGACTTCGCCGTCGCGCTGTGGGACGAGCGGCGCGAGCGCCTGGTGCTCGCGCGCGACCGCGTCGGCGTCAAGCCGCTCTACTTCATGCACGCGGGCGGCCGCCTCATCTTCGCCTCCGAGATAAAGGCCATCCTCGCGCACCCCGAGGCGTCGGCCGAGCTGGACGAGGAGTCGCTCGACCACTACCTCTCCTTCCTGGCGACGCCGGCGCCGCGCACGCTCTTCCGCGGCGTCGGCAAACTGCCCGCCGGCCACCTGCTGGTCTGCGGCCGCGACGGGCGGGCCGAGACGGCGCGCTACTGGGACGCGCTCCCGCCCGCGCCGCCCGCCGACGGCGCCCGCGCGGTCGGCGAGCAGGAGCACCGCGCCGAGATTCTGCGGCTGCTGCGCGAGTCCATCAAAAAGAGGATGATGGCCGACGTGCCCTTCGGCGTCTTCCTCTCGGGCGGCGTGGACTCGTCGGCCAACGTGGCGCTGATGGCCGAGCAGACGTCGCGCCCCGTCGAGACTTTCACCGTCGCCTACAAAGACCACGCGGAGCTGAACGAGCTGGACGCGGCGCGCGAGACGGCGCGGCGCTTCGGCGCCAACCACCACGAAGTCCTCATCGGCGAGCGCGACATGCTCGACCTTTTGCCCGACCTCGTCTTCCACCAGGACGAGCCGCTGGCCGACCCCGTCTGCGTGCCGCTCTACTACGTCTCAAGGCTCGCGCGCGAGTCGGGGACCATCGTCGTGCAGGTCGGCGAGGGCGCCGACGAAGTCTTCAGCGGCTACGACAAGTATGTCAAGTACCTGCGACTCTACGAGCGCTTCTGGCGTCGGGCCGAGGCGGCGCCGCGGGTGGCGCGGCGCGCGGCCGGGGCGCTCGCGCCGCTGGTCGGCGCGGCGACGGGCAACGCCGAGGCGGCCGAGCTGGTCAGGCGCTTCGGCTCGGGCGAGGAGCCCTTCTGGGGCGCGGCCGTCGTCTTCGACGAGACGCTCAAGGGCCGCCTCGTCTCCGCGCGCGGGCGCGCGCCGCTCGCTGAGACGGGCGCGCTCTCCTCCTACGGGGTCGTGCTCGAGGAGTTGGGGCGCGTCGCGCGAGAGCGCCCCGCTTCGGACTTCCTGGCGCGGATGACCTACCTGGAGTTGAAGGTGCGGCTGCCCGAACTCCTTCTGATGCGCGTGGACAAGATGACGATGGCGACGTCGGTCGAGGCGCGCGTGCCGTTCCTCGACCACCACTTAGTCGAGTACGCGCTCGGCGTGCCGCGCGCGCTGAAGGTCGAGGGGCGCAGCGGCAAGCACGTCCTCAAGCGCGCGCTCGAAGGCGTGCTGCCGCGCGACCTGCTCTACCGCCGCAAGCGCGGCTTCGGCGCGCCGGTCGAAGGCTGGTTCCGCGGCCCTTCGGCCGGCGAGCTTGAGGCGCGCGTGATGAACTCGGCGCTGCGCGGGCGGGGGCTGCTCGACTACGGCTTCGTCGCGCGCCTCTTCGCCGAGCACCGGCGCGGCGCGCGCGACTGGGGCTTCCACCTCTGGGCGCTCGTCAACCTCTCGCTCTGGTACGACCGCTGGGTCGAGTCACGTTAGCGCCCTGCCGTAGCGCTGGGCGGCGGCGTCGCGCCTCCGGCGGCGCCGGCGCTCGACGAGCGCGTAGGGCGCGACGAGCCGGAGGGCGACGCGCGCCAGCGCCGCCGCCGAGGGCGCGCCGCCGAGGCCGCGCGCGAGGTGTTTGAGCGCGGCGCGCTTGTCGCCGAGGCGGAGCAGGTCTTCGGCGCCGGCGAAGTTGAGCCGGCGGCGGTAGCGCGCCAGTTGCGCCGGGCCGAGGCCGAGGTGCGCGGCGGCGTTGCGCTGCGCTTCGAGCCGCGCCTCTATCATCCAGACGAAGTCGCCGCTGGCGTTCGCCCCGTGCCGCCGCCACGCCGAGAGCACGCGCGGGTCGAAGGCGAACTCGCCGTCGGCGCTCAGGCGCAGGTAAAGCTCGTAGTCTTCGAGCCGCGCGCGCTCGTTCCAGCCGTGGCGCTCGACCGCCGAGCGGCGGTGCAGGACGGTCGGGCTCATCGGCGCGTAAGTCTCTTCGAGCAGCATGGCGCGCGCGTCGCCGTCCGCGTAACGCGCCCAGTCGAGCGTGCAGTCTTCCGCCTCGCCGCGCGCGTCCACCAGGAGCGCGTGGCCGTAGGCGAGCACGGCGCGCGGCCGCGACTCCAGCGTCCGGACGCGCGCTTCGAGGAAGCCGGGCAGCCACAGGTCGTCCGAGCCGAGGTAGGCGAAGTACTCGCCCGAGGTCTTCGACAGCCCCTCGTTGAGCGTCGCGCACAGCCCGCGGTTCGCGCGCGCCACCAGCTCGCAGGGGAAGGGGCAGTCCCTGAGCGCCTCTTCGATGACGCGCGGCGAGCCGTCGCGCGAGCCGTCGTCGATGACGAGCAGACGCCCGGGCGCGCGCGTCTGCGCGAAGACCGAGCGCAGCGTCGCCGCCACGTACGGCGCGTGGTTGTACGAGGGCACGACGACCGCGACGCGCGGTTCCTGAGAGGAATTTTCCACGTCCATCAGATGAAGCCGGCGCGGCCGGTCGGGCCGGCGACGCCCGCGCCTTCCGAGTCACGCGCGGCCGCCCGCCGCCGCGCCGGCGGGCGGCCCCGAAAGGCAGATGAGCAAAAAGGTCGTACTGCTGGGCCCGTGCCCGCCGCCATACGGCGGCGTGTCGGTCTACGTCAGCGCGCTCTTCGAGCGGCTGAAGGGGCGCGGCCTGCGGCTCTGGACGTACGGCGACGCGGAGCCGCGCGCGCCGCAGGTCTTCTTCATGCGCGACAAGCGGCGCGAACTCGTCCCGCTCGTCCTGCGCGAAGGGCGCGCGGCCCGCGTCGCCGACTGCACGCACTTCCTTCTGGAGCACCCGAGCGCGCTCGTCCCCGTCTGGGTGATTCTAAAGCGTCTGCTCGGTTTCGAGTGGTTGAAAATTGTTCACGACGGGACGCTGCCGTCGCGCCACGCGCGCTTCGGCCCCGCGCGCCGCGCGCTCTTCCGCGCGGCCGCCGCGTCCGTTGACGAGTTCGTCGTCGCCGGCGCGGGGCTGGAGCGCTGGCTCCGCGAGGAGGTCGGGGTCACACAGCCGGTCACGCTCGTCGAGACGCTGCTGCCCGCGCCCGACCGCGACTCCGCCGGGCCGCTCACCCCGGAGATTGAGGCGGCGCTCGCCGGCCCGATGCGGCGTGCGCGGCGCGTCTGCTCCGTCGGCGTCTTCACACGCGACTACGGGTTCCTGCACGCGGCCGAGGCGGTCGAGCGCCTGCGGCGCGAGACGGGCGAAGACCTGGGGCTCGTCCTGCTCGACGGCGACTTCGCGTCCGACGCCGCCTACCGCGAGGCGGTCCTGCGCGGCCGCGAGTGGGTGACGGTGCTGAAGAACGTCGCGCACCCGCACGTCTTCGAGGTCATGCGGCGCTGCGACGCCTTCGTGCGCGGCGTCGCGCTCGAAGGCTACGGCCTTTCGCGCGTCGAGGCCATCTGGGCGGGGCTGCCCGTCGTCGCCACGCGCGCCGGCGAGACGCGCGGGATGCTGCTCTACGACTTCGGCGACGTGGACGCGCTCGCCGCGCAGCTCAGGCTCGCCCTCGCCGGCGGCCACGCGCGCGACACGGCCGGTTGGGCGGCGCGCTACGAGCGCGAGGCCGAGCGGAACCTCGCCGCCATCACCGCGAAGCTGTTCGACGCCTGAGCGCCCCGGCCGCCAGCCCCGCCGCGCGGCCGAGCGCGTGCGCGGCGACGGCGAACAGGAAGTAGTGGACGGCCAGCACGTAGCGGTGCTCGGTGTGCAGCGCCGACTGGACGCAGAGGAAGTAGAGCGGGACGACGAGCAGCGCCGCCAGCGCGCGCCGCCTGCGCCCGCGCGCCAGCAGCCAGAGCCCCGCGGCGTAAAGCGGCAGGAAGACCGCCGTGATGAAAAGCTTCTGCGCGCCGCGCAGCAGCAGCCTCGGCGGGCGCGTCCACCCTTCGGAGACGGGCAGCGTCGAGGCCAGCGGCGTCCTCTCCAGCCTGAGCATCGAGGCCGCGCGCCTCAACATCACCCCCGCGAACCAGACGGGGTTGGCGCCGATGACGCGCAGCGCGCGCCGCGTCCGCTCGCGGTCGCGCCGGATGCCGTCGGGCGTGAACAGCGCCGCGGCGTACTCGGGCCGCCCCGCCTCCTCGGCCTCCATCCGCGTCAGCTCCGCGTCCGTGTCGGGCAGCCCGAACCTGCGCGCCGGGTCGTAGTCGGCGACGCCCTCCACCAACGTCTGCCCCGCGCCGAGCGAGACGGGGATGAAGTGGCCGAAGACGACCGCGTTCCGCGCCGTCAACGGCGCCACCGCCAGCGCCGCCCCCGCGACGAGCAGCAGCGCCGCCTTCAGGCGCGCCCCCTTCGGGAAGAGGAAGGGGACGGCGAGCGCCATGAACGGCGCGAGCAGCAGCCCGTTCGCCCTCAGCCAGCACGACGCGCCCACGAGCGCGCCCGCCGCCAGCGCCGCCCACGCCCCGCGCCCCCGCGCGGGCGCGCGCGCCAGCACGTAGACCGCCAGCAGCAACGGCGCCACCGCCAGCGTGTCCGGCAGCAGCGTCAGCGAGTTCCAGCAGAACTGCGGCGCGAGCGCCGCCAGCCCGCCCGCCGTCACGCCGGCGCCGAACCCGAGCAGCTCCGCCGCGACGAGGAAGACGAGCCCCGCCGCCAGGGCGTCGCAGGCGATTTGAAAGAGCTGCGTCGCCGCGTCCGACTCGCCGAAGACTCCGTGGACGAGGAGGATGACGAAGGAGTAGCCCGGCGGGTGGCCGAGCAGGTCGGGGTCGCTCGTCGTCGAGGCCGGGTCGTAGAACGAGGCCGCGCCGTTCTCCCCGAGCAGCCGCGCCAGGTGCTTGTAGTTCTGCGCCACCGCGCTCTGCACCTCGTAGGCCGCGAACCGCCCGTCCGCCCAGCACAACAGCCTCGCCCCGAGCGCCGCCGCGAAGACGAGCCCGAACGCCAGCGCCGCCCGCCGCCGCGCGCCCGGACGACGACGACCTTCGCGGGCATGCTCTTCATGAACGGGCGGGCGCTGCTCTGGATATTCCATCGGGGCTCTCCGCCGGGCTCGGGGTCGGCGTCGCGGCCGACATTATACAAACCGCGCGGCGCGCGCGCCCGCCGCCAGAACTTATCCGCGCCCGGCGACGTAACTCCCGCAGGAGTCCGAACGCCGCCCGAAGCCACAGGTGTAAAAAAAAAGATGTTCTGTCCAAAGTGCGGTCAGCAGTCTTCAGACGAGGTTCGCTTCTGCCCGAGGTGCGGGCTCCAGCTCGCGGGGCTCGGCGCCTACGTCGCCGCCAACGACGCGGCGCACGCGCGCCCCGACCCGGCGCGCGCCGCCGAGATGACGGCGCGGCGGCGGGTCACGCGCCGCGGCGCCAAGCTGATGGTCTTCAGCGTCGTGCTGTTCCCCGTCTTCTTCGGGCTCTGCATCCTCGTTGACGGTCCCGTCCCGCTCCTGTTCCCGCTCGCGTCATTCCTGACCGGGCTCGTGATGATCGTCTACGCGCGACTCTTCGTCGAAGAGGCACCGCCCGCCCGCGGCCGCCAAGGGCGCGGCGACTTAGGCCCCGCCGCCGACGCGCACGCGCTCGGCGCGCCGCAGTTCGTCCCCGCCCCCCTCTTCGACCGCCAGCGCGCCGACACCGCCGAGATGCTCCACCCGCCGAGCGTCACCGACAACACGACCAAGCTACTCGAAAAGGACTCCTGAACCCCCGCCTCAGCGCCCGCCCGCGGGCCGCCCCGGGCCCCGCCGAAGTCGTGGGCGGCCACCTGACGTTTCCTGCTTTGAAACATCGTGAGGAGTGCTCTAAATTGCTTGTGGAAGAGTTGAGGAAGTCGGGGCTGGTCAACGAGGCAACGGGGCGCCTCGACCCGGACGCCTTCGCGAAGTACATCAGCCAGCCGAAAGCCGCAAAGCCGAGTATGTTCGATGTTGAGAGCCGGCCGGGACCGGCCGCCGACCCGGGCCGGGGGGCCGCGTCAGAAGAGCCGGACGAGGCTTTCGACCTTAGCCGCCTATTCGACACGGGAAGTTTAACGTCCGCTGGTGAGGAGGAAGGGCATGAGTCTGCCGGCGAATAGAATCACCGTAAAGAAAGCTGACGCTGCCTGCACGGTGGTTCGCGGTGACAGCCGGGAAGAGCTGAAGGCTTACGAAGGGCAGGTGGACCTCATCGTCACCTCCCCCCCTTACGCCGACGCGAGACACAAGCATTACGACAGCGTCCACCCGGACAAGTTCGTGGACTGGTTCCTGACGTTCCACGAGCCCTTCTGGAACGCGCTCAAGCCCACGGGCAGCCTCGTCATCAACATTAAAGACAAGGTCGTTGACGGCGTCCGCCACCGCTACGTCTGGCACACCATCGAGGCGCTCTGCCGCCAGGGCTGGTTCTCCATCGAGGACTACCTCTGGCACAAGACCAACCCCATGCCCGGCTACTGGCCCACGCGCCTGCGCGACGGCTGGGAGTACTGCTTTCACCTCGCGCGGTCGAAGCGCCCCTACATGAATCAGGCCGCCGTGCGTAAGCCGATTGGTGATTGGGTCGAGTCCCGCCTGGCCAAACTGGGCGAGAACGACCTGAGCCGCCACAACTCGGCCAACGCGAGTGGGTTCGGCCGCGACATCTCCAGGTGGGTGGGGCAGCAGACCGTCCTGCCTTCGAACGTGTTGAGCCTGCCCCTCGTCGGTAAAAATAAAGGGCACCCGGCGGTGTTCCCCGTTGACCTGCCGCTGTTCTTCATCAAGCTGCTCTGCCCCGACGGCGGGTTCGTCGTTGACCCGTTCGGCGGCAGCGGCTCGACCGGGTTGGCCGCGCTGTCTGTCGGGAGGCGCTGCCTGCTGATTGACAACAACGAGCAGTACTGCCAGGCCGCCATCAAAAGGCTCCGCGAGGAGGGCGCCGCTCAGAAGCACGAACTCCTGACCGGGCCGACCCTGGTCAACATGAGCGCGCGAGAGAAAGAGGCGGCCGGCGAGAAGGAGTAGCGGCGTCATCGCTCCGAGGCGCGGCGGCGCATACTCGCGCCGGCGGCGGACCGCGGCGACGGGCCACCATAAGACGGAACGCGGCGACGAGCCACGATAAGACAGGCGCGCGGCCCTTGAGGCCGACGCGCCTGCGCACTTTTAAGCGCCCCTCGACGCCGCACCGCCGGCTTCCCCCCTCGTCCGCGAGCGCGCCTCAAGCGGAATTCACCGCCCCGCCTCCCTCTCAGCCTATGCGATTGGCGCCGGCGCGCGGCTAGGAATTTACTCACCTTCACTGACCGCGCTCCGACGCCGCTTCACGTCCCGCGCGGGGCGACGCGGCGCGGCCGGGCGTGATTTGTGCGCTTTGATTAGCCGCGTGTTAGTATCCGTTTTTTTTGCGCGCCCCTCGCAGCCGCCTGCGGGGTCGAGGGCTCGGAAACGAGACGTGTAGTCGCGGGGGGTAGCCGGAAACGCTCGAAAAGTGCCTGTTATCACGGGAACATCCTTTGTGTGCTTCGGCGGCGAGGACTGGTGGTATCACCACCCGCACTCGAAGAACCACCTGATGCGGCGGTTCGCGCGGGCGGGCAACCGCGTCGTGTTCGTGAACTCCATCTCGATGGGGCTGCCGGGGCTGGGGAACAAGGATTTGCTGCCGCGCGTGGCGCGCAAGCTGCGGTCGTACGCGAAGCTGGCGAGGACGACGCCGGAGGGCATCACGGTCGTGTCGCCGGCGGCGCTGCCGTTCTACGGGAGCGGGGCGGCGCGCGCGCTCAACCGGCGTCTGCTGGCGGCGCAGGTGGGGTGGCTGGCGCGCAGGCGCGGCCTCAGGCGGCCCGTGCTGTGGGTCGCCATCCCGACCGCGGCCGAGATGATAGGCCGGCTCGACGAGTCGCTCGTCGTCTACCACGTCTCGGACAAGTACGACGAGAACTCGATGGACCACGCCACCGACCCGGCCGCCATCCGCCGCCTGCACGAGCACGCGCTCAAGCGCGCCGACCTCATCTTCTACTCGGGGAGAAAGCTGCTGGAGGAGGCGACGCTCGGGCGCGAGCGTTCGCACCTGCTGGAGCAGGCCGTGGACTTCGACCACTGGGCGCGCGCCGGCGGCGGGGGGCTCGAAGTCGCCGACGCGGTGGCGCGCATCCCGCGCCCGCGGCTCGGCTACTTCGGCGCGGTCGAGCCGTGGCTGATAGACCAGGAGCTGATTAAGCGCGCGGCGGTCGAGCGCCCCGGGTGGCAGTGGGTCTTCATCGGCAACAAGTCGCGCGGCGTCGAGGTCGAGGCGCTGCCGAACACGCACTTCCTGCCGCCCGTCCCCTACGACGAGCTGCCGCGCTACGCGGCCGGGTTTGATGTGTGTGTGTTGCCGTGGGAAACTGAACGCGCGTTCACGAGCTACGGCTCGGCCATCAAGGTGCGCGAGTACCTGGCGACGGGCAAGCCCGTCGTCATCTCGCCGCTCCCCGAGTACGAGCCGATGCGCGACGTGCTGCGCATCGCGCGCACGCGCGCCGACTTCTTCCGACTCGTCGAGGAGGCGCTCGCCGAGTCGGACCCGGAGGCGCCCGGCCGCCGCCGCCGCGCCGTCGAGGGCGGCACCTGGGACGCGCGCGCCGAGTGGGTCAGCGGCCTCATCGAGGACGCGCTGGCCGGGAAACGCGCCGGACGGTAGACGGCAGTCACCAGACGGCGGACGGCAGGCGGCGGACAGCAGGCGGCAGTCGGCGCCGGTGGAAAAACCCGCCGTCAATGAATCGTCTCGGTGTCAGCGTCAGTCTCAGAAGTGCCGAGCCTGACGGCCGCCGACTAGTGACCGGCGCCCGCTCCTCCGTATGAAGCAACTGCTGCAAAACCTGAAGACGGGCGAGGGCGTGGTGGCCGACGTGCCGGCGCCGGTCGCGCAGCCCGGCCGCGTGCTGGTGCGCGCCGCCGCGTCGCTCGTCAGCGCCGGCACCGAGCGCGCCTTCGTCGAGCTGGGGCGCAAGAGCCTTCTGGGGAAGGCGAAGGAGCGGCCCGACCTCGTCGGCAAGGTCGTCGAGAAGGTGCGGAGCGAAGGGCTCGTCAACGCCGTGCGGTCGGTGCGCGAGAAGCTGGACGAGTCGCACGCGCTCGGCTACAGCGCCGCAGGCGTGGTCGTCGAGGTCGGCGAGGGCGTGACGGAGTTCCGCGCGGGCGACCGCGTGGCGTGCGCCGGGACGGGCTACGCCGCGCACGCCGAACTGCTGTCGGTGCCGAAAAATTTGTGCGCGCGCCTGCCCGACGGGGTCGATTTCGAGGCCGGCGCCTTCGCCACGCTCGGCGCCATCGCGCTGCAAGGCGTGCGGCTGGCGGAGCCGACCCTGGGCGAGTCGGTCGTCGTCGTCGGGCTCGGGCTCATCGGGCAGTTGGCGGCGCAACTGCTTCGCGCCAACGGCTGCCGCGTCTTCGGCGTTGACCTCGACGAGTCGAAGGTCGAGCTGGCGAAGCAACTGGGCGCGGACGACGGCTGCCGGGCGGGCGTGGGCGTGAAGGAGGCCGTGCTCAAGTGGTCGCGGGGCCGGGGCGCGGACGCCGTGCTGCTGACGGCGGCGACGCAGTCGGACGAGCCGGTCGAGCTGGCGGGCGAGATTTCGCGGCTGCGCGGGCGCGTGGTGGCCGTCGGCCTCGTCGGGATGAACGTGCCGCGGCAGAGCTACTTCCGGCGCGAGCTGACGCTGCGCGTCTCGATGTCCTACGGGCCGGGGCGCTACGACCCGGAGTACGAGGAGCGCGGGCACGACTACCCTTACGCCTACGTGCGCTGGACGGAGGGGCGCAACCTCGAAGCCTTCCTCGACCTCGTCGCCGCGGGGGCGGTTAAGACCGCGCCGCTCGTCACGCACCGCTTCCCCGTCGAGGAGGGCGCGCGCGCCTACCGACTCATCTCGGGCGACGCCGGCGAGCCGTACCTCGGCATCCTCATCAACTACGACGTGGGGCGCGAGCTTGCGCGCCACGTCGAGAATCGCGCCCCGAATCTCAGGCCGGGGGGGGCGGGCCCCGCGGGGCGCGTGCGCGTCGGGATGATAGGGGCGGGCGAGTACGCGCGGCGGATGCTGCTGCCGCACTTCAAGGCGGAGGGCGTCGAGTTCGTCTCGATAGCGACGGCGTCGGGCGTGACGGCGCGCGACGTGGGCGCGCGCTACGGCTTCGCGCGCTTCGTCTCGGGCGCGGACGAGGTGCTGGCGGAGGAGGGCTTGAACCTCGTCGTCGTCGCCACGCGCCACGACACGCACGCCGGGCTGGCGCGGCGCGCCCTGGAGCGCGGGCTCGACGTGTTCGTCGAGAAGCCGCTGGCCCTGAGCGACGAGGAGCTTGAAGCGGTGCTCGCGGCGGCCGCCGCGTCGGCCGGGCGTCTGACGGTCGGCTTCAACCGCCGCTTCTCGCCGCACGCGCGCGAGGCCAAAGAGTTCTTCGCGGGGAGGCGCTCGCCGCTCTCCATCGTCTACCGCGTCAACGCCGGGCGCGTGCCGCGCTCGCACTGGACGCAGGACGCGCGCGAGGGCGGCGGGCGCATCCGCGGCGAGGTCTGCCACTTCGTAGACCTGATGCAGTTTCTGACCGGCGCGCCGGTGACGCGCGTCTACGCCGAGTCGGTCACGTCGGACGACCGCGAGGCGGTGGACGACGACTCGGTCTTCGTCACGCTCAAGTTCGCCGACGGGTCGAACGGCGCGGTGGCCTACCTGGCCGAGGGCGACCGCGCGCTCGCCAAAGAGCGCGTCGAAATCTTCGGCGCGGGCCGCGCGTTCGTCATCGAGGACTTCCGCTCGGCGTCGCGTTACGCGGGCGGGCGCGAGACGCGCTCGTCGCTGCGCGCGCAGGACAAGGGGCAGCGCGAGGAGGCGCGCGCCGTCTGCGCCGCCCTGCGCGAAGGCGGCCCCGCCCCCGTCTCGCTCGCCGACCTCGCCAACACGACGCGCGCCACCTTCCGCATCCTCGACTCGCTGCGGACGGGAGAGGCGGTGAAAGTGCTGAGCGCTGAGGGCTGAGTGTTGAGAGGCGTCTCGCCTTCACTCAGCACTCAGTACTCAGTGCTTGATTTGATTTTATGTGCGGCATCGCCGGTCTTATCTCCGTCAACCCCGAGGCGCGCGTGGGCGCGATGCTGCGGGCCATCGAGCACCGGGGGCGCGACGACGAGGGCGTGTGGACTTCGCCGCCCGTTGACGACGCGGGGCGGCGCGCGTGCCTGGGGCACAGGCGGCTGGCCATCATTGACACGAGCGCGGCCGGCCGGCAGCCGATGCTGTCGGCCGGCGGCCGCTTCTCGGTCACGTTCAACGGCGAGATTTACAACTACCGCGAGCTGAAGCGGCGGCTCGAAGGGCGCGGGCGCGTCTTCCGCACCGACACGGACACGGAGGTCATGCTCGCGGCCTTCGAGGAGTGGGGCGTCGCCGGCTCGCTCGAACACCTCAACGGCATGTTCGCCTTCGCCGTGTGGGACGAGCGCGAGCGCGAGCTGACGCTCGTGCGCGACCGGCTCGGCGTCAAGCCGCTCTTCTACGCCGAGGCCGTGGACGAGGAGGGGCGCGCCGCCTTCGTCTTCGCCTCCGAGGCGAAGGCGATTCTGGCCTCGGGGCTCGTCAGGGCCGAGCTGGACCTCGAAGGGATCAACCAGCAGCTCACCTTCCTGTGGACCCCGGACCCGCACACGCTCTTCCGCGGCGTCAGGCGGCTGCCGCCGGCGCACGTCCTCGTGTGGCGCGACGGCGGGACGCGCGCGCGCGAGTGGTGGGACGTCTCGTTCGACGAGGTCGAGGAGGGGCGGGGCGAGGGGTGGTGGCGCGAGCGCGTGCTCGAAACGCTCGGGCGCGTGGTCGGGATGGAGATGGTGGCCGACGTGCCGCTGGGCGCGTTCCTGTCGGGCGGCGTTGACTCGTCGGTGGTCGCGGCGCTGATGCGGCGCGCGGGCGGCGGCCGGCGCGTCTCGACCTACACGGTCGGCATCGAGGAGGAAGACCTCCGCTACGACATCATCCCGAGCGACGTGCCGTGGGCGCGCAAGGTCGGCAAGCTCCTCGGCGCCGACTACCACGAGACGATGCTCCGGCCGGACGTGGCGAAGCTCCTGCCGATGCTCGTCCGCCACATGGAGATGCCGGTCATTGACATGGCCATCCCGAGCTACCTCGTGTCGCGCGAGGCGCGCGAGACTTTGACGGTGATGCTGTCGGGGATGGGCGGCGACGAGGTCTTCGCGGGCTACCCGCGGCAGGTGGCGATGAGTCTGGCGGGCGCGCTCGACCCCGTGCCTTCGGCGCTGCGGCGGCCGGCGATGCGCGCGCTGGCGGGCGCGCTCCCGGGCGGGCGGCCCGGCCGCCTGACGGCGCCGCTGCGCAACGCGAAGAAGTTCGCGCGCAGCGCCGCGCTCGACTTCGAGGCGCGCTACATGGGCTTCGGCACGTACTTCACGGACGAGGCCAAGCGGTCGCTCTACACCGACGAGACGCGCGAGGGCGTGGGCGGCGCGGACGCATACTACCTGCACCGGCGCTACTTCGGGCGGTGCGCGAAGGCCGCGCCGCTCAACCGCCTGCTCTACGTGGACATGAAGACGTTCCTGCCGTGCCTGAACCTCGACTACACGGACAGGACTTCGATGGCGGCGACGCTCGAAGTGCGCGTGCCGCTGCTCAACCACGAGCTGGTCGAGCTGGCGGCGCGGATGCCTCCGCGGCTCAAGCTGCGCGGACTTCGGCGCAAGTACATCCTCAAGCGCGCGGCCGAGAGTCTGCTGCCGCGCGACGTGGTGTGGCGCCGGAAGGCGGGCTTCGGCGCGCCGATACGCTCGTGGCTGCGCGGGCCGCTGCGCCCGCTGGTGGACGAGCTGCTGTCGGAGGAGGTCGTCCGCCGGCGCGGCCTCTTCCGCCCGGAGGCCGTGCGCGGCGTGGTCGAGGCGAACCTCTCGGGGCGCGAGGACTTCAACCTGCAAGTCCTCCAGTTGTTGACGCTTGAGATGTGGCAGCGCGAGTTTCTGGACGGGTAGATGAAGGGGAAGCGGGTCGCCAAAGCTGAGGCGCGCGGGGCGCGGCCGCCGGCGTGGCTCGACGCGCCGACGGCGGGGCTGGTGCTGGCCTTCAAGGCGCTGCTGCTCCTCTACGGCGCCGAGGCGTTCGTCGTCTCGAAGAACGAGCGGCTCGGCTCGCCCTACGACTGGCTCGCCGTCTGGAACCGCTGGGACGCGCCGCACTACCTCGACATCGCGCGGGCGGGCTACGTCGCGGAGGGCGTCGAGGCGCGCTGGATAGTCTTCTACCCGCTCTACCCGTGGCTGGCGCGCGCGGCGTCGCTCGTGCTGCGCGACGAGCTGCTGGGCGCCTTCTTCGTCTCGGCGGCGGCGTCGGTGGCGGCCGGGCTGCTGCTGTTCCGCCTGGCGCGGCTCGACGAGACGGAGGCGACGGCGCGCGGCGCGGTCTTCTACATGCTCGCCTTCCCGACCGCGTACTTCCTGCACATCGGCTACACGGAGAGCCTGTTCCTGGCGCTCGCGCTCGGGTCGTTCGCGGCGGCGCGCGGTCGGTGCTGGTGGGCGGCGGGGCTGCTCGGGGGGCTGGCCGCGATGACGCGCGTCAACGGGCTGCTGCTGCTGCCGGCGCTCGCGTTCGAGGCGTGGGAGGAGTACAGGGAGGGCGGGCGGCGGCCGCGCGCGGCGTGGCTGTGGCTGCTGCTCGTGGGCGCGGGTTTCGGCGTCTACCTGCTCATCAACTGGTGGACGCTCGGCGACCCGCTGGCGTTCCTGAGCGCGCAGGGGCGTTTCTGGTTCAAGTCCCTGACGTGGCCGTGGGTCGGGGTGAGGGAGGCGTGGCGGTCCTGGTGGGCGCGCGCGCCTTCGGAGGCGGAGATGGTCGGGGGGCAGGAGCTTCTGTTCGTGCTGCTCGGGCTGGGGCTGACGGCGTGGGCGTGGCTGCGGCTGCGCGCGTCCTACGCGGTCTGGATGACGTGCAACTGGCTGCTGTGGACGAGCACGAAGTTCGTCCTGAGCGTGCCGCGCTACACGCTCGTCCTGTTCCCGGCCTTCATCCTGCTGGCGCGGCTCAGGGAGTCGCGCCCGGCGTGGGGCGCGGCCGTCGCCGCCTGGTCGCTGCTCTTCCTCGGCCTGTTCGCCGCGCGCTTCGTGCAGGGCTACTGGGCGTTCTGAGAGTTCTCGAAACCAAACGCAGGCGGGAGGGTGAAGATGAGAAGAAGGTTGACGCTCGTGACGCTCGTGACGCTCGTGACGCTCGTAACAGCCGTGACGCTCGTGACGCTCGTGACGTTCGTGACTGTGGCCCCGCTCGTGACTGTGGCCGCGGTCGCGGCGTCGTCGTCGGCGCCGGCGAAGTCCCCTGGGGCGGGCGCGCAGGGGCGCGGCGGCGGGGGCGCGCGGCCCGAAGGGCGCGGCGCGGCGGGCGAAGAGTCGCCGCGGCCGCTCCGCCCCGTCCACACCTACTCCATCGTCGCGCGCGACCCGGCGACGGGCGAGATGGGCGTGGCCGTGCAGTCGCATTGGTTCTCGGTCGGCTCGAACGTGGCGTGGGCCGAGGCGGGCGTCGGCGCGGTCGCCACGCAGTCCTTCATAGACCCCTCGTACGGCCGCGACGGGCTCGACCTGATGCGCGGCGGCGCGAGCGCCGGGGAGGCTTTAAAGACCCTGCTGGCGAAGGACGGGGGGCGCGACGTGCGTCAGGTGGCGATGGTTGACGCGCGCGGCCGCGTCGCCGCGCACACCGGCGCGAAGTGCATCGAGGCGGCCGGCGACCGCGCCGGCGCCAACTACTCCGTGCAGGCGAACATGATGGCGAACGGGAGGGTTTGGCCCGCGATGGCGCGCGCCTTCGAGTCGGCGCGCGGCGACCTGGCCGAGCGGATGCTGGCGGCGCTCGACGCGGCGCAGGCGCAGGGCGGCGACATCCGCGGGCGGCAGTCGGCGGCGCTCGTCGTCGTCAAGGGCGAGTCTTCGGGCAGGCCCTGGGCCGACAGGCTCTTCGACCTGCGCGTGGACGACCACCCGGAGCCTCTGAAGGAGCTGCGCCGCCTCGTCCTGCTCCAGCGCGCCTACAACCACATGAACGCGGGCGACGCCGCGGTCGAGCGCAAGGACAACGAGGGCGCGCTGCGCGAGTACGCGGCGGCCGAGAGGCTCGTGCCCGGCAACCTGGAGATGGTCTACTGGCACGCGGTCGCGCTCGCCAACATGAACCGCGTCGAGGAGGCTTTGCCGCTCTTCCGGCGCGTCTTCGCCGCCGACCCCAACTGGCGGACGCTGACGCCGCGCCTCGTCAAATCGGGCATCCTCCCCGACGACAAAAGGCTGATTGAACGCATCCTTTCGGCCGGGCGCGGCGGGGGCGGCCGGCGCTCTCGGCGCTGAGGCGCGCCGCCGCCGCGCCTTCGACGCCCGCCCGCGCCGCGAGCCGCGCGCCGCGCGGGGCCGCCGCGGGCGGGGCGCTTGTCGTGGCGTGGGTGGCATGGTAATTTCCTGAGTTTCGTGTGTGCGGCGGGGGCGCGCCGTGTGGGCTCGCGCGGGCCGCAGGGCGCGTGCGCGGATGTTGTCCAGGTGTCGGCGAAGTCTTTCATGGCGGAAGCGGGGCAGAGTCTGAAGGAGAGGGTGCGGGCGTTCTGGCAGGAGCACCCGTGCGGGACGAAGTTCGCCGACGCGGAGCCGGGCTCGCGCCGCTTCTACGAACTGGTCGAGGAGCACCGCTACCGCACGGAGTGGCACATCCCCGAGGCCGCCGGGTTCGACGGGGCGCGGGGGCTGCGCGTGCTGGAGATAGGCTGCGGGCTCGGCACCGACGGGGCGCGGTTCGCGCGCGCCGGCGCGCGCTACACGGGCGTTGACCTGACGGAGGCGGCCGTCTCGCTCGCCCGTAAAAGGTTCGAGCTGGAGGGGCTGCCCGGCGAGTTCCGCGTGGCCGACGCCGAGGCGCTCGACTTCGCCGACCAGAGCTTCGACCTCGTCTACTCGCACGGCGTGCTGCACCACACGCCGGACACGGCGGCGGCCGTGCGCGAAGTCCACCGCGTGCTCGCGCCGGGGGGCCGCGCCGTCGTCATGCTCTACCACCGCGACTCCTACAACTACCGCGTCAACATCGGCCTGCTCAGGCGCGCGGGCGCGCGGCTGCTGCGGACGGAGGGCGGCCTGCGGCTCGCGCACAAACTGACGGGCGAGCCGGTCGAGAGTTTGCGCGAGCACGCCGCGCGGCTGAAGCAGGACGCGTCGCAGTACCTCTCGGCGGGCGAGTTTCTGAGCCGCAACACGGACGGGGCGGGGA
Source organism: Pyrinomonadaceae bacterium (assembly GCA_036387195.1). Classification (GTDB taxonomy): domain Bacteria; phylum Acidobacteriota; class Blastocatellia; order Pyrinomonadales; family Pyrinomonadaceae; genus QHXN01. Next base: position 9,425 of record DASVUF010000056.1, on the reverse strand, counting down.
ACCCGCTGACGCGCGTCTACTCGCGCGGCGAGGCGCGCGAGTTGTTCCGCGATTTTCCACAGGTGGAATTCGCTGTGCATTTCCTGAACAAGCGTTGGCTGCCCCTGCTCGGCCCGCGGCTCCCGCGCTCGACCGAGGCGCGCCTGGCCGCGCGCTGGGGCTGGCACCTCTGGATTTACGCGACGAAAGGGAAGGATTGAGGACTGAGTGCTGAGCGCCGAGTGCTGAGTGATGAGTGAAGGCGAGACGCCTCTCTTCACTCATCACTCAGCACTCGGCGCTCAGCACTAATCACTCGGCGCTCAAGGCATGGGGAACGTTCTGGTCACGGGCGGGGCGGGGTTCATCGGGTCGCACCTGGTCGCGCGGCTGCTGGCCGAGGGCGGGTGGCGCGTCGAGGTCGTGGACGACTTCAACGACTTCTACGACCCCGCGCTCAAGCGCCGCAACGTCGCGCCGCACCTCGGGCGCGAGGACTTCCGTCTGCACGAGGCCGACATCCGCGACCGCGCGGCGCTCGCAGAGATTTTCAAGGCGACGGGCTTCGACTGCGTCGTCCACCTCGCGGCGCGCGCCGGCGTGCGCCCCTCGCTCTCCGAGCCCGTGCTCTACGCCGAGACGAACATCAACGGCACGCTCAACCTTCTGGAGCTTGCGCGGGCCCACGGCGTCCGCCAGTTCGTCTTCGGCTCGTCCTCCTCGGTCTACGGCGAGAACGAGAAGGTCCCCTTCGCCGAGGACGACCCGGTCGCGCGCCCCATCAGCCCTTACGCGGCGACGAAGGCGGCGGGCGAGCTGCTGTGCCACACCTACTCGCATTTGTTCGGCGTGCGGTGCGTGTGCCTGCGCTTCTTCACGGTCTACGGCGCGCGCCAGCGCCCGGACCTCGCCATCCACAAGTTCGCGCGGCTCATCTCCGCGGGGAGGCCGATTCCGGTCTTCGGCGACGGGACGACGCGGCGCGACTACACGTTCGTGGACGACATCGTCGCGGGCGTGCGCGCGGCGATGGACTACGGCCGGAGCGCCTACGAGGTCGTCAACCTCGGCAACTCGCGCACCGTCAGCCTGGCCGAGCTGATAGCGCTGCTCGAACGCGAGCTGGGGGCGCGGGCCGTCATCGACCGCCAGCCCCCGCAGCCCGGCGACGTGCCCCAGACCTACGCCGACGTGTCGAAGGCGCGCCGCCTGCTCGGCTACGCCCCACGCACGCCCATCGAGGAGGGCGTCCGCCGGTTCGTCGAGTGGTTCAGGGAGGAGGCGGTCAGCCCGTAGCCGCTGCCCGCGGGGCCGTCGCCGGTCAGCCCGGCCGTCTCGGTTCGGCCGAGGGCCGGCGGCCAAGAGCCAACAGCTAAGGGACAGGGGATGGTTTATGAAGATTTACGACGAAGAAGAGACCATCATGAGCGGCGCCGCCGAGGAGCCGACCGTGTCGGCGACGCTGGCGGCGCCGGGCGCGGCGCCGGAGATTTCGCTCTTCCTGCCGGTGCTGAACGAGGAGCCGAACCTGCGGCCGCTCCACGTGAAGATTGACGAGGCGCTGGCGCGCCTGGGGCGCACGGCCGAGATAATCTACGTGGACGACGGGAGCACCGACGGCAGCCTCGAAGTCCTGCGCGAACTCGCGCGGCGCGACCCGCGCGTGCGCGTCGTCGCGCTCAGGCGCAACTACGGGCAGACGGCCGCGATGGCCGCCGGCATTGACGCCGCCCGCGGACAGGTGCTCATCCCGATGGACGCGGACTTGCAGAACGACCCGGCCGACGTCGGCCGCCTGCTCGACAAGCTCGACGAGGGCTTCGACGTCGTCTCGGGCTGGCGCAAGGAGCGGCAGGACAAGATGGTCTCGCGCAAGATTCCCTCGATGATAGCCAACCGCATCATCTCCTTCATCGGCGGCGTGCGGCTCCACGACTACGGCTGCTCGCTCAAGGCGTACCGGCGCGAGTTCCTCAAGGAGGTCCGGCTCTACGGCGAGATGCACCGCTTCATCCCCATCTACGCCAGTTGGGTCGGCGCGCGCGTCACGGAGATACCCGTGCGCCACCACCCGCGCACGATGGGCCAGTCGAAGTACGGGCTGTCGCGCACCTTCAAGGTGATGCTCGACCTGATGACCATCAAGTTCATGGCCTCGTACCACACGAAGCCCATCTACGTCTTCGGCCTGTTCGGCTTCTCGTCCTTCATCATCTCGGCGGTCGCCTTCGTCTGGGCGGTCGTGCGCAAGCTCGGCGGCGAGTCCTTCATCCGCAACCCGCTCTTCACCATCACCATCGTCATGTTCGCCGTCGGCGTCCAGTTCATCCTCATGGGGCTGCTCGCGGAGATGCTCGTGCGCACCTACCACGAGTCGCAGTCCAAGACCATCTACGCCGTCCGCGAGCGGCTCGGCTTCAAAGACGATGGGCGATGAGCGCGGCGCCGCCCCGACCCCCGACCCGGAGCTTTTAGAGTCGGTCTACGACGGCCTGACCGCCTGGTGCCGCGCGCGCGACTACGCGGGGCACGACCCCTTCGACGCGCTCAACAGCCGCCTCTTCCGGGCGACGCCGCTCGCCCGCTCGCGCCTCGCGCGCCTCGCGTGGACGCAGGCCTTCAAGCGCTCGCCCTTCAACCTGCGCCGGCTCGCGCTCGTCCCCGCCCGGAGGAACGCGAAGGGGACGGCGCTGTTCGCGCTGGCGGCGCTCTCGCGCCTGCGCGCGACGGGCGGGGCGGCGCACGCCTCGGAGGCGCGCTCCCTGCTCGAAGACCTCCTGGCGGCGCGCGCGCCGACGCCGAAGGGCGGCGCGGCGTGGGGCTACAACTTCGACTGGCAGGGGCGCGCCTTCTACGCGCCGGAGGGGACGCCGACGGTCGTGCCGACGGCCTTCGCCGTCCGCGCGCTCGCCGAAGGCGTCGCCGCGCTCGACACGCCGGGCGAGGAGGGCACGGTCTCCGAAGGCGTCTGGGGCTACGTGACGGCGGCCGCCGGCGCGTGCCGGTTCATCCTCGAAGACCTGAACCGGGCCGAGGAGTCGGGGGACGAGGTCTGCTTCAGCTACACGCCGCTCGACCGCACGCGCGTCTTCAACGCCAGCCTGCTGGCGGGCGAGGCGCTGGCGGCGGCCGGCGCCGTCACCGGCCCGAAGACGTGGGGCGACTACGCGCTGCGCGCCGCGCGCTACGTCGTCCGCAGGCAGCGCGCCGACGGGTCCTGGGCCTACGGCGCGGACTCGTACCAGGGTTGGGCGGACAACTTCCACACGGCCTTCGTGCTGACCTCGCTCGCGCGCATCGGCCGCGACTGCGCGCCGCAGCTTGAAGAGGACGCGGCGACGGCGCGCGAGGTGCGCGAGTCAATCGGGCGCGGCTACCGCTTCTGGCGTGAGCGGTTCTTTCTTGCGGACGGTTGGCCGAAATACTACCATCGCTCGGCGCACCCGGCCGACGCGCACTCGGCGGGCGCGGCGCTCGTCGCGCTCGCGGAGCTGAGGGGGCTGGAGCCGGACGCCGACGAGCTGGCGGCGCGCGTCGCCTCGTGGGCCGTGCGCGAACTCTACGACCCGCGCGGCTTCTTCTACTACCAGAAGCGGCGCACGCACACCGTCCGCACGCCCTACATGCGCTGGTCGCAGGCGTGGATGGCCTACGGGCTGGCGAGGACTTTGGAGAGCAGACGGCCGGCGGCCGGCGGCGGCCGTTAGCCGCTGGTCGGAAGTCGGCCGGGCCCCGCCGGCCAAACGTTGAAGCTTGAACCCGGACGACTCGTCGTAGAGGTTTTTCCGCCGGCCGCCGACTGCCGGCCGCCGTCCGCTCCCCCCGATGCTCATCTGGATTGACCTCGCGAACTCGCCGCACGTGCCGTTCTTCAGGGCGCTGGCCGGCGAGTTCACCCTGCGGGGGCACGAAGTCCTTGCGACGGCGCGCGAGTTCGCGCAGACGGTCGAGATGGCGCGTGCGGCGGGGCTCGCGCCCGAGGTGGTGGGCGGGCACGGCGGCGGGCGTCTGTCGGGGAAGGCCGGCAACCTGGCGGGGCGCGCGTGGGCGCTGGCGCGCTGGGCGCGCGGGCGCGGGGTGGGGCTAGCGGTCGGGCACAACTCTTACTCGCAGGTGCTGGCGGCGCGGGCGCTGGGCCTGCGCGCCGTGACGCTGATGGACTACGAGCACCAGCCGGCCAACCACCTGGCGTTCCGGCTGGCGTCGCGCGTGGTCGTGCCCCGCGCGTTCCCCGAGGAGGCGCTGCGCCGCTGCGGCGCGCGCGCGTCGAAGGTCAGGCGCTACGAAGGCATCAAGGAGGACGTCTACCTCGCCGACTTCGAGCCCGACCCGCGGTTCCCGGAGCTGTTGCGCGGGCGGTTCGGGATAGACGCGGCGAAGGACACGCTGGTCGTCGTCCGCCCGCCGGCGAGCGAGGCGCTCTACCACCGCTTCGAGAACGAGCTGTTCGCGGAACTGCTGGCGCGCCTGCTCGGCCGGGCGCACGTCAAGGTCGTCCTGCTCGCGCGCGGCGCGGCGCAGCGCGAGGCGCTCACGTCGCGCTTCGCTTCGGAGAATCTGTTCGCGCCGGCCGAGGCGCTCGACGGCTCGAACCTCGTGGCGGCGGCCGACCTGGTGGTGAGCGCCGGCGGCACGATGAACCGCGAGGCGGCCGCGCTCGGCGTCCCGGCCGCGACGGTCTACGCGGGGCGCTGGGCGGCCGTGGACGAACAACTCGTCCGCGAGGGCCGCCTCAGGCGCGTCGCCACGCGCGAGGATTTGGAGGGACTGGCCGTCGTGAAGAAGGGCGCGACGAACGCCCGCCGCAACACGAGCGTCCGCGCCGAGTTGGCCGAGTTAGTGATAAGTGACGATTGATAAGAAGACTGTTAGCCGTCGGCCGACGGCTTTTAGCCGACGGCTTTTAGCGGACGGCCGGCGGCCTTCTTATCAATCGGCGCGTGTCACCCATCGCATATGAGAGCTGAGCACACGCGGGAGGCGGCTGCGGGGGCGGGGGCGGCGCGGGCGGCGGCGCGCGCGCCGGGGTGGGTCGCGCCGGCGGTGAAGGCGGGGCTGGTGGCGGCGGACGCGTGTGTGGCCGCCGGCTCGTTCGCCGCGGCCTACGCGTCGCGCGAGGGCGGGCGGCTGCTCGAAGGGTTCAGCCTGGAGCGCGGCTTCGTCTGGGGGCCGAGCTTCGAGCCCTACGCGGCGCTGCTGTGGTTCGTCGTGACGGTGCGCGTCGTCTCCGCCGCCTACTACGACCTCTACCGGCTGCGCGGCGAGTTCTCCTACCTCGACGAGTGCGTCCGCGTCTTCCGCGCGACGGCCGTCGGCTCGCTGCTCATCGTCGCGTGGGCGTTCCTCTACCGCGGCGGCTTCGAGTTCCGCGCCTTCTCCTACGCGCGCGGCGTCTTCGTCCTCGACTTCTTCGTGGCGCTCGCGGCCTACACCGCGCTGCGGCTGGCGGCGCGCGCCGCGCAGAGCGCCGTGCGGCGGCGCGAGGTCAACCTCATCCCGACGCTCGTCGTCGGCCGCGGCGCGGAGGCCGCGCTGTGCGTGCGCGAGATGCGCGCGCGGCGCGAGCTGGGCTACAGGGTCATCGGCGTGGTCGAGACGGGGGGCGGCCCGCTCGGCGAGGAGTTCGAGGGCGTGCCCGTCGTCGCCGACGTGTCGCGGCTGCCCGAGGCGATACGCGAGACGGGCGCCAACGAGGTCATCATCACAGACCCGACGCTCTCGGGCGACATGCTCTTCGAGGTGATGATGCGCGTGGGGCGGCGGCGCGGCGTCGAGTTCCGCGTCGCGCCCTCGCTCTTCAACTGCCTGCCGCGCAAGACCGAGGTTGACCAGATAGGCGTGCTGCCCGTCATCACGCTCTTCCGCGAGCCGCTGGGGCAGGGCGCGCGGCTCGTCAAGCGCGCCTTCGACGTGACGGTGGCCGCGCTGGCGCTCGTCCTGCTCTCGCCGCTGTGGGCGGTCATCGCGCTCCTCATCAAGTCCGACTCGAAGGGCCCCGTGCTCTACAGGCAGGAGCGGGTCGGGATGGACGGGCGCATCTTCCTCTTCCTCAAGTTCCGCACGATGCGCGCCGACTCGGACGACGCCGCGCACCGCGAGTTCCAGCGCAACTACATCGCCGGCCGCCCCGAGACGAACCTCGGCGACCCCGCGCGCCCCGTCTACAAGCTGCACGACGACCCGCGCGTGACGCGCAGCGGCAGGTGGCTGCGGCGCACGAGCCTCGACGAGCTGCCGCAACTCCTCAACGTCCTGCGCGGCGACATGAGCGTCGTCGGCCCGCGCCCGCCGATACCCTACGAGGTCGAGGCCTACGCGCTCTGGCACCGCAAGCGGCTCGACATGAAGCCGGGGATGACGGGGCTCTGGCAGGTGTCGGGGCGCAACCGGCTCTCGTTCGACGAGATGGTGCGGCTCGACCTCTTCTACATCGAGAACTGGACGCTCTGGCTCGACCTCAAAATCATGCTCCGCACGCTCCCCGTCCTGCTGCGCGGCGAAGCCTACTGAGCCGCGCGGCAGGGCGGGGGGAAGGCGGAGCCGCGTCGGGGCCGCGCCGGGCGCTTGCCGTCGGCGGGGCGCGCCAGCACAATGGCGCGAGCCGGGACCGCTCCCGCGAAGAGCCTTTCAGCGCCCGATGAACGAAAACGGTCAAAGCCCCCCCGCCGCGTGGCTGGAGCGCGCCACGCTGGCGTGCCTTTTCCTGTACGCGGCGGCGGCGCCCCACTCCATCGCGGCGACGCAGACGGCGTGGCTGCTGGCGATGCTCTGCTGGGCGCTGCGCCTCTGCCTCCGCCCGCGCCCCGCGCTCCACCGCACGCCCGTGGACGCGTGGCTGCTCGGCTTCTTCGTCCTCACCTTCCTGACCGCGCTCGCCTCCTACAACCCGGAAGTCTCCATCGGCAAGCTGCGCGCGGCGAGCCTGTTCACGGTCGTCTACGTCGTCGCGCAGAACGTGCGCCGGCCGAGGGTCGTGCGGGCGCTCGTGCTGACGCTGGTCGCCTCGTGCGCGCTCGGGCTCATCCACACGTTCACGGTGTACGCGAGGGGGCGCGGCGTGAAGCTGCGCGCGCTCGCGGCCGACAGCCCGCTGCGCGCCGCCGGGTTCGTCGAGGGCGACACGGTGCTCTCGGTGGACGGCGCGCCGGCGGACGGCCCCGAAGACGTGGCGCGCGGCATCGAGAGCGAGCGGCCGGCGCGCGACCGCGCCTACCGCTGGACGGACGGCACGGTCGCGTGCCGCTGGGACGCGCGCGCGGCCTGCGTGCGCGCCTACCGCGCCGAGAACCTGCCGGCCGAGAACGTGGCGCGCGACGCGCTGCCGCCGGGCCCGACGGCCGAGGCGCGGCTCGGCATACTCGAATGGTCGCGCGGCCGCGACGAGCGCGCCAGCGGCTTCTACGGCCAGTACCAGACCTACGCCGAGGTCTTGCAGCTCGTGGCGTCGCTGGCGCTGGGGCTGTTCGTCTCGCTGCGGCGGAGGCGGGGGCTGAAGGGGGCGCTGCTGGCGTTGGCGCTGGCGGGGATGGTGGCGGCGCTCGTGCTGACGGTGACGCGCGCGTCCTGGGCGGGCTTCCTGCTGTCGGCGCTGGTCATCACGCTCGTCGGCGCGAGCCGCCGGACGCTGCTCGTGACGGCGCTGCTGGCGCTGCCGCTGGTGGCGGCGGGGCTCTTCGTCCTACAGCAGAAGCGGCAGGTCGGGTTCATTGACACGAAGGACGGCTCGACCTCGTGGCGGCTGCTCGTCTGGCGCGAGGGCGCGCAGGTGCTCGCCAGCAGCCCGCGCCACCTGCTCGTCGGCGTCGGCATGGACTCGCTCAAGCGGCGCTGGCGCGAGTGGGGCATGTTCGACCGGGGCCGCCAGCCGTGGGGGCACCTGCACTCGACGCCCCTCCAGATAGCCTTCGAGCGCGGCGTGCCGGCGCTGCTCGTGTGGGCGGCGTGGCTGTTCGTCTACGGGCGGATGCTGTGGCGGCAGGCGCGCGGCGGCCTTGAAGACGACTGGGTGGGGCGCGGGCTCGCGCTGGGCGCGCTGGGCGGGCTCTGTGGCTTCCTCGCCGCGGGGCTCGTCCACTACAACTTCGGCGACTCCGAGGTGGTGCAGGTCTTCTACTTCGTCATGGGGCTCGCGCTCGCCGCCGACAGGCTCCGAGCGGGAGGGGCGCCGGCGGAAGCGTGAGCGACGAAGGGACGGCCGGACGGCGTTACCTTCATGCCCCCCGGCCGCATGCCGCCTTGCGAAGTTGAACCGCGGGCGGGGCGCGCGCGTATAAAAGGCGGGTTGGAAGAAGGGAAAGAAGGATGAAGAAACTTGTCGGCCTGCTCGCCTTCGCCGCCGCGCTCGCGGGCGCGATTCTGCTGACGCAGTACTACACGCGGCGCTACTCGCCGCCGCCCCGGCCGCCCGCGCCCGCCCCGGCGCCGCCGCCGTCCGCCGCGACCGGCCCGGGCGTGACGAACGCGCCGCCGGCCGGCGTCAACGCGGCGAACGCGCCCGTCACCTTCAGGCCGCAACTCGTCACGCTCGACCTGGCGCGCGGCAGGGGGCACGTCACGCTCGTGCTGGAGCGCGACCCGGCGCGACCCGCGCCCGCCGCCGTGTGGGCGTGGGCCTACTTCTTCAGCACGGACGCGCCCGGCCTCTACTGCGCGGGCGAGCCGGTCGAAATCCGCCAGCCCTTCGCCGCCGGCGGCGGGCGCGCCGAGGTCACGGTCGAGCTTCCCGTCGCCAACTGCCCCGCGCCGCGCACGCCCTCCTCCACATACTACGCGCGCGTCAACGTCTCCGCCGAGTCGGCCTTCGCCGCGCGCCTCGCCGAGTCGCGCATCAGCTACGACGTCACGCAGGCCGCGCCCGTCGTCGTCTCCGGCGGGCGGAGGTAAGGTTTCGGCTACGCCGTGAGCGCGTGCGCGCCGGCCCGCACGGGCGCCGCGGGCGCGCGAGCACAGAAGCGCCGCGGGCGCGCAAACAGAGAAGCGCCGTCACTCAAGGTTTGAGGGGCGGCGCTTCTCCGTTGAGCGCGCCCCGGCGCGCCTCGGCGGGCGTGGCGCCCCGCTCCCGGCGTCGGGCCGCAAGTCTTCCCCGCCGCCCCCGTTCAGACGTTAATGGCGGCCGAAGCCGGCCCGAAACTTTTCTGACGGAGGCTTTCACGATGAGTCACGAAGAACGGCGGACGCCGCGCGTCGCGCGTCCCATCTCCCTGTCGGTTCTCGTCGCGCTGGCGCTCGCCGCCTCCTCATGCGGCGGCGGGCGCGAGGCCGGCCCGACGGCGTCGCGTTCGGGCGCCAACGCCAACGCCGCGGGCGCCCGCGGGAGCCTCGCCACGTCGCCCGCGCAGCCGGCGCCGGCCGCGGCCGACCTGCGGTACTGGACGCGGGCGCTCGCCGACCCGCCGGTGCTGCGGCTCGGTGCGGGACGGCCGACCGGCGCCGGCGGCTCGCTGCCG
>DASVUF010000055.1:0-25598 GCA_036387195.1 Pyrinomonadaceae bacterium | reverse complement strand
GGCCCGCCCCGCCTCTTATTACCTAGGTGCCGGCCGCCGGCCGCCGTCTACCGCTCAGCCCCGGGCTTCCGCCCCGCCGGGGCCGTCGGCGGCGGGCGCGGGCGCGGGCGTGAGGCGCACCCAGCGGAGGCGGCGGCGCTCGACGCGCTCGACGCTGAAGGTCGCGCCGTCGTGCTCGACCGTGTCGCCGGGCTTGAGCAGGCGGCCGGCGCGCGCCAGCAGGAAGCCGGCGAGCGTCGTGTAGTGGCCGTCCTCGGGGAGCGCGAGCGGGAAGTGGCGGTTGGCGTCGCGCACCGCCAGCATCCCGTCGAGCAGGTATGTGCCGTCGGGCTGCGCGACTATCTGCGACTTGGCCTCCTCGTCGTACTCGTCGTCGATCTCGCCGACTATCTCTTCGAGCAGGTCTTCGAGCGTGACGATGCCTTCGAGCCCGCCGTGCTCGTCTATGACGAAGGCGAGGTGCGTGCGGCTGTCGCGCATCTGCTTGAGCGCCGAGCCGAGCTTGGCCGTCGGCGGCATGAAGAGCGGCGGGTGCGCCAGCGACGCGGCGTCGAACTCGCCGGCCGCGCGCGCCCCGTCGAGGAAGTCTTCGAGGTCGCGGCGGAACAGCACCCCGACCACGTCGTCCAGGCGCTCGCGGTAGACCGGCAGCCGCGAGTAGCCCTGCTCGCGGAAGGCCGCCTTGACCTCGCCCAGCGTGGCCGACGCCTGGATGGCGGTGACGGCCGTGCGCGGCACCATCGCCTCGCGCACCTCGGCGTCGGCGAAGTCGAAGACGCTGTGGATGAGCTGCTGCTCCTCGGCCTCGATGTGCCCGCCGCGGCGCGACATCTCGATGACGTGGCGCAGCTCCTCCTCGGTGTAGGCCGAGGCGTGGCCGGCGTCGGCGCGGATGCCCAGCGGGCGGACGATGGCCGCGCTCGCGCCGTCGAGCGCGCGGATGGGCAGGCTGAAGACGCGGTAGAAGAGCTGCATCGGCAGCGCCGTCGAGAGCGCCACGCGCTCGGCGAGCTGGAGGCCGAAGAGTTTGGGCGCCTGCTCGCCGAAGACGATGTGGAGCGCGGTGACGAGCGCGAAGGCGACGAAGAAGGAGATGACGTGAATCCACGTCTCGGGGACGCCCGCGTCGTGCAGCGGCCCTTCGAGCAGGCGCGCCACCGTCGGCTCGCCGAGCCAGCCCAGCCCGAGCGAGGCCAGCGTGATGCCGAGCTGCGAGGCCGAGAGGTACGCGTTCAGGTTGTTGAGCACCGACATGAGCCGCTTCGCGCGGCGGTCGCCCGACTCGGCCATCGTCTCGATGCGCGAGCGGCGGACGCCGACCAGCGCGAACTCCGCCGCGACGAAGAAGCCGTTGAGGAGGACCAGCAGGACTATCGTCAGCAGGTACAGGGCTGTCAGCATGACCCGTATTTTACAACGGCCGGCGCGCGCGCCGAAGCAGAACGCGGCGCGGCCGGCGCGCGCGCCTCAGTCCCGCCCGGCGCCGGCGCGCCGCGCGAGGAGCTTTTCGAGGTCGTCGAAGCGGCGAAGCATCTCGTGGTGGATGTGGTCGGTCTTCTCGTGCAGGTGCGCCACCTCCAGCTCGGCCTTGATGTTGACCTCGTACTCGATGTCGGCGCGCACCTTCTCCTTCTCGACCTGCCGGTTCTGGCTGATGAGGACGAAGGTCGAGAGGAAGATGGCTTCGAGCGAGACGATCATGGTCAGCAGGCCGAAGGGGAAGGGGTCGAAGCCGCTCAGGCCGGGGACGCTCACGAGCCCGACGTTGAGCGCGATCCACGCGCCGAACCAGGCGGCGTGGATGAGGAGGAAGAGCATGCTGCCCGAGAACCACGCGAGCCAGTCGGCGACGCGCTGGAAGACGGTCAGCCGCTCCTCGACCTCCTCGTTGAGGTTGCGCGAGACGCGCGCGCGCAGCAGCTGGTCGGCCTTGCGCGTCATGCGCCCCATCGCCGCCAGCATGTGGAGCGCCGCGTCGGGCTTGCGGCGGAAGAGCAGCAGCAGGTCGTCGCGGTCGAGTTCTATCAGCTCGGCCGGCGTGAGCGCGACGGCCGTGGCCGTGCGCGGGCCCGAGTCGAGGAGCGCTATCTCGCCGAAGAAGCCGCCGGGGCCGGCCGTGTCGAGCGTGATCTTCTGCCCGACGTTGTCCTGGATGAAAAGCTCCACCTCGCCCGAGCGGACGAGGTAGAGGCTCTCGCCCGGCTCGCCGGCGCGGAAGAGGGTCTGCTGGGCCGACAGCCTGACGAGGTCTACGACCTCGGAGAGCGCCCGGCGGTCTTCTTCGCCGAGCAGCGTGAAGAACTCGACCTCTTCGAGCGCCGAGGGGTCAACGGCCATCTACGGCCTCCTGCCGGCGGGCTGCCCGTTCGGGCGCGCGCCGGGCGGGGCGGGCTGCCGCTGCTGCTGCTGCTGCGGCCGCTGCGGGGCCGGCGCGCCCGCGCGCGCCGTGTAGCCCGTGCGCGTCACCGCGATGCGCTTCTCGCCGCCGCCGCCGTCCGCGACGGCCACGCGGACGGGGCGGAACTCGCCGGGGCGTCCCGCGCTCGTCGGCTTGTAGCTGATGACGAACTGCGTGCGGAGGTCTTTCGTGATCTGCTCGGCGATGCCGGGCAGCTCCGAGAGCGAGGTCGGGTAGAAGGTGCGGCCGCCCGTCTCGCGCGCCATGCGGTCGAGGAGGTCAACGGCCTTCTGCCGCTTCGACTTCGAGATGAAGCCGCGCTCGCGCTCCAGCTCGTTGACGAAGCCGATGACGAAAATCTGGACGTCCTGCTCCTTGAGCGCCTCGAAGAGCTGCTCCTGCTTGTAGAAGCTGTTGCGGTCTTCGCCGTCGGTGACGAGGATGAGCGCGCGGCGGCGCTTGTCCTCGACGGGGTCGCCCTTGCGCCGCTCGCCGGCGTGCTCGGCGGCGAGGTAGACGGCGTCAATGACGGCGGTCTGCCCGCCCTCGATGAACATGTCGTCGAGCGCGTCGCCGAGCGCCTGCCGGTCGGCGGTGAAGTCCTGCATGATCTTGATCTCGTCGGAGGAGATGAAGCGGACGACGAACGCCTCGTCGCCCGGCTTGTTGCTGGCGACGATGGTCTTGGCGGCCTCGACGACCTGCGCTATCTGGCTGCGCAGGCTGCCGGAGTTGTCCACGACGAGGCCGTAGGTGATGGGCACCTCCTCGCGCGTCACGAACTGCACCTGCTGCTGGACGCCGTTCTCGAAGACGCGGAAGTCCTCGTTGCGCACGTCGTTGATGGGCCGGTTGTTGCGGTCCACGACGCGCACGTGGAGGTTGACGAGGCTCGTGTCAATGGTGACGACCTCGTCGGGGTCCACCTCCTGGTTCGGGTCGTCCTGCGGCGCGTCGGGCTCGGCCGTCGGCTGCGAGCGGAGCTTGGGCGGGGCGGGCGCCTGCGTCTGCGGCGCGGGCGCCTGCGCGGGGGCGGGCGTCGGCGTCTGCGCGGGGCGCGCGGCCGGCTGCTGCGTCTGCGCCGTCTGAGCGGCCGCCGGCGACGACGGGCCGACGCGGCGGGGGCGGCCGCCCGCCTGCTGCTGCTGCTGCCGCGCCTGCGAGGCGGGCAGCAGCGAGCCGGCCAGCGCCGCCAGCAGGAGCAGCGCGGGGGCCGTGCGCGCCAGCCGCGGCCCGACGGAAAACTTGCTTCGTCTCATCTTCTTCCCTCTAAAAAGCCGCCCCGCGAACCCGCCCTTGTTCGAGGCGGGGGCGCGGGGCGTTGACCTTTCGGGCCTGACTCGCCGCCGTGGGCGCAGGCTCCGCGTGGCCGGGGCAAAGAGCTTTAGCGCCTGAACTCGGCGCCTGAAAATGTCGAGCGCCGCCGGCCGTCGCGCGCGGGCGGCCCTGTTAAAGATGCCCGGCCGGCGGCGCGCGTTGCCGTTTAACAGGCGCGCGGCCGGCCGGGCCGGGCGCGCTATTTCGGGGTGGCGCTGGCGAAGTAGCCCTCGCGGCCGCGGACGAAGAGGCGCGGGAAGCCGCGCGGCGGCTGCACCTTGACCTTAATCTTGTGCCACTTGCCGTCGTTGGCGAAGGAGGACGGGCGGTAGCCGATGCTGTACTGCGTGCGCAGTTCGAGCGCGATGCGCTCGAAGGTGTCGTTCATCTCGGCCCCCGTCGAGGGGAAGAACGCCTTGCCGCCCGAGACGCCGGCCAGCTCTTCGAGGATGGCGCGCCCCCCGTAGCCGAGCGCCGTGTCGTCCGCGCCGCTGACGATGCCGACGGCGTAGATGATGACGTCCGACTCCTTCAGGAGCCGCTTCAGCTCCGAGAAGGTGTAGCGCGAGCTGTTGTCCTGCCCGTCCGAGATGAGCAGGACGGCGCGCTTCTTGTGCGCGCCGCGCGTCACGCGCTCGACGCCGAGGTAGGTGGCGTCGTAGAGCGCGGTCTGCCCCTTGGTCTGGATGAAGGTCAGCTTCTGGAGGAGCGCGTCGCTGTCGCGCGTGTGGTCGAGCAGGAGCTGCGCGCGGCTGTTGAAGCCGATGAGGAAGTACTCGTCGCGCGCGTGGCTCGTGTCCACGAACTTCGAGAGCGCCTCGCGCGCGCGCATGATCTTGTCGCCGCCCATCGAGCCCGAGACGTCGAAGACGACGCCGAGCGAGACGGGCGCGTCCTCGTCGGAGAAGAAGCTGATCTCCTGCTGCGTCTTGTCGTCGAAGATGGTGAAGGCGTTTTTGCCGAGCCCGGTCACGAAGCGGCCGTAGGTGTCGGTGACGGTGACGGTCAGCGTGATGAGGTCGGAGTGGACGATGACCGGCTTGGTGTCGTCGGAGATGGGCGTGACGACGGGGCCGATGACCGAGGCGCCCTGCGCGGGCGAGCTGTCGGCGCTGCTGCTGCTGCTACTGCTGGCGCGGCCGTTGGCGGCCGGCACGGGGCCCTTCGCCGCGGCGGGCTCGGGCTCGGCCGCGGCCTTCGGGGCGCCCTCGGCGGCCTGCGGCGGCTGCGCGACGGCGGCGGCGGGCGCCTGCGGCTCGGCCTTCTGGCCGGGCTGCGCCGCCGCGGCGGCCGGGCCGACGAGCAGCGCGAGCGAGGCGGCCAAGAGCAGCGGTGCGAAGGCGACTCTGGTAAGACTGGCGGGGCGCCGGGCCGTCATGGGAACCCTCCTGAAACGAGTGTAGGTCACGAACTGAAAAGGGAGCGGCGGCCCCGCCCCGGCGGAAAGCCGGCGGGCCCGCGCGGCGGAACACGCTCTTTGCCGCTTTGACGGCGGCGCGCGCCCCTTTGGTTGTTCGCGGTGGTTAGCGCGGAAGACGGGGAGACTTCCTCTTATCCTTCGCGGGCTCATTGTAGGACACGCCCGGCGGCGGGCGCAACAAACATCTCAGTTTCGACTTTCTCACGAATCTATTTCCGTGCAACTTCCCGCCGGCGCGGGCGTGTAAGCCGGGCGTGCGGGCGGTGTGAGGCGCGCGCCCCGGCGTGGTACAATTCGCCGCGTCGGGGCGCCCGCGGCCTTACCCGCCGGGGCCGCGCAAAAGACCTTCCGGAAGTACAGAAAGAAGCAAAGAGAGCAGTGGCCGAGTTCATCTGTCGTTTGGGGACGCCCGCGGGCGAAGTCGTGACGCGCACGGTCGAGGCCGTCGGCATGCAGGAGGCGCGCACGCGGCTCGAGGCCGAGGGCTTCCGCGTCTTCTCCGTCTCGGCGCCGCGCGCCGCGGGGCTGGCCGCCGTCACGCGCGGCGGCAAGGCCGGCACGACGCCGCGCGTCAAGCCGGGCGACTTCCTCGTCTTCAACCAGCAGCTCTCGGCCATCCTGCGCGCCGGCATCCCCATCCTCCAGGCCATCGCGATGCTCAGGCGGCGCGCCGCCTCGTCGCGGCTGCGGGCGGTGCTGGCCGACGTCGAGGACAAGATTCGCTCCGGCATGGCGCTCTCGTCGGCCTTCTCGGCGCAGGGGCCCATCTTCCCGCGCATCTACACGGCCTCCATCCTGGCGGGCGAGCGCTCGGGCGCGCTCGACGAGGTGCTGGCGCGCTACGTCGGCTACATGCGGCGCGGGGTCGAGATTCGGCGGAAGATTCGCGGGGCGCTGGCCTACCCGCTGTTCCTGCTCGCGGCCTCGATGGGGATGGTCATGTTCCTGACCGTCTACGTCGTGCCGAAGATGTCCTCGCTCTTCGAGGGCTTCAACCGCGAGCTGCCGGCGGTGACGAAGACCGTCATCGCCGTCTCGCACTTCGCCTCGGCGAACTTCTGGTGGCTCGTCCCGGCCGTCCTCCTGGGCGGCGTGGGGCTCTACCTCTGGACGCGCACGCCCGCGGGCGCGCTCACCTTCGACCGCTTCCTGCTCAAGCTCCCCATCGTCAACCAGCTCATCAAGCAGTTGGCCGTCGCGCAGATGACGCGGAGCATGGCGACGCTGCTGGCGGGCGGCATCACGCTCGTCGAGTCGTGGGAGATAGCGGCCGAGTCCATCACGAACAAGGAGCTGCGGGCGCGCAGCTCGGCCACGCTCCCGATGATCCGCGAGGGGCGCTCGTTCACCGACAGCCTGGAGTCGGCCGGGTGGATTCCGGCGCTGGGGCTCGACATGATAGGCGTCGGCGAGCGCTCGGGCTCCCTGCGCGAGATGCTCGAAGAGGTCGCGGACTTCCACGACCGCGAGTCCGAGGTCAGGCTCGAACAACTGACGACCGTCCTGGAGCCCGCCATCCTGCTGGTGATGGGCGGCGTCGTCGTGACGATTCTGCTCTCCATCTACCTGCCCATCATCCAGTCCATCTCGAATTTGAGTTTCCGCAACTGACCCCGAGGCAATCCCCCGCCCGGTCTGAGGCATCTGAAAAAGCTGATGAGTCGAACCGAGAACCAGGCCGCCACGGACGCGCCCGCCCCCCACGCCGCCGCCACGCCGCAGGCCGCGGACGCCGCCCAGCCGGACGGCGACCATGCGCCGCCCGAGGTGCGCGCCGCCCTCTCGCTGGCGCGCCGCTACCGGCTGCCCTACGTGGACCTGCTCCCGCCGGTCGGCGACTCGCCGATTGACTACGCGCTGCTCGGCGAGATACCCGTGGATTTGATGCTGCGCCACCTCTTCGTGCCCCTCAGGCGCGAGGGCCGGCGGCTGCACATCGCGATGGCCGACCCGACCGACCTGGAGCGGCTCGACGAGATAGCCTCGGCGCTCCACGCGCGCGTCGTCCCGCACGTCGCGACGGCCGGGGCCATCGAGGTCGTGCTGCGCAAGGGCGACGCCACGCAGCGCGTCCTTCAGGAGGCCGCCTCGGGCTTCCGCATCTCGCTCGTCAAGGAGACGGAGCATGGCGAGGAGGTCCTGGACCTCGACCGGCTGGCGACCGACTCCGAGATGTCGCCCATCATCAAGCTGGTGGACACCATCATCTACAACGCGATGGAGTCGCGCGCCTCCGACATCCACATCGAGACGCGCGACACGGCCGTCCACGTCAAGTACCGCATTGACGGCGCGCTCTACGAGAAGGTCGAGCCCATCGACATCGCCTACCACCAGACCCTGATTTCGCGCATCAAGGTCATGTCGGAGCTGGACATCGCCGAGCGCCGCATCCCGCAGGACGGCCGCTTCCGCGTCCGCTACAAGGGGCGCAACGTTGACTTCCGCGTCTCCATCATGCCGACCGTCCACGGCGAAGACTCGGTCATCCGCATCCTCGACAAGGAGCAGATCAACGACCAGTTCAAGAACCTGACGCTCGACGTCGTCGGCTTCCTCCCGCGCGACCTGCGCGACTTCCGCCGCTACATCGCCGAGCCCTACGGCATGGTGCTGGTGACGGGCCCGACCGGCTCGGGCAAGACGACGACGCTCTACGCCGGGCTGAACGAGATACGGAACGAGGAAGACAAAATCATCACCATCGAGGACCCGGTCGAGTACCAGCTCCACGGCGTCACGCAGATTCCGGTCAACGAGAAGAAGGGGCTGACGTTCGCGCGCGGGCTGCGCTCCATCCTGCGCCACGACCCCGACAAGATCATGGTCGGCGAGATTCGCGACAACGAGACGGCGCAGATCGCCATCCAGTCGGCGCTCACGGGCCACCTCGTCTTCACGACCGTCCACGCCAACAACGTGATCGACGTCATCGGCCGCTTCCTCAACATGGGGGTCGAGCCGTACAACTTCGTCTCCTCGCTCAACTGCGTGCTGGCGCAGCGGCTGACGCGCATGCTCTGCGGCGTCTGCAAGCGGCCGTACCAGCCGTCGGAGGGCGAGTTGCTGGAGTCGGGGCTGCGCCCCGCGGAGCACGCCCACCGCACCTTCTACATGAGCGTCGGGTGCGACGCCTGCAACCACACGGGCTACCGCGGCCGCACCGCCATCCACGAGCTGCTCAACATGTCGGACAACATCCGCGAGATGATCATCGAGCGCCGGCCCGGCTCCGAGGTGCGCCGCGCGGCCGAGGCCGAGGGGCTGCGCTCCCTGCGCGAGTCGGCGCTGGAGAAGGTCTTCAGCGGGCTCTCGACGCTCCACGAGATCAACCGCGTCACCTTCGTCGAAGAGGTCAAGATGAACGGCGACGAAATCGTCGCGGTCGGCGGCAAGTAGGGCGGACTCCGCCCCCGGGCTTTGAGTTTTCGGGCGCGGGCGGCCGCCCCGGCCGCGGGCCGAAAACTTAAAACTGAAAACCCCCAACTTGTCGCTTCGCCTTTCAGGAACTATTATTTACGCCCCGGCGTGTAAAGGCTGAAACGTGGCGGGGCGGCGTCCCGACTCCCGGGGCGCGCGGGCGGGCCGGCTCGGGCCGCCCCGCGAAGCCCGACTCGGCGGGGCCGGGATTGCGGAAGTCCTCGCGAGAGCTTTCCGGCCACTCCCCGACCAGACCTTTTTTGAACAGACGCGGCGCCCCCCGCCGAGTCGCAGCCCCGCGGCGGCCCGCACGCGGCCGCGGGCGCAGGTAATAAAGTAAGTGAGGTCCGAGATGAAGTCTTTTGCCACGCCCCGCTCCTTCGCGGCGCTCCTCATGGTCTTCGTGCTGCTCGCCGCGCCCGTCTCGGTGCTGGCGAAGAAGGGCGAGAAGAACTACAAGCGCGGGATGGAGTACGAGAAGGCGCAGCAGTGGGAGCAGGCGGCGCAGGAGTTCGCGCTGGCCGTGGCCGCCGCGCCCTCCGACACCGAGTACCAGCTCCACTACCGCCGCGCCGTCTTCAACGCCTCGCAGAACTACATGACGAAGGGCAAGGTGCTGGCCGAGCAGGGCGACTACATCGGCGCCTACAACGCCTTCCGCCAGTCCTACGGGCTCGACCCCGTCAACGACCTCGCCGCGCAGGAGATGGACCGCATGCTGCGGCTCCAGCGCGAGAAGGAGGGGGCGAACGGCGCCGCGGCCGGTGCCAACGGCGTCTCGCGCGTCCAGCCGACCGCCTACCGCGGGCCGGCCGGGACGGTGCCCGTCCCCGACGCCGCGCCCGACGGGGCGGGCGCGCCGGCGCGCGCCGAGCAGTTGCAGAACATCCAGTGGAACGGCGACCTCGAAGGCTTCATCCGCAAGCTGGCCGACGAGCTGAGCCTCAACGTCGTCTTCGACCAGAACTTCTCGCAGGTCAAGCGCCAGGTCAACATCCGCTGGAAGGACATCACGCCGGCGCGCGCGCTCGACTACGTCTTCCTCGCCAACGGCCTCTTCTTCCAGAAGCTCGACCGCCGCACCATCCTCGTCGCCGACCAGTCGAAGCGGCCCATGTACCAGCAGCTCGTGCTGCGCACCTTCTACCTCTACAACATCTCGCCCAGCGAGGCGCGGCAGCTCCTGACCGGCGCGCTCCCGGCCAACGCCGGCCGCCAGCCGCAGTTCATCGAGAACAAGACGACCAACTCCATCACCGTGCGCGACACGCCCGAGAACGTCCGCATCATCGAGAGCCTGCTGCGTAGCGTGGACAAGGACCGGGCCGAGGTCGTGATGGAAGTCTCCATCTTCGAGATTTCGCGCGCCGACCTCCTGCAGGTCGGCAACCAGGTCGGCACGCAGCAGGCGCTCGGCAACCTCGGCGGCATCGCCGCCGGCTCGCTGCTCTACCGCGGGACGCCGGCCATCGGCATCGGGACTTCGACCGTCGGCCTCGGGTCGGGCGTCGGGCTGCTCATCCCGCCCTCGGCCATCTCGCTCTTCCAGAGCAAGACCAACACGCGGCTGCTCTTCTCGACGCAGGTCCACGCCTTCGACGACGAGAAGTCCTCGACGCGCGTCGGCTCGAAGGTGCCGGTGCAGACCGCGTCGGTCTACACGGGCATCGTCTCGCAGCCGACCGGCGGCGGGAACAACAACAACCCCGGCGCGGGCAACGTCTTCGGCGGCAACGGCTACCCCGTCATCCAGTACGAGGACGTCGGCCTCAACCTCGACTTCAAGCCCAAGGTCTACCCGAACCAGGACGTGCAGGTCTCGATGACCATCGAGTCGAAGGACCAGACGGCCGGCCCCGACCCGCTGACGCCCATCTTCACGCAGCGCAAGATAGAGGGCGTGGCGCGCATCCCGAACGGGAAGACGATGATGATCGCCTCCATCGCGCAGGACCGCGAATCGGACGGCCGCGCGGGGCTCCCGCTCGTCGGGCTCATCCCCATCCTCGGCCGCCTGTTCACCGCGCCGAAGAGGGATAACTCGAAGAGCGACATCGTCATCACGATGACGCCGCGCGTGCTGCGCGCGCCCGAGATCACGCCCTCCGACCTGGAGCCGCGCGACACGGGCACGATGCAGACGCCTCAGTCGCCCTCGCTCGAAGCGCTCATCCGCGACGCCGACCGCGAGGAGCAGTACGCGCGCCTGCGCTCGCTGCCGACCAACCAGACCGTGCAGCTCCCGCCGCAGGCGGCCGAGGCGGCCGAGCCGGTGACGTTCGTCCCCGCGCCCAAGGCGCTCGTCCAGGCGGCGCTCGCCGGCACGGCCGCGCAGCCGAACGGCGCCGGCGCAGGGGCGGCCACGGCGGTCAACGTCGGCCTCGAAGCGGGCGGCGCGACGAAGGCGGCCCCGGCCGCCGCCGCCGGCGAGTCCGCCGCGACGAAGACCGCGCCGACTATGACGAACGCGGCGACCACGACAACCGCGGCGAACGCCGCGACGGCGGCCGCCACGCCTTTGACGGCCGAGGCTTCCGCCCCTGTGGCCCCGGCGGCCGCGGCGACGGCGTCGCCGGCCGAGAGCGTGGCCGAGCTGTCGCTGCTGCCCGAGCGGCAGGAGATGAAGGTGGGCGAGCGCCGGCGCGTGATGGCCTTCCTGAAGACGGACGCGCCGCTTGGACTGGCGGCCGCCACGCTGCGCTTCGACCCGAAGGCGCTGGCCGTCCGCTCGGTCACGCAGGGCGGCCTGGCCGCGGGGGCGGCGGGCGCGCCCGTCATCACGCAGTCAATTGACGCCTCGGGCGTGCTCGTCGTCTCGGTCGCGCCCGCGGCCGGCGCCGGGCCGCTGACGGGCGAGGGGCTGCTGCTCGTCATCGAGGTCGAGGCGCTCGCGCCCGGCGAGACGGGGCTGGTCTTCGACGCCGACAAGGTTCACCTCGTCGCCACCGACGGCCGCCTCGTGCGCCCGCGCGCCACGCACGGCCGCTTCAAGGTCACGCAGTAGAGATGAAGGCGAAGGGGCAAAGAGGCTGGACGCTCATCGAGCTGGTCATCACGATGACCGTGATGGCGGTGCTGACCCTGGCCGTCATCCCCATCACGCGCACGGCCATCCGCCGCCAGCGCGAGACGCGGCTCCGCGAGGCGCTGCGCGAGATGCGCGCCGCCATTGACGAGTTCAAGCGCGACACGGTCGGGATGCAGTGCGGCCCGATGGGCGGCATCCCAGTCGGCGGAGTCGGCGGCGGCGGCGGAGGAGGCGTTGGGGGCGGAGGCGGGGGTGTCGGAGGCGTCGGGGGCGTCGGCGGAGTCGGCGGCGGCGGGGGAGTCGCCTTAGACCCCCGCAGCCGCGTCGTCATCGCCGACTGCACCCTCTTCGGCGTGGACAACCCCGAGCGCTACCCGCCGAGCCTGGAGATGCTCGTCGAGGGCGTGGACGTGCTGCCGCGCGCGACCGCCGGCGCCGGCGCGCAGGCCGGCCGCGGGCTCGACAGCGTCGGCGGGCAGGCGACCGACAACGCCGCCACCACGCCCAAGAAGAAGCGCTACCTGCGCGAGGTGCCCGTGGACCCCATCACGGGGCGCGCCGAGTGGTGCCTGCTCTCGCAGTACGACGAGGCCGACGCGGGCTGCTCCACAAGCCCCTCCAGCATCTTCGACGTCCGCTCGAAGGCCGAGGGCGAGGCGCTCAACGGGGAGAAGTACAGTGAGTGGTAGGGAACAGTCGGCGGCCGGCGTCGCGCCGGCGGCGGCCGCCGCCGTCATCCTTTCGGGCGAGGCCGCCGCGGCGCGCGCCCCCCGGCCCGCCGGAGGCTTTTCCGCCGCCCGCCGCCTGTCGTCCGCCGCCCGCTCGCGCGCGGCGCGGGGCTTCACGCTGCTGGAGCTGATGATTGTCATCTCCATCCTGGTCATCCTGGCCCTCATCGCGATGGCGCAGTACAACCGGACGGTGCAGGCGGCGCGCGAGGCGACGCTCCGCGAAGACCTGCACACGATGCGGAAGATGATTGACCAGTACGCCGCCGACAAGGGGAAGCTCCCGCAGTCGCTCGAAGACCTCAAGGCGGCCGGCTACGTCCACGACATTCCCATAGACCCGATGACCGACCAGGCCGACTGGCAGGTCGAGTTCGGCGAAGACCCCGGCTCGACCGGCAGCGAGCAGGGCGTCGTCAACGTCCGCAGCAGCTCCACCGAGCAGGCGTCCGACGGCACCAACTACAACGAATGGTGAAGGGGAGCGGCGGCCGCCCGGCCGGGTTCCGACCGGCGAGCCTTTGAGACTGAGACGCCGGCGGCCGCGACGCCGACGGCCGCCCGGCGAAGGCCTTTCCGCCGCCACCGACCGCCGACCAGCTAATGTCTACTCGCAAATGAATCCTTTCCAGAGACTCATCTCGCCGCGGCTGCCGCGGGCGGCCGTGGCGCTCTCGGGCGAGGCCGCGAGCGTCGTGCAGTTGGAGGGGCGCGGCGGCGGGCTCGCCGTCCGAAGCGCCGGCCTGCTGCCGCTGCCCGAGGGGTTAGTCCGCCCCGGCTTCGACGAGCAGAACGTCGGCGACCCGGCGGATTTGGCCGCCGCGATCTCGGAGCTGCTGGCGAGCGCGGGGCTCGCGCGCGGCCGGCGCTGGAGCGTGGGGCTGCCCGAGGCCTCGACGCGCACCACGATTCTGACGATGGAGACGGCGCCGGCCTCGCGCGCCGAGGCCGAGGAGATGCTGCGCTGGAAGTCGGAGCGCGCGCTGGGCGCGCCGCTCGACGAGCTGCGCGTCTCGCGCGAGCGCTTGGCGCCGGACGCGCAGGGGCGCGTGCGCTACCTCCTGACGGCCGTGCGGCTCACGGTGCTCGCCGAGTACGAGGAGGTCTTCGCGGCCCTCGGCTGGCAGGCGGGGCTCGTGCTGCCGCGCCACATGGGCGAGGCCTGGTGGCTGATGCGCGGCGGCGGCGCGGCGGCCGGCGCGGGCGCGTCCGACTCGCTGCTCGTCAGCTCGCACGCCGAGGGGTTCACGGCCGTCGTCATGCGCGCGGGCGCGCCGCTCTACGTCCGCGGCGTCGTCTGCGAGACGGAAGACCGCGCGGACGAGCTTTACCGCTTCCTGCTCTTCTACCGCGACCGCACGTCGCCGCCGCCGCCCGAGGGCGCGGAGGCCGCGCCCGCCGCCTACGGCGACACGATAGGCCGCATGCTCGTCGCCGGCACGGGGCTCGACGAGTCGCAGGCGGGCGCCATCGTCGAGGAGACGCTGAGCGCGTCGCCGCGACCCGTCCGGCCCGCGGACCTGCGCCTCGCCTTCCCGACGAGCGAGATTGACTTCCGGCAGATAGCCGCGCCCGCCGGCCTGGCCGCGCTCGCGTGGGGCTGAAGCCGGGCGAGAGCCGCCCGCCCCGCCGCCGCGGCCGGGCGCGACGAAGATGAAAAGCATGCCCCCCGTCTTCTCCCTTCTCCTGTTGCCGCTGCTCCTGACGCCCGCGCCTTCCGCCGCGCCTGGGCCGGCGCGCGCGCAGTCGGCCCCGGCGGCCGCCGCGCCGCAGACGCCCGCCGCGCCGGCGCGGCCGCCCGCGCCCGCCGTCAAGGTCGAGCCGCCGAGGTTCGTCCCCGAAGATGTCGCACGGCGCGAGCTGAAGGATGTTTCGGGGCGCGGCTTCCGCCTCGCGGACTTCGGCGGCCGCGTCTACGTCGTCAACCTTTGGGCGACGTGGTGCGGGCCGTGCCACGCCGAAGTCCCGGGCCTGAACAAGGTCTACGAGGACTACGCGGCGCGCGGCGTCCGGTTCGTCGGGCTGACGACCGAGAACCCGGAGGCCGACGCCGGGAAGGTGCGCGAGTTCGCGCGCCAGTACGACGTCAAGTACAGGCTCGGCTGGGTGGACGCCGAGACGGCGCGCGAGATGGCCTCGTGGAACCCGAACTACGGCGGCCGCTACACCATCCCGCAGACCTTCGTCGTCGCCGCCGACGGGCGCATCGTCCTGCACGTCCGCGGCTACAACCCGCGCGTGCCCGAGATGATTCGCGCCGGCGTCGAGCGCGCGCTCAGGCTCGGGCCCGCGCCCGCCGAGGCGCGGCCGCCGGCCGCCGTCGCCCCTCCCGGGCCGGCGGGCGCCGACGCGCCCGCGCCCCGCCCCTGAAACTTTGCCCGCGCCGCGCGCGTAAAACTTTGGCGTCATGATCGCACACGCTGTTTCCCCTGCAACCGCCGCGGCGGCCGACGCCGAGCTAGTGGTGCGCGCCCTCTCTGGGCGCGAGGACGGCTTCGAGGAGTTGGTGCGCCGCTACCAGCGCCCCATCGTGGCCTACGTCTACCGCATGGTCGGCGACTACGACGCGGCGCTCGACCTCGCGCAGGAGGTCTTCATCAAGGTCTACAACTCGCTCGGGCGCTACCGCCCCGAGTTCAAGTTCTCGACCTGGATTTACCGCATCGCGCACAACGCGGCCATTGACCACCTCCGCCGCCAGGGCTCCTCGCGCACCGAGGAGATGGAGGTGGCGGGCGAGGGCGGCTCGACCTTCGAGAAGCCGCTGGCGAGCAAGTCGCCGACGCCCGAGCAGGAGACCGAGCGCGGCGAGCGGCGCGCGGAGATAGAAGAGGTCGTGGCGCAGTTGACGCCCGCCTACCGCGAGCTGATCGTGCTGCGGCACTCGCACGACCTCAGCTACGACGAGATCGCAGAGGTGACGGGGCTGCCGCTGGGCACCGTCAAGAACAGAATCTTCCGCGCGCGCGAGGCGATGCGCGAGCTGCTGGTGGCGCGGGGCATCACGGGGGTCTAAGGCGGGGCGATGGCTGAAGGCGCGCGAGATGCGTTGAAGTGCCCGCGGACGAGTTCGACGGCCGCCTACCTCGACGGCGAGCTGGACGGCGCGGCCGCCGAAGAGTTCGACGCGCACGCGCGCGCCTGCCCCGACTGCGCGGCCGCGCTGCTCGAACAGCGCCGGCTGCTCTGCCTGCTGGACACGGCCTTCGGCCACGCCCTGGAGAAGCGCGTCGAGCTGCCCGAAGGCTTCACGCGGCAGTTGAAGGCGCGCGCGCAGAACGACCTGAGCGGCGTGCGCGGCGCGGGCGAGCGC
The DNA here is from genome assembly GCA_036387195.1 of Pyrinomonadaceae bacterium. GTDB lineage: Bacteria > Acidobacteriota > Blastocatellia > Pyrinomonadales > Pyrinomonadaceae > QHXN01. Next base: position 9,974 of record DASVUF010000055.1, on the reverse strand, counting down.
CGGCGGGCCTTGAAGATTTGCGCGGCGCTGGCGGCCGCGGCCTTCGCGCTGCTGGGCTTCGCGGCCTTCGACGCGGTGGCTGGCCCCGCCATGCAGGCGGCGGGCGCGGCGGGCGCGGCGCTCGGTGTCGCCGGGCGCGCCTCGGCCGAGGCGGGCGTCGGGGCCGGTGTGGTGATGCGGACGGTCGCGGGCGGCGTCGTCTCGGGCTCGGCGGCGCTGGCGGCGGCCGTCGTGCTGCTGCCGGCCGCGGCGCTCGTGCTGCTGCTGCGGCTCATCAGCGGCTACCACCGCGCGTCGGCGCGCGACTGAGAAGATTCGAGAGGCCGGGCCGCCGGCCACGAAGCCCCCGCGGCCAGCCCGCGTCACTCGCCGGAGCGACGCGAGCGCTGGCCGCTCGTCGCATCGGGAGCCCGGAGAGTTTGAGCGTCCAGATTTCAAATTTCGGACCGAGCGTCGCGCGCCCCGCGCCGATGCCTTCGCGCGCGGGGCGCGGCCTCCCCGGCCCGCGCGCGGCGGCGCTCCCTTTGGGGAAGGCCGCGCTGGCGCTCGCCCTCCTGCTGGGGGCGGCCTTCGCGTGCAGCGCGCAGGCGCCGGGGGCGGGCGACGAGCTGGTCGTTGACGGCAGCCAGCCGGGCGACGTGTTCGGGTTGGGGCGGAGCGTGCGCGTGCGCGGCGAGGTGCGCGGCGTCATCGCCTTCGGTGGCGACGTCATCGTCGAGGGGCGCGTGACGGGCGACGCGGCGGCCGTCGGCGGCTCGGTCGTGCAGGCGGCGGGCTCCCACGTCGGCGGCGACGTGATGGTCTTCGGCGGCGAGTACCGCAACGAGGCGGGCGCGGCGGGGCGCAACCCGGCGGGCAAGACCCTGATGTACGCGGGCTACGAGCAGGAGCTGCGGGGGCTGGCGCGCAACCCGGCCACGCTGCTCGCGCCCGAGCTGTCGCCGAAGTTCCTGGGGCTGCGCCTGCTGGCGGTGCTCTTCTGGTTCGTGGCGTCGGTGGCGCTGACGGCCGTCACGCCCGGGGCCATCGGGCGGGCGGCGGCGCGCTTGCAGTTGACCTTCCGCCACGTGGCGCTCATCGGGATGGTCGGCGCGCTGGTGATGGGGCCGGGCGTGACGGCGGCGCTGAGGTTCCTGCCGCCGGCGCTCGGCGCGCTCGTCGGCGTGACGGCGCTGCTGCTCGTCGTGCTCTCCTACATCTTCGGCCGCGTCGTCATCCACGCCGCGACGGGGCGCTGGCTCCAGCGCGTGCTGCTGCCCGAGAACCGCCGCTCGGAGTCGGTCGCCCTCCTGCTCGGCGCGGGCTTCTGGGCCTTCGTGCTGGCGCTCCCCTACGTCTGGCCCTTCCTCGTCCTCGGCCTCGTCGTCCTGAGCCTCGGGCTCGCGCTCACGGCGCGCTACCGCCTCCGGCTGGGGAGGGTGAAGGCGGGGGCGTGAGGAATGAAGGGCGGGGTGAAGGGCGGGGGGGCGGCCGCGTCCCGCGCGCGCGGCGCGCTTCGGCCTCCATGCTTTGCCCATCCCGGGGGCGCGTGTTAGCATCGGCGCGTTTCGTCTCCGGGAGGCTTGCGGCTCTAACCCTTGCGCGCTGATTTTCCTCAACACACAGCGGGACGTGCGCGGACGCTGCTTCTGCTCGTCTGCGCCGCCGTCTCTTTGCTGGCGGCGCCGCCGGCGCGCGCGCGGCAGCAGCAGACCAACCCCGTAGACCGCAAGGTCGAGAACCCCGTCACCGACACGCCCAACGTCAACCCGCTCTCGCAGGACCAGCCCGTCCGCGTGCAGCCGCGCCGACGCCCGGCCGACGCGCGGCAGCAGCAGCAGGGCGTGCAGCCGACCGACGAGCTTGAGGTGCGCGCCGACCGCGACTCCATCTCCGGCCCCGAGGAGGCGCGCGTCATCGTCTACGAGGGGAACGTGGACGCGCGCATCGGCGTCTACCGCCTCCAGGCCGACAAGGTGACGGTCTACACGGCGAAGAACCGCGTCGTGGCCGAGGGCAACGTCGTCTTCGACCAGGGCGAGTTCCAGCGCATCACCGGCTCGCGCGCCGAGTGGAACTACCAGTCCAAGACGGGCTTCTTCGAGAACTCGACCGGCTTCACCAACCAGACGCAGGACGGCACGGTCATGTACTTCACGGCCGACCGCGTGGACAAGGTGTCGGGCGACACCATCATCATCGTCAACGGCGAGGTCACCGCCTGCGGCGACGACGAGGTGCCCAAGTGGAGCTTCAAGACGGCGCGCGCCACCATCAAGCTGGCCGACCGCGTCAAGCTCCGCAAGCCGCGCCTGCTCGTCAAGGGCGTGCCCGTCTTCTGGCTCCCCTACGCCACCGTCTCCATCAAGCAGCGCGACCGCGCCTCGGGCTTCCTGACGCCGACCTTCTCCGGCTCCGGCGAGAAGGGGATGCGCTTCTCGAACGCCTACTACCAGACGCTCGGGCGCTCGGCCGACATCACGCTGCGCAACGACGTCTACACCAAGCGCGGCGTCGGCCTCGGCGCGGACCTCCGCACGCGCGCCAACTCGCGCTCGTTCCTCAACATGGGCTTCTACGCGGTCAAGGACAGGGCGCTCGGGCCGAAGGAGGACGCCGCGCACCCCGACCAGGGCGGGTCGAGCTTCTACGTGGACGGCGTCCACTACTTCCCGAACGGCTTCCTGGCCGCCGCCGACATCAACATCACGTCGAACCTCGCCTTCCGGCAAATCTTCTCCGACTCCATCCAGCTCGCCATCTCGCCGGAGGAGCGCTCGCAGGTCTTCGTCAACAAGAATTTCGACGCCTACTCCTTCAACTTCATCGCGCGCACGCAGGTCACGTCCATCCCGTCGGTGAGGGTGCGGACGCGCTCCCTGCCCGGCATCTCGTTCGAGAAGCGCCCCGGCCTCGTCTCGTGGCTGAAGGAGAGGCTGCCGGTCTACTTCTCGTTCGAGAGCAGCCTTGAGGGCGTGAGCCGCAAGGAGACGGTCGAAGACCTGGCGACGTTTCTGGCCGAGGGGAACCAGAACCCCATCATCACGCCCTCCATCGTCCAGCGGCTCGACTTCCACCCGGCGGCGACGCTGCCGCTCTCGCTCGGCGGCTGGGGGCTGACGGCGACGGCGCGCGTGCGCGGCACCTACTACTCGAACTCGATAGACCCGCTGACGCGCGTCGTGCTCTCGAAGGACGTGCTGCGCGGCTACGCCGAGTTCAACTTCGACGTGCGGCCGCCGGCGCTGGCGCGCAACTTCCGCCGCGGCGACGGCTCCTTCTGGTTCCGCCACGTCATCGAGCCGTACATGACCTACCGCGCCATCGGCGGCGTCTCGAACTTCCACAAGCTCATCCGCTTCGACGAGGTCGAGGCCGTCGCCGACACCAACGAGATAGAGTACGGCGTCACCAACCGCTTCTTCCTCCGCCGCTCGGCCGAGAGCGTCGGCGCGGCGCGCCCCGCCGCGGCCGGCGGCGCGGGGCGGACGCGGGCCGGCGAGGCCGGCCCTCGACAGGCCGGGGAGCGCCCGGCCGAGGCGGGGCCCGGGGGCGAGGCGGCCGCGGGCGCGGGCCGCGAGACGCCGAAGGCCGGGGGCGCGCAGGATGGCGGCGCGCCGGCCGCGCTGCCGAAGAACGCGCGGGCGGCGGGCGCGCTGACGGCGCTGAAGAACAGCCAGTCGCCGCTGACGCGCCAGCCCTACGAGTTCCTCTCGGTCACGGTCAGGCAGAAGTACTTCTTCGACCCGACCTTCGGCGGCGCGCTCGTCCCCGGGCGGCGGAATCAGTTCTACCCGCTCAACACCTTCTCGGGCTTCACCTACGGCGGCGTGCCGCGCCGCTTCTCGCCGCTCAACGTCGAGGCGCGGCTGCGCCAGCCCGTGCGCGCCGAGAGCGAGCTGTTCGCCGACGTGCGCACCGACATAGACACGCTCGGCGAGGGCGGCGGCCTGCGCGACCTCGCCGTCTCCTTCGGCCTGCGCCGCCGCGCGCCCGTGCTGCGCGCGATAGAGGCTTTCCAGACCTTCTACTACACGCGCGCCGTCACGCTCGCGCCCTCGCTGCGCCAGTTCGACGACCCGCGCGGCAACGAGCCGGGGACGCTGCAAGGTTCGCAGTGGAGCCCTTCGGTCTTCGTCGGCGACCGCAACCGCGGCCTGTTCGGCGGCGCCAGCTTCTTCTTCGACTTCCAGAACCGGCCGGGGCAGGGCGGCTCCTCGCTCATCAGCTCGACCGTCACGGTCGGCAACGCCTGGGACTGCTGCACGCTCGTCGCGCAGTACTTCACCTTCAACGTCGGCCTGCGCAACGAGAACCGCGTCGTCTTCAGCTTCCGCCTCAACGGCATCGGCGCCTTCGGCACCGAGCAGATAGGCCAGCGCTTCCGCTAGAGCCCGCCCCCGCGCATCCCGCGCCCCCAATTTTCGCGTCACGCCGACCGCCCCGCGCGGTCATTTATATGTGGAGCCCGGAGACGGTCGCCGGGCCACGCCGGAAAGGGAAGGGAGGGTTCACGCGATGGAAGTGCAGAAGGGGACGAAGGGCGACGCGCCGCGCAGGCCCGGCGGGCGGCTCGGGAGGCTGGCCGGCGCGAAGGCGTGGGTGAGCTACGAGCGGTTCGCCATCCACCTGTTCCTGCTGCTCACGCTGCTGCTCACGCTCTGTGAGCTGCTGGCGGGGCACGTGAAGCGGCTGCTGGCGCAATGAGCGCGCCCCGCACGCCGGGCGGCGAAAATTTTTCCACGCCGCCTGTCACGCCGCGCCCCGAAACGCTCTCTAAGTATGTGAAGGGCAGTTCCGCGAGCCGCGCGGGCCCGCCGAGGCGGGCGCGAGAGTTCCGCCGACTGCCCGAGGCGTCGCCGCCACTCTCCCGTCGCGCCGGCGCCCCGACGCCGCTCGGGCCGGCGGCCCGCCCGCGCGGGCCGGCCACGGCCGCGCGCCCCGCCCATTCGCTTTGGGAAAGGACTAGCTGATGAGCGCCAACGGGTTCGGCGACCAGAACGATTTCGAGCTGCTCCGGAGGGCGCGCGCCGGCGACGACGACGCCTGGCGCGAACTCCTGCGCAGGCACGAGCGTCGGGTTAGCTTGCAGTCGCTCCGCATCCTACGCAGAGACGGGTGCTACGACTCGGCCGACCATTTCCGCGACGTGACGCAGGAGACGTTGACGCAACTGCTCGTCTACGCGCCGAGGGTCATCGAGAGGCGCGGCGCGGCGGCGGAGGCGGCGACGACGCTCGGCGGGCTGCTGTACAAGATGTGCAATCACGAGGCGGCGCGGCATTTAAGGCGCGAGCGCCGAAGGATGCGCCGCGAGGAACCGCTCGACGAGGGCGCGGCGGAGGCGGCCCTGCCCGAAGGCGTCATCTACGGCTTCCCCGGACTGGCCGAGCGCCTCAGTTTAGCCCGGCGGGCGCGGCGCGAGGCCGAGAACGTCCGGGTCAAGAACTTCCCCGAGATTTTCAAACTGTGGTACGGAGGGCTGACGCTCGCGGAGGCCGCCGAGCGGCTCGGCCTGAACCCGGAGGCGTCGCGCCAGGCGTTCCACCGCGGCCTAATCAAACTTCGGCGGGTGCTGAAGGTCTGACCGCGGGGGCGCGCCGTCCGCCACGAAAGGAAGAAGACATCATGGTTAAGTGCGTTGAAGCTTACCGCTGGCCCGACTCCCCCGACGCCATCCCCGAGGAGGAGCTGGACGAGTTCGCCGACCACGCCGAGACGTGCCCGCGGCACGCGGCGCTGCTGCGCGCGGAGGAGGAGGAGTTGCGGGACGCGCTGCGCCTCGAAAGCGGCCTCTCCGGGGCCGAGGCCGAGACGTGGGACCGGCTGGCCGAGAACTACGCGTACTGGGAGGCGGCGGGCGGGCAGGCGCGTTCGCTCGCGCTCCGCTACCGCGGGCAGGACGTGGCGCGCCACGAGGGTTTCTACGAGGCGGGCGTGCGCGTGCTGGGGGGGACGGTGAGGCTGGAGTTGGAGCCGGAGCCCGGCGACGAGAGCCCCCTCGAAATCTGGAAGCTGCCCGACGACGAGTTCGACGACGAGGTCCTGCTCGGCGTCTACCCGCTCGGCGGCTTCCGCCACGCAGGTCGTGACGCGAGCCTGCGGCTGCCCGGCGGGCAGACCGTCGGGCTTAACGTCTGGCGCGTCTCGGCGAGCCGGTACGAGGTGGAGTTCGGCTTCGCCGAGTGCGGGCGCATCGCGCCGCCCCCCGCGCCCCGGGCCGAAAGGCCGCCGGCGGCGCCGCCCCGCGAGCCGCACGTCTCCGTCCCGCAGAGCTACCTGCACGCGCTCGTCCGCGGGCAGGCGAGACCCTGCAACCCCCTCGCCATCGTCCTGTTATTCTGCGTCCTCTGCATCGCCGCGCCGCGCGCCGAGCCGAAGAAGGCCGCGGCGGCGGGGAAGGCGGCGCCCGCTCAGTCGTGGCGCCAGTAAAAGCCGAGGCGGCCCGCGGGCCGGCGAACTCCTGCGACCCCGGCGGCATCTGATTCCGCGTCATCGCGCCGGCGGCCGGGGCGTGGGGCTGGGTCGGGGAAGACGGCGGCCGGCCGTTCGCGGTTCGGTTTTCGTCTGTGCTAGAATCCCGCGTCCACTTCGCCAGAGCGTTAACCCGCCTCTGAAGTCCAAAAGGTTAATAGAATTTCCGCGACACCTCGCGCCTGAGAGAGCAATGATGAACCCTCGTATGTGCACCCGCGCCCACGGCGCCGCGCTTCGCCTCGCGCGCCGCGCGCAGAGGCTCCTGCCGACGGCCCTCGCGCTGCTGCTGGCCACGGCGGCACCCGCCGCGCTCGCCGCCCGCGCGCAGACGGGCGACACGCCCGCCCCGGCCGCCTCCCCCTCGAAGGAGCCGCGCGCCGGCAGTTCGTTCGTCATCTACCGCGACGCCTCCGGCGAGACGGTCTGCCGCCCGGCCGACGAGGCCGAGATGCGCGGCCTGCTCCGCAGCCGCGAGGCGCGCGGCGGCCGTCTCATCTACGCGGGCGCGCCGCGCCAGCTCTCGCCCACGGGCGAGGTCATCCCGTCGCCGCTCGCCGCCGCGGGGCAGGCCGACGCCCCCGGGCTCGCGCTCGCGCCCTCGGCCGGCCTGCACATCTTCCTGCACGGCACCCCCCAGCTCGAAGCGTACCCCGAGGCGAAGAACGCCTTCATCGCCGCCGCCAACCGCTGGGAGGCGCTCGTCTCGACGCCCGTCAACGTCGTCCTCGACGTGGACTTCGGCCCCGAGTTCTTCGGCAGCGAGTACCCCGACCCGGACATCCTCGGCGCGACGGGGACGGCCGAGGTGGTCGAGCGCCTCTCGGACGTGCGCCAGCGCCTGCTCAACAACTCGCCGACCGCGGCCGAGCAGGCGCTCTACAACGCGCTCCCGACGGGCGCCTTGACGACCGAGTTCGGCGGCTCCAACTTCAACTCGACGACCGTGCGGCTGGGCGTGCCCAACGCGCGCGCCCTCGGCCTTGAGGCCGACGTCGCCGACCCGAACGCCGCCGAGGGCGACGCCGGCATCGGCTTCAACTCCGAGTTCAACGAGGGGCAGGGCGGGTTCGACTTCAACCCCAACGACGGCATCGAGACGGGGCTGACCGACTTCGACTCGGTCGTGACGCACGAGATAGGCCACGCGCTCGGGTTCACCTCCGAGGCGGGCGGGCCCGTCTACGCGGCCGTCTCGATGTGGGACGTCTTCCGCTTCCGCCCCGGCGCGGCCAGCGTCGCCAACTTCGGCTCCGCCCCGCGCGTGATGAGCGCCGGCGGCCAGCAGGTCTACTTCAACGGCCAGAACAACACCTTCGGCACGCAGGAGCTGCTGCTCTCGACCGGCGGCCCCGGCGGCACTTCGCCCGGCGGCGACGGCCGCCAGTCCAGCCACTGGCGCGACGACAGCCTGACCGGCGTCTACATCGGCGTCATGGACCCGACGCTCGGGCCCAGTCGCCGCCGCACCATCACCGACAACGACGTCAAGGCGCTCGACTCGCTCGGCTGGTCCATCGGCGCGGCCGTGCCGCACCCGGCGCCGCCGCCCGCGCCGCCCTCGGGCCCGCCCGTCAACGACAACTTCCAGAGCGCCGTCATCCTGACGGGCGCGAACGGCACGGTCAACGGCGACAGCACCGGCGCGACCAAGCAGTCGGGCGAGCCGACGAACCCCGCGAGCGCCGTCGGCGGCCGCTCGGTCTGGTACTTCTGGACGGCGCCCGCCTCCGGCACGGCCACCTTCGACACCGAGGGCAGCGCCTTCGACACCATCCTCGCCGTCTACACGGGCTCCTTCGGCGGCCTGACGCTCGTCGGCTCCAACGACGACATCGGCGGCGGCTTCGTCAACAGCAAGGTCACGTTCACGGCGTCGGCCGGCACGACCTACCGCATCGCCGTGGACGGCTTCCGCAACAACGCGTCAATCGGCGCCGAGTTCGGCGTCATCCAGCTCAACTGGTCGGGCTCGACCGCGGCGCCGCCGGCCACCACCGTGCAGTTCGCCACCACCAACTTCAGCGTCTTCGAGCGCGACCGCGCGGCCGGCGTCCTCGTCACGCGCACGGGCGCCGACCAGGGCGACTGCGCCGTCAGCTTCACGGCGCAGGGGTCGCCGGCGGTCGTCGGCGGGGGCACGTTCCAGCGGCTCGTCTTCGGGCCGGGCGAGAAGTACAAGGTCGTCACGCTCGACATCAACGACGACACGACCGCCGAGCCGGACGCGGCCGTGACGCTCACGCTCTCGGACCCGGCGGGCACGGGCGTCGCGCTCGGGACGCCGGCCAGCGCCACGCTGACCGTCGCGGACGACGACACGTTCCCGGCCAACACGGCGCAGTTCACGGGCGCGGCGCTCAGGAACGTCGCCGAGGGCGCGGGCAAGGTCGAGCTGACGGTGACGCGCGCGGGCGACCTCTCGCAGGCCGCCGCCGTCAACTACAGGACCAACAACGGCTCGGCCGTGGACACGCGCGACTACACCTTCGCGCGCGGCGTGCTCCGCTTCGCGCCCGGCGAGGCGAGCAGGACGTTGACGGTGCTCGTCGCCGACGACGCCTACGACGAGGCCGACGAGACTTTCAACGTCGAGCTGCTCGCGCCCGTCGGGACCTCCGTCGGCGCCGACAGCATCGTCACCATACAGGTTCTGGACGACGACGCGCAGACGGGCGCCAGCCCGCTGGCCGACTCGGCCTTCTTCGTCCGCCAGCACTACGCGGACTTCTTCAACCGCGAGCCCGACGCGCCCGGCCTCGCCTTCTGGACGGGCAACATCGAGTCGTGCGGCTCGGACGCCGGGTGCCGCGAGGCCATGCGCGTCAACGTCTCGGGGGCCTTCTTCCTCTCCATCGAATTCCAGGAGACGGGCTACCTCGTCTACCGCACCTACAAGGTCGCCTTCGGCGACGTGACGAACACCGTGCCGGGCCCGCCGCCGGGCGGGACCGAGCAGATTTTCGTGCCCGTCGTGAAGCTCGACGAGTTCCTGCCCGACACCTTCTCCATAGGGCAGGGCGTGCAGGTCAACGTCGGCGACTGGCGGCAGCAGTTGGAGCTGAACAAGCAGGCGTTCTTCGCCGAGTTCGTCACGCGCGGCCGCTTCAAGGCGGCCGTCCCCGCCGAGCTGACGCCGGCGCAGGCCGTTGACCTGATGAACGCGCGCGCGGGCGGGGTGCTGACGCCGGCCGAGCGCGACTCGCTCGTCGCGCAGCTCGCGGCCAACAACACGACCGCCGGCCGCGCCTCCGTCCTGCGCCAGATAGTCGAGAACCCGAAGCTCGGCTCCAACGAGCTGAACCGCGCCTTCGTGCTGATGCAGTACTTCGGCTACCTGAGGAGGAACCCGAGCGACCTGCCCGACACGGACTTCCGCGGCTGGCGCTTCTGGCTGACGAAGCTCAACCAGTTCGGCGGGGACTTCGTCGCCGCCGAGATGGTCAAGGCGTTCATCGCCTCCGACGAGTACCGCAACCGCTTCGGCCAGTAACAGCAGCCGCCGCGGCGGGGGGGGGGGG
>DASVUF010000054.1:0-8066 GCA_036387195.1 Pyrinomonadaceae bacterium | reverse complement strand
AGGGTTTAAACCCTGACGCCCGCCGAGCTGTTTTCCGCCGCCTGCTTTGCGCCGCCCGCTTCCCGCATACGGCCCGCCGCCCGCTTCCCACTAACTTGACGCGGGGGCGGCGTGCGTCTAGACTCCCGCCTTTGTTACAATCCGGCGGGTTTGGCCGCTTCGCGGAGAGAAGCGACGCCTCATCGTGTGGGGCGGCCGGGCCGGAGCCCCCTAAAGTTTTTCGACCTGATGTCTTTGACCACCAGCAAAAGCGCGGGCGTGCTCGACGAGTCGGAACTCGCCGCGGCCGCCGGGCGCACGGGCGCGACGACGCCTCCCCAGCCGCCGCCGCCCGCGCAGGCCGAGCCGCGCCCGCCGACCGTCATCGAGCCGAGCGCGCGCCGCGCGGGGCTCGGCCTCGCCGAAGTCTGGGCGCACCGCGAGCTGCTCTTCTTCCTCACCTGGCGCGACGTCAAGGTGCGCTACAAGCAGACGGCGCTCGGCGCGGCGTGGGCCGTCCTCCAGCCGGTCTTCATGACGCTGGTCTTCACGGTCTTCTTCGGGCGGATGGCGGGGCTGGCCGGCCAGGTCGGCGTGCCCTACCCGCTCTTCGCGCTGGCGGGGCTCGTGCCGTGGACGTTCTTCGCCAACACGCTCAACACCTCGGGCAACAGCCTCGTCAACAACGCCGGGCTCATCACCAAGGTCTACTTCCCGCGCGTCATCGTCCCCGTCTCGGCGGTCGCCGCCGGGTTCGTGGACTTCGTGCTGGCCTTCGCCGTGCTGGCCGTGCTGATGGCGTGGTACGGGGTCACGCCGACGGCCTCGGCGCTGATGCTCTTCCCGCTCGTGCTCTTCACGGCGCTCTTCTCGCTGGCCGTCGGGATGTGGGTCGCCGCGCTCAACGTCAAGTACCGCGACGTGCGCTTCGTGATGCCGTTCGCCACGCAGCTCTGGCTGTTCGTCTCGTCGGTCATCCTGCCGTCGTCGGCGGTGGGCGGGCGCTGGCGCTCGCTGCTGCTGCTCAACCCGATGTCGGGGCTCATCGAGGGCTACCGCTCGGCGCTCTTCGGCCAGCCGTTCGACTGGCGCGCGCTCGGCGCGGCGGCCGCCATCACGCTGGCCGCGCTCGCCTACTCGGCCTACAGCTTCCGCCGCACCGAGAAGCACTTCGCCGACATCGTCTGAGTAAGTCCCATGACGCCCGCCGCCATCACCGTCACCAACCTCGGCAAGGAGTACCGCCTCGGCGCGCAGCAGGCCGGCTACGCGACGCTGCGCGAGACGCTGATGGGCGCGGTGCGCGCGCCGCTCAAGGCGCTGTCGCGCGGCGGCGACGCGCCGCGCTTCTGGGCCGTGCGCGGCGTCGGCTTCGAGGTCCGGCAGGGCGAGGCCGTCGGCATCATCGGCCGCAACGGCGCGGGCAAGTCAACGCTCCTCAAGATGCTCTCGCGCATCACCGAGCCGACCGAGGGGCGCATCGTCCTGCACGGCCGCGTCGGCAGCCTGCTCGAAGTCGGCACGGGCTTCCACCCCGAGCTTTCGGGGCGCGAGAACATCTTCCTCAACGGCGCCATCCTCGGCATGGCGCGCGCCGAGATAGTCCGCAAGTTCGACGAGATAGTCGCCTTCGCCGAGGTCGAGAAGTTCATAGACACGCCCGTCAAGCACTACTCCTCGGGCATGTACCTGCGGCTCGCCTTCGCCGTCGCCGCGCACCTCGAACCCGAAATTCTCATCGTGGACGAGGTGCTGGCCGTCGGCGACGCGCGCTTCCAGCGCAAGTGCCTCGACAAGATGCAGGAGGTCGGCAGCCACGGGCGCACGGTGCTCTTCGTCTCGCACAACATGGCGGCCGTCACGCGGCTGTGCCCGCGCGCCATCCTGCTCCACGACGGGCGCGTCATCGAGGACGGGGCGTCGCACAAGGTCGTCGCCGCCTACCTCAACTCGGGGCTCGGGACGACGGCCGTGCGCGCCTGGGACGACCCGGCGGCCGCGCCGGGCGACGGCTTCGTCCGCCTGCGCGCCGTGCGCGTGCTGACCGAGGACGGCTCGCCGGCCGAGGCCGCCGACATCCGCCGCCCCGTGCTGCTGGAGGTCGAGTACGAGGTCTTGCAGGGCGGCCGCCAGCTCATCCCGAACTTCGGCGTCTACAACGAGGAGGGCGCGTGCGTCTTCCTGACGCACGACACGGACCCCGCGTGGCGGCGGCGCGAGCGCCCCGCGGGCCGCTACGTGAGCGCGGCCGAGATACCCGGCAACCTCCTCTCCGAGGGGACCTACATCGTCGGCGTCGCGGTCAGCCAGCACGTCCCGACCGTCGAGCTGCACGTCCACTTCGGCGACGCGGTCGCCTTCCAGGTCATCGACAGCGTCGAGGGCGACTCGGCGCGCGGCGACTACGGCGGCCCGCTGCCCGGCGTGGTGCGGCCGCTCCTGCGTTGGAGGAACTCTTACACGCCGCCCGGCGCCGAGCGCGCGGGCGTGGCCGAGGAGGAGGCGACGGTATGAAGGTGGTGATTCTGGCCGGGGGCCTCGGCACGCGGCTCGCCGAGGAGACGGTCGTCAAGCCCAAGCCGATGGTCGAGGTCGGGGCGCACCCCATCCTCTGGCACATCATGAAGCACTACGGCCACCACGGCTTCAAGGAGTTCTACGTCGCGCTCGGCTACCGCGGCGAGTCCATCAAGCGGTTCTTCCTCGACTACTTCAACCTGAGCGGCTCGATGACGATTGACCTCTCGTGCGGCAAGGTCGAGACGCGCGACCAGGAGTGCGAGGACTGGCTCGTCCACCTCGTGGACACCGGCGCCGGGACGCAGACGGGCGGGCGCATCAAGCGGCTCGAACCCGACCTGCGCGGGGGCGGGACCTTCATGGTCACCTACGGCGACGGCGTCTGCAACGTGGACCTGCGCCGCCTGCTCGACTTCCACAAGTCGCACGGCCGCGTCGCCACCGTGACGGCCGTGCGCCCGCCGGCGCGCTTCGGCGGCCTCGTCTTCGACGGCGACATGGTGACCGAGTTCACCGAGAAGCCGCAGATCGGCGAGGGCTGGATTAACGGCGGCTTCCTCGTCTTCGAGCCCGCGCTGTTCGACTACCTCGAAGGCGACTCGACCGTGCTGGAGTCGGACGCGCTCGAACGCCTCGCCGCCGACCGCCAGCTCGCCGCCTACCGCCACGAAGACTTCTGGCAGTGCATGGACACGCTGCGCGACAAAAGGCTTTTAGAGACCCTGTGGCACGAGAACCGCGCCCCCTGGAAAGTTTGGCGATGACTTCAGAAGTGAACAAAAGTTTCTGGCTCGACCGGCCGACGCTGGTCACGGGCGCCACCGGCCTGATAGGCGGGTGGCTGGTGCGGCGCCTCCTCGAGGCGGGCGCGGACGTCGTCTGCCTCGTGCGCGACTGGGCGCCGCAGTCGGTCTTCGTCAGCGAGGGCCTGATGAACCGGGTGAAGGTCGTGCGCGGCGACGTGAACGACCAGCCCCTGATGGAGCGCGTGCTCGGCGAGTACGAGGTGGCGACGGTCATCCACCTCGCGGCGCAGACCATCGTCGGCATCGCCAACCGCAACCCCGTCTCGACCTTCGAGGCGAACGTCGCCGGGACGTGGTCGCTTCTGGAGGCCTGCCGCCGCAGCCCGGCCGTCGGGCAGGTGGTCGTCGCCTCGTCCGACAAGGCTTACGGCGAGCACGAGGTCCTGCCCTACAGCGAGGACGCGCCCCTGCAGGGCCGCCACCCCTACGACGTGAGCAAGTCGTGCGCCGACCTCATCTCGCAGGCCTACGCGCACACCTACGGGCTGAACGTCGCCATCACGCGCTGCGGCAACTTCTACGGCGGCGGCGACCTCAACTGGAACCGCATCGTCCCGGGCACGGTGCGCTCGGTGCTGCGCGGGCAGCGCCCGGTCATCCGCTCGGACGGGCAGTTCGTGCGCGACTACTTCTACGCGGAGGACGGCGCGGCGGTCAACATGGCGCTGGCCGAGGCGCTGGCGCGCGACGAGTCTTTGCGCGGCAACGCCTTCAACTTCTCGAACGAGATACAGGTGACGGTGCTCGAGCTGGCCGAGCGCATCCTGTCGCTGATGGGCTCGCGCCTGGAGCCCGACGTGCGCAACGAGGCGACCAACGAGATACGCCACCAGTACCTCAGCGCCGAGAAGGCGCGGCGGATGCTCGGCTGGCGGCCGCTCTTCACGCTCGACGAAGGGCTCGGGCGCACCATCGAGTGGTACAGGCGCTTCCTCTCGCAGGGGGACGGCGCGCGGCAGGCGGCGGCCGGGGAGTAGTTGATGACCGACCAGGAACAGAACGTCAGCGTCGTAGAGTCGCCGGCGGCGGCGGACGGGCGGCCTTCCGCCGCCCGCGTCCCCTGCCGCGCGTGCGGGCAGGAGGGGCTGAAGGTCGTGCTCTCGCTGGGGCGGACGCCGCTGGCGAACGCCCTGCTGTCCGAGGCGCAGTTGGGCGAGCCGGAGGAGACGTACCCGCTCGACCTCGCCTTCTGCCCCGGCTGCTCGCTCGTCCAGATAACCGAGACGGTGCCGCCCGAGACGCTCTTCCGCGAGTACTTCTACCTCTCGTCCTTCTCCGAGACGATGGTGCGCCACGCCGAGAAGATAGCCGCGCGGCTGGTGGCCGAGCGCGCGCTCGGCCCCGGCAGCCTCGTCGTCGAGGTGGCGAGCAACGACGGCTACCTCCTTCAGTTCTACAAGCGCGCGGGCGTGCCCGTGCTCGGCGTCGAGCCGGCCACCAACATCGCGCGCGTCGCCGAGGAGGAGCGCGGCGTCCCGACCCTGTGCGACTTCTTCGGGGCCGAGTTGGCCGCGCGCCTCGCCGCCGAGGGCCGCCGCGCCGACGTCATCCACGCCAACAACGTGCTCGCGCACGTCGCCGACCTGAACGGCGTCGTCGAAGGGTTCGCGCGGCTGCTCAAGGACGACGGCGTCGCCGTCATCGAGGCGCCGTACGTCAAGGAGATGATTGACGGCGTCGAGTTCGACACCATCTACCACGAGCACCTCTGCTACTTCTCGCTGACCGCGCTCGACCGCCTCTTCCGCCGCCACGGGCTTTTAATCAAAGACGTGGAGCTGCTCCCCATCCACGGCGGCACGCTCCGCATCTTCGCCGGCCGCGACGCGGGCGGCGGCGGCGCGCGCTCGGGGGCGGTCGCCCGCCTGCTCGAAGAGGAGCGCGCGTGGGGCGTTGACCGCGAGGAGTTCTACGCCGGCTTCGGCGCGAAGGTCGAGCGGCTGCGGCAGGATTTGGTGTCGCTGCTGCGCCGGCTGAAGGCCGAGGGCAAGCGCGTCGCCGTCTACGGCGCGTCGGCGAAGGGCAGCACGCTCCTCAACTACTTCCGGCTCGGCGGCGACGTGCTCGACTTCGTGGCCGACCGCAGCACGGTCAAGCAGGGGCGCTACACGCCGGGCACGCGCCTGCTCATCTCGCCGCCCGACCGGCTACTCGAAGAGATGCCCGACTACTGCCTGCTGCTCACCTGGAACTTCGCCGACGAGATACTCGAACAGCAGCGCGAGTACCGCGAGCGCGGCGGCCGCTTCATCATCCCCATCCCCGAAGTGCGTGTGGTCTGAGCCGCGATGATTTTCAAAGAGACAAGGCTGGGCGGCGCCTTCGTCGTCGAGCCCGAGAGGTTCGAGGACGAGCGCGGCTTCTTCGCGCGGGGCTGGTCGCGGCGCGAGTTCGAGGAGCGGGGCCTGGACGCGCGCCTCGTCGAGACGAACATCTCCTTCAACCGCCGGCGCGGGACGCTGCGCGGGATGCACTTTCAGCGCGCGCCGCGCGCGCAGGCCAAGCTCGTCCGCTGCACGATGGGCGCCATCTACGACGTCGTCGTTGACCTGCGCCCCGAGTCGCCGACCTTCAGGGGCTGGGTCGGCGTCGAGCTGTCGGCCGAGAACCGCGCGATGCTGTTCGTGCCCGAGGGCTTCGCGCACGGCTTCCAGACCCTGGCGGACGACACGGAGGTCTTCTACCAGATGTCGGACTACTACGCGCCCGAGACGGCCGGCGGCGTGCGCTGGGACGACCCGGCCTTCGGCGTCGAGTGGCCGGACGCGCCCGCGCGCGTCATCAACGAGCGCGACGCCTCGTACCCGGACTTCCGCGGATGAGGCGCGCGCTCGTCACCGGCGCGACCGGCTTCGTCGGCCGCCACTGCCCCGCCGAACTCGCGTCGAGGGGCTACGAGGTTCACGCCGTCACGTCGCGCGAAGTCGCGCCCGGGGCCGAGTCCGAGTCCGAGTCCGAGTCTGAGTCAGGGGCCGCGGGCGTCGAGTGGCATCGCGCGAACCTTCTGGAGCCGGGCGCGGCGCGCGCTCTGATCGGGCGCGTCAGGCCGACACACCTGCTCCACCTCGCCTGGTACGCCGAGCCGGGCAAGTTCTGGACTTCGCCCGAGAACTTCCGCTGGGTGGCGGCGAGCCTTGAGCTGTTCGAGGCGTTCGCGGACGCGGGCGGGCGCCGCGTCGTCGCCGCCGGGACGTGCGCCGAGTACGAGTGGGGCGGCGCGGGCGCGTGCGTCGAGGGCGAGACGCCCCTGCGGCCCGCGACCCTCTACGGCGCGTGCAAGCACGGCCTGCGCGTGATGCTCGAAGCCTTCGCCGCGCAGAGGGGTTTGAGCGCCGCCTGGGGGCGGGTCTTCTTCCTCTACGGGCCGCACGAGCACCCGGCGCGGCTGGTCTCGTCCGTGACGCGCGCGCTCCTGCGCGGCGAGCCGGCGCGCTGCACGCACGGCCGGCAGGTGCGCGACTTCCTGCACGCCGAGGATGTGGGCCGCGCCTTCGTCGCGCTGCTCGACTCGGGGGCCGAGGGCGCGGTCAACGTCGCCTCGGGCGAGCCGGTCGCGCTGAAGGAGGTCGTCGGCGCGCTCGGCGAGTTGACGGGGAGGCCGGGGCTGGTCGAGCTGGGCGCGGTCGAGGCGCCGGCGGGCGAGCCGCCCGTGCTGGTCGCCGACGCCGCGCGGCTCAGGCGCGAGGTCGGCTGGTCGCCGCGGCGCGACCTGCGCGCCGGGCTGGCCGAGACGGTCGAGTGGTGGCGCGGCCGCGCGTCCTTATAATTTATCGTCCAGTCCGGCATAATAATTCATCGTCCAGCCCGGCATAATCCAGGCCGTCCGCAGTTTCAGGGAGGGAAGTCTTGATGAACGTTCGCACGCAGTTAGAGCAGGCCAAGATGTGGCTCTACCGCCGCCGCACCATCGGCGCCGTTGACTCCATCGCCGACGTGAGGCGGCGCACGCCCGACTTCGACGCGGTGCGCGACCGCATACGCAGCGGCGGCACCGACGACCTCGAACACTTCGGCAACGGCTACACGCACGTCGGCGGCCTCCTCCTCCAGCAGAACCCGGACGAGTTCGCCGCGCTCACGGTCTTCCTGCGCGAGCGCGGGCCGCACGCCGAGTACATGGAGATAGGCTCGGCCTCGGGCGGCGCGTGCCTCTTCCTCTCGCGCGAGGTCGGCTTCAAGCGCGTCCTCAGCCTCGACAACGGCGAGCACCCGCGCGCCGTCGCGCAGAAGGGGCACTTCTCCCAGATAGAGAACTTCAAGCAGTACCTCGGCGACAGCCACGCGCCCGCCGCGCGCCGCTTCCTCGAAGAGGAGGTCGGCGGCCCGCTGCTCGACGTGGCCTTCATTGACGGCGACCACTCCTACGAAGGCGTCTGGCAGGACATCGAGCTGACGCGCCCCTTCTGCCGCACCGGCGCGCTGATGATTCTGCACGACACGGTCGCGTGCGACGACGTCAGGCGCGCCTGGTTCCGCGTGGCCGAGGAGGGCTACGTGCGCCCGCTCGCCGAGTTCATCGGCGAGGAGCGGCCGCTCGGCATCGCCGTCGGCGAGGTGCTGGCGGGCGGCGACTGACGCCGCGCCGGCGCACGGCGGCCGGCGTCGAAAGCGCCCCCGCCGCGACGCGTCCCAAGATGCCCCTCAAGAACCTCTTCAGAAGTCTGGCCGCGCCGCCGCGCCGCGCCGCGCGCTTCCTCGCGCGCCACAAGGTCATCCCCGCGGGGCTGCAAGCGCGGCTGCGGCGCGCCCGCCGCGCGGCGG
>DASVUF010000053.1:0-28001 GCA_036387195.1 Pyrinomonadaceae bacterium | reverse complement strand
CGGCGCGTCACGGCAATGTAGCCGTGACGCGCCGCCTCTTCGCTTTGCAGACTGTGGCGCGGCGGCGGCGCGCGTGACCGCCGCGGCGGTTCCGGCCTCTATGGGGCCGCGCGCGTGCGTGCGCCGTCGTAGCTATTTCGGGCCGTGCGCGCAGACGTCCACGCCGCGGAGGGGGGAACTCCGGCGCGGGCGGCTGCGGCGTGTGGTGTGTGCCTTTTTAGTGACCGGCGGCGGCGCCGGCGGCGACGCGGGCGCGCGCGGGGCGGCGTTCGTGGCGCGCGCAGGCGCGGGCGAGCGCCTCCGTGACGCGGGGCTCGACGCTGCATTCGGGCTGGCGGCAGACGGCGGCGAGTTCGGAGACGACGAGGTAGCGCGCCCTCTCAAGCATCCGCTGCTCGCGGAAAGAGAGCGGCTTGATGTGGCTCAGGTAGGTCAGGTTCTTCAGCACCTCTGCGACCTCGAAGACGTCGCCGGTGCGCATCTTGTCCGAGAAGTCCTTGAAGCGATCCTTCCAGTCGTTGGCGGCCCCGCGGAAGTCGTCCGAGAGGTGCTTCAAAAGCATCTCGCACTCGCCCGAGGTGATGGGGGAGCGGAGGCCGACCTCACCGGCGTTGGCGACGGGGACGAGGACGACGGAGTTGGTCGAGGCGAGGCGGAGCGTGTAGAAAGGCAGTGACGCCGCTCCGATCTGTTTCTGCTCAATGCGTTCGATGGTGCCGATGCCGTGATTGGGGTAGACAACTTTCTGGCCGACTTTGAAACCCACCACACACCTCCTGTGTTCCAAAAAAAACATGGCCGCGTCGCGTGGTCGGGTTGGGGCTCCCTTTGAGGGGCGTTGGCGCCGCGGCTCCGGCGGTTAACTAAATCTAACGAAAGTGTAACAAGCGCCCCCCGCGCGGGTCAAGGTTTCGGATTCACGCCAAAAGACGGGACAAATTTCTTGTCAAAAGTGCAACGAAAAACGGCGCGCGCGCAATTAAAAACCGTCCGCCGCGCGTTCACCGGAGGACTCGCGCGGGCGCGCAGCCTCTACGCGCCTCGGCCCGACAAGGCCGCTCGGCCTCACCGCTCGGCCTCGTCGCGGCAGATTGCCGCGGGCGCCGCGAGCCTTCGGAGCGGGCCTCCGGGTCGCGCGGCGGCCGGCTCGGAGAGCGCGTCGAGGGGGGCGCCGCGCGCCGTGCGTCGGTCCGCCGGCTCGACGGCGGGCGCCGGCCCGCTCGTCGCCGCCAGGGCGCGCGTCAGCCTGAAGACGCGGGGCGAGCCGGCGGCCGTGGCCGGCGGCGGTCTGCCGAAGTCGCCCGCGCCCTGACTGAAGTGCCCGCGCCCTGACGAAGTAGCCCGCGCCCCTCGCCGCACGCGCGCGCAGGCGGCGGCGTCATCCTTTTGTGTGGCGTCCCCGCCCTACACCCGGCGTCGGCGCGAGGGTCGAAGGGGCGCGCGACTTCAGGGTCGAAGGCGCGCGCCCCTTCGCGCGGTCGGCGTCTGGGCGGCGTCGTGCGGGAGGCGCGGCCGCGTGTAGATGGCGCGCGGCCGTCGCCAGGTTGAGCCCGCTTTAAATCTCCGTCACCCCGGACGCCGGCCGGCGCCGCCGCCGGCTTCAGAACCGGAGGATGGTGTCGAGTTGCAGCCGCGTCAGCGTGCGGTTGAGCGAGCCCGGCGGCGTCTGGCCGAAGACGCCGAGCAGGCCGTTCGGCCTCTGCGTGAAGACGCCCGTGAAGGAGAGCGTGACGCGCGGGTCTACGGCGTAGGCGGCGATGAAGCGGTGCGCGCGCACGTCCGACTGCTGCCCGATGTCGCTGAAGTTGAAGGGCGTCAGCACGGCGTCCTTCTCGATGCGGAGGAAGGTGTAGTTGAAGACGGCGTCGCCGCGCGCGATCCTGTCCACGCCGAGGCGCAGCACGTCCTTGCCGACCTGCGCCTCGGCCCAGTAGCCCTGCCCCTCTCGGTTGCGCAGGAGCAGGTCGGCGCCGCCCGGGCCGGCCGTCACCACGTCACGCGTCTGCGTGTTCGTCACGAAGTCGAAGAGCAGCATCACGGGCCAGCGCTCGCCGCGCGTCGTCAGGTCGAGCCGCGCGACGAGGTCCACCATGTTGTAGCCCGACGAGAGCCGGCCGTCGCGGTTGACGGCGTTCGTCGAGGCGGTCGAGAAGCCGAGGTTTGAGTTGCCGGCGACGAGCATGTCGCGCGGGATGGAGACCTGGGTCGTGACCGTGCGCGCCGGCGTCGAGCCCGAGGCCGGGATGACGACCGTGGCGGGGAACTGCACGTTCGGGCCGAAGAACTGCGCCGGCGTGATGAACTGCGTGCCCGCCCAGTAGAGGTCGGAGGCCGCGAGCCTGAGCACGGCGCCCTTCCACGGCGCCAGCTCGGCGCGCGCCTGCGCCCCGTAGAGCGCGAGGTCGCGCCCCGCGCGCCCCGACGCGTCGAGGTCCACGCGGCCGTCGGCGCCGAGGACGAAGGCGGCGTTGCGTTCGAGCGCCGGGAGCTGCCACGCCTGAAGCGCGAAGCCGCGGAAGCGCGACTTCTCGAACCGGCGCTCGTAAGTCTCCATCAGCCCCTCGGCCGACACGTCGTTGTCCCAGGTCATCTCGGTGCGCGTCCACGTCGCCTCGAACTTGCCGCCCTGCACGGCGAAGCCGGGGAGCGCCTTCGGCCTGTAGACGAGGAAGGCGTGGTCGAGCGTGAAGGGCTTGCGCGAGTAGAAGTCCGTGAGCGTCTGGTTGGTCGAGTTCTCGTCGGCGAAGCTGCCGGTGGCGAGGCGCAGTCCCCACTCGAACTCGTCGCTGACGCGCCCCCTGATGCCGAAGCGCGCGCGCAGCCGCAGGCGGTGGCGCGCCGTCAGTTGGTTGCCGAACGCGCCGGGGTTGTCGGGGTTGGCCGCCGCGTTCTGCTGCCCGAACAGCGACTCGTAGCGGAGGCGCAAATCGCCGCCGAAGCTGATGCCCGACGGGGGCGGCTTCGGCTGCTCGCGCTTCTTCGCGGCCGCGTCGGCGGCGGCGGGCGCGCCGGGCGGGGCTTGCGCGGCGGCCTCGGCGGGCGCGGGCGGCGGGGGCGGCGCGACGAAGGCGTCGGCCGGGTAGGCCGTGGGCTGCCTGGGGTCGAGCGCCAGCTCGCGCAGGCGTTTGTTGACGGCCTCCTGCCGCCGCTCGACCTCCTCGACGCGTTTGAGCAGCTCGCCCGGGTCGGCCTGCCGCGCGGCGGCCGGGGCGTTCTGCTGCTGCGGCGGCGCCGCGGCCGGAGGCTGCCCGACGCGCCCGCGCAGCTCTTCTATCAGGCGCGTCTGCTCGCGCAGCGCGGCGCGCATCTCCTCTATCTCGGCGCGCTGCTCGCGGAGCTGGCGTTGCATGTCGTCGAGCGCGAAGAGGCCGCCCGTCGTCGCCCCGGCCGCCGGCGCGCCCGCCGGCTCTTTGGGGAGGGTGAGCGCGGCCGGGACGGCGGCCGTCTGCGCCCGCGCGCCCGTGGCCGCCCCGGCGGCGAGCGCGCACAACGCGACCGCGCTGAGAATGAACTGCCGCATGTCGTTCGTCATTTCGGTGGAGAGTCCTTTCAGAATCGCCTCAAAGCATTAAGGGTAAGGCGGCCGCGACCCGCGCGCGCCGTGACTCGTATACCACACATTCCTTGACGAGAGGTTACGCGGGGCCGCAAGACGGGGGGCCGCGCGTCGGGCGCGACGTTGACGGAGGCCGCGCGGCCGGTCTTTGCACGGGCAAAAGCTGATGACGGCGGCGGCGACGGACGCCCTCGCCCGACCTCCGGCGTCCGATGTCTGCCTTCACGTTGCCGCCCGCGGAGCTTTGCATGTAGAATTTCGCGTCAGGGTTCTCCTCCTTCAAAAAGGTCGCGCGGGCTTATGGCTCTTCTGCACATCACAGACGCCGGCGGGCGGGCGTGGCAGTCGCCGCTCTCGCCGCAGGGCGTGTGCACCATCGGGCGCGCGCCCGACAACAGCGTCGTGCTGAACGACCCGCGCGCCTCGCGCTACCACGCACACGTCCGCCTCCGCGACGGCGTCTACGTCCTCTTCGACGGCAGCGTGGACGGCAAGCTCTCGGCCAACCACGTCTTCGTCAACGGCGAGCAGCGGCTCGAACACCACCTGCGCGACGGCGACGTGGTGCAGATAGGCGCGAGCCGCCTGCGCCCCGACTTCTCCGACGAGCGCAGAACGGCCGAGCCCGAGGCGCGCTTCGACGACAGGCCGCTCGGCCACACGCAGATGCTCGTCTCGGCCAACGACGTCATCCGCGCGGCGCTCGGCGCACGCGCGCCCTCGCACGCCACGGCCGAGCGCGCGGCCGCCGCCGCGCAGAACGCCGAGCTGGAGGAGCTGCGCGGCAAGGCCCGGATACTGGCGCTGCTCTACGAGATGTCGAAGACTTTGGGCTCGGTCTTCGACCTCGACCCCATCTTCGAGAAGGCCTGCGAGGTCATCTTCAGCGCGACGCCGGCCGACCGCGTGGTCGCGCTGCTCAGGGACGACAGGGACAGGAACGGCGACGGCGAGGACGACCTGCGCGTCGTCGCCATGCGCGTGCGCGACGAGGCGCGCGCCGCCCAGGGGCGCAAGCAGCCCATCGGCCGCACCATCACGCGCAAGGTGATGCGCGAGCGGCAGGCGATGCTGTCGCAGGACGCCGCCGCCGACATGGAGTTCGCCGGCGTCCACTCCATCGTCGCGCAGGGCGTGCACTCGACCATCTGCGCGCCGCTCATCGCCGACACGCGCGTCCACGGCGCGCTCTACGCCGACCGCCTCGACCCGTTCACGACCTTCACGCGCGACGACCTCGAACTCGTCTCG
Source organism: Pyrinomonadaceae bacterium (assembly GCA_036387195.1). Taxonomy (GTDB): domain Bacteria; phylum Acidobacteriota; class Blastocatellia; order Pyrinomonadales; family Pyrinomonadaceae; genus QHXN01. The sequence continues at coordinate 23,194 of DASVUF010000053.1, read as the reverse complement.
GCCGTCGCCGCGCAGACGGCCGTCGCCGTCGAGAACGCGCGCGCCCACGACCGCCTCGCGCACGAGGAGGTGGCGCGCGCCAACTACAGCCGCTTCCTGCCCGAATACGTCGTCAAGCAGATTCTGGAAAACCCCGACTCGTTCAAGCTCGGCGGCGTCAACCAGACGCTGACCGTGCTCTTCGCCGACATCCGCGGCTTCACGCGGCTCTCCGAGAACGCCGCGCCCGACCGCGTCGTCCAGCTCCTGAACAACTACTTCACGGCGATGTCGGACGTCATCTTCGCGCACGGCGGCACGCTCGACAAGTACATCGGCGACGGCCTGATGGCGCTCTTCGGCGCGCCGACCGCGACGCCCGAGGACGCCTGCAACGCCGTCTCCGCCGCCGTCGCCATGCAGCGCCGGATGGAGGAGATAAACGCCCAACTGCGCTCGGAGGCGCTGGCCGAGATCGCCATCGGCATCGGGCTCCACACCGGCGTCGCCACGGTCGGCTACATCGGCTCCGAGCGCCGCTCGGAGTACACGGCCATCGGCGACACGGTCAACCTGGCGGCGCGCCTGGAGCAGAACGCGCGGCCCGGCCAGATCATCCTGAGCGACGCCACGGCGCGCGCCGCCGCCAGCGCCGGCTGCGAGTACCGGCCGCGCCCGCCCATCACCGTCAAGAACCGCGTCCAGCCCGTCCCCATCTTCGAGGTGGACTGGAGGAACGTTCAGTGATGGGCGGCGGCTGACGGGCGGGAAGTCGGGGCGGGGCGCGCCTTCTCTTCCCGACCACCCGTCGCCGTCGCCCGTCGCCCGTCACGCAGCACATATGTCTCCAAACTCATTCATGCGCGGGCCGCGCTCGCTCCTCTCCTTCGAGGGGTGGCGCGACCTTGTGTCGGACTCGATGGCGATTGACATCGGCTCGACCTCGGTCATCATCGCCGTCCGCGGCCGCGGCGTCGTCGTGGACGAGCCGGCGGTCGTGGCCGTCAACAAGATTTCGGGCGAGGCCGTCGCCGTCGGCCGCGAGGCGCACGACATGCTCGGGCGCGAGTCGCGCGACGTCTCGCTCGTCTACCCGCTGGTGGACGGCGTCGTCGCCGACTTCGAGCGCACGCAGCGGATGCTCGACCAGTTCGTCCGCCGCGCGCGCAGCGGCATCTCGCACTTCAGCCGCCGCGCCGTGATGAGCGTGCTGTCCGGCATCACGCAGGTCGAGCAGCGCGCGCTGCTGGCCGCCGCCGAGTCGGCGCACATCGGGCGCGTCTACATGGTCGAGGAGGGGCTGGCCGCGGCCATCGGCGCGGGCGTCCCCGTCGAGGACAAGAACGCCTCGGCCGTCGTGGACATCGGCGGCGGGACGACCAACGTCGCGGTCGTCGCGCGCGGCATGATCGTCTACGCGCAGGCCGAGCGGGTCGGGAGCCTCGACATCGACGAGGCCATCGTCAACCGCCTGCGCCGCCACGACGGCCTCATCATCGGCGCGCCGACGGCCGAGCACCTGAAGAAGGAGCTGGGCTCGGCCGTCGAGCCGGCCGACCCGGCGCGGAGCATGCGCGTCAAGGGGCGCGACGTGCAGACCGGCGCGCCGCGCGCCGTGGACGTGACCAGCGAGGAGGTCTGCATCGCCGCCGAGGGCGTCGTCAAGCGGCTGTCGCGCGTCGTCAACCGCGCGCTCGGCGAGTTGCAGCCCGAGGTCGCCGCCGACATCTACGACCGCGGGCTCATCCTGACCGGCGGCGGCGCGCTCCTCGAAGGCATGGCCGAGTTCCTGCAGCGCGAGACGAGCCTCGCCACGCGCATACCCGAAGAGCCGCGCTACGCCATCGTCAACGGCCTGTCGCAGCTCTTCGACGAGCCGCTGCTGCTGCGCCGCGTCGCGCGCAACGAGCAGTCGCACCTGCTCGACGAGACGGCCGGCGCGTTCGAGTGACGCGCGCGCGCGGGGCGGCCGGCCTTCGGGCGATTCAACACACGGGAGGTGGACGATGGGGGAAGAGAAGGACGCCGAGAAGGACGCCGAGAAGTCGTACTCGAACAAGGAGGTGGTCGCCAAGCTGCGCCGCCTGGCCGACGCGCTCGAAGAGGGGAAGACCTTTGAAATCCAGATAGCGGGCGAGCGCGTCTACGTGCCGCCCTACGCCTCGGTCGAGTTCGAGTACGCGCGCGACGGCGAGCAGGAGGAGGTCGAGATAGAGCTGAGCTGGAAGCGCCGCCGGGGCTGAAGTATGAACGTCCTCGGGCTGTTCCGCAGGCAGATACAGGTGGCGCGCGTCACGGGCATCCCCGTCCGCATCGACTACCGCTGGTTCCTCGTCTTCGCGCTCTCGGCGTGGGTCATCGCGGCGGGCTTCCGCGCGGGGACGCCGATGACGCAGTTCGTCCGGCTCGGCGCGGCCGGGGCGTGGGTCGCGGGGCTTTTGACGACGTTCGCGCTCTTCCTCTCCATCTTCGGCCACGAGCTGTCGCACGCGCTCCTCGCGCGCGCCGAAGGGATAGAGAGCGACGAGATAGTGCTCCACCCCTTCGGCGGGCTCACCCGCCTCAGGCGCGAGCCCGACAACCCGCGCGCCGAGTTCCGCATCGCCATCGCGGGCCCGAGCGCGAGCTTCCTCATCGGCGTCCTCTCGCTGGCGGGCTTCTACGTCTCGCGCCTCTCGGGGCTGAACGCGCTGGCCGCGGCCTGCTCCATCGTCGGCTTCTGGAACTTCACCATCGCGGCGTCGAACCTCCTGCCCGGCTACCCGCTCGACGGCGGGCGCGTGCTGCGCGCCTTCCTCTGGAAGCGGACGGGGCAGCTCGACGACGCGACGCGCGTCGCCGGCCTCGGCGGCCAGCTCATCGGCGGCGCGCTCGTCGTCTTCGGCGGCTACTTCTACCTGTGGCTCGGCGACCCGTTCATGGGGCTGTGGCTGGCGCTGGTCGGGTTCTTCCTCTTCGACGCGGCGCGCGCCGTCACGCTCCCGCGCAAAGGCCGCGGCCTGCGCACGGCCGGCGACGCGATGGCCGCGGCCGTCGCGGTCGAGCCCGACTCGACGGTCGGCCACTTCGTTGACCACGTGCTCGCGCTCCACCGGCAGGAGGCGTTCGCCGTCGCGCGCGAGCGCCGGCTCCACGGCATCCTCACGCTGAAGGATTTGAAGGAGCTGCCGCGCGAGCGCTGGCACGGGACGCGCGTCCGCGACGTGATGCGCCCCGTCGCCGAAGACCTCTTCGTCGCCCCCTCCACCCCGCTCGCGCGCGCCGAGCGCCTGCTCGACCGCAACGGCGCGGGCGCGCTCGCCGTCGTGGACGACGCCGGCCACCTCGTCGGCCTGCTGCTGCGCGGCCGCCTCAAACGCCGCGCCGACGCCAAAGCCTGAAGGCGCGCCCGTCCCCCCCCGGCCCCGCTCGAAAAACCCCGCCGCGGCGCCCGAAAATGCTCCGCGTTGATTCGCGGCGCTTTTTACAGCATAATCGGCGCGGAGGCGTGTAAAGCAGACAAGCCGGAGGTCGCTATATGTTGGCAGTGCTCGGTGCGCTGTTCGCCAACGGGCTGATAACTGTACTCAAATTCATGGCGGCGGTGATGACGGGCTCCTCGGGCATGATGGCCGAGTCGCTCCACTCGCTGGCCGACACGACCAACCAGGTCTTCCTGCTGCTGGGGCTGAGGTTCTACCGCCGCCCCGCCTCCGAGAAGCACCCCTTCGGGTACGGCAAGGAGCGCTTCTTCTGGTCGTTCATCGCGGCCGTCTTCATCTTCGGCGTCGGCGCGACCTACGCCATCTACGAGGGCGTCGCCAAGCTCTCGCACCCGCACCCGCCGGAGAACGTGGGCTGGGCCTACGCCGTGCTGGCCGCCTCGTTCGTCATCGAGCTGGGCTCCATCGGCCTCGCCATCTACCAGGAGGTCGGCGAGGCGCGGCACGAGGGCATGGGCTTCGTGGAGTACCTGCGCGAGTCGAAAGACCCGACGGCCAAGACGGTGCTCTTCGAGGACACGGCGGCGCTGCTGGGCATCATCATCGCGGGGGGCGGGCTCTACCTGACCGAGCACCACGCGGGGCCGGGCGGCGGGGCCTACTGGGACGGCGTCGCCTCCATCACCATCGGGTTCGTGCTGGCCGTCGTCGCCTTCGTGCTCGCGCGCTCGTCGCGCGGGCTGCTGCTCGGCGAGGCGGCGACGCCCAAGTCGCTCGAAGCCATCCGCGGCGCCATCGCCTCGCACCCGAACGTCTGCGAGGTGGTCGAGCTGCTGACGATGCACCTGGCGCCGAAGCAGATTCTGATTAACGCGCACGTCACCTTCCGCGACGAGCTGGCGACGGCCGACATCGAGCGGACCATCAGGGAGATCGAGCAGAGCGTCAAGGCCGCCGAGCCGATGGTGGACATGATCTTCCTTGAGACGGCGCGCCGCGGCGAGCCCGGCGCCGACGAGCCGATATTGCAGCACATTGGATAGCTGTTAGCCTCTAGCCGTTAGCCGTCAGCCCGCCGCCAACGCCGAAGACGGCGTCGGCGGGGGCCGACCCCTCCCGGGGCGGGAGGAAGCCGACGGCTGGCGGCCGGCGGCCGGTGGCTAACGATGCTTCTTCAGGCGCACAACCAGTACTGGCAGAGCCTGCGCGAGCCGCGGAACCTCGTGGACATCGCGCTCGTCTTCCTGCTGGTCTACGCGCTGCTGAGGCTCATCCGCGGCACGCGCGCCGCGCCGATGGCGGCCGGCATCGGCGCGCTGGCGCTCATCTACTGGGCGGCGGCGCGCTACGACCTCTCGACCCTCGAATTCATCCTGCGCCCCGCGCCGGTCTACGTCGGCGTCGCCATCGTCGTCCTCTTCCAGAACGAGATTCGGCAGGCGCTCATCACCTTCGGCAACCGCTTCCGCATGCCCTTCCTCGTCCGCCACCGCGGGCAGTTCGGCGAGGGCGTCTACGACGAGATAGTGCTGGCGGCGACGACGCTGGCCTCGACGAAGACGGGCGCGCTCATCGTCGTCGAGCGCGGCGTCAACCTGCGCAACGTCATCGAGGGCGGCGTGATGATGGACGCCGAGCTGTCCTACGACCTGCTGGTGACCATCTTCAACCCGGCCACGCCGCTGCACGACGGCGCGGTCGTCATCCGCGGCCACCGCGCGGCGGCCGCCGCCTGCTTCCTGCCGCTGACGCTCAACCCGATGCTCTCGAAAGACCTCGGCACGCGCCACCGCGCGGCCATCGGCATCACCGAGGACACGGACGCCGTGGCGGTCGTCGTCAGCGAGGAGACGGGGCTCGTCTCCTTCGTCCAGGGCGGGCAGATACGCCGCGGCCTCGACGGCACGCGGCTGCGCGCCGCCATGCTCGACGCCATGGAGCCGCGCGCGCGCGAGGCCGAGGCCGACAAGCAGCCCGACCCCGAAACCCTGGCCGCGGAGGTCAGGGGCCAGAGGTCGGAGGTCAGTTGACGCGGCCGCCGGGCCGACGAAGCGGCCGCCGGCCCGGCTTGCCGACCACCGACTGACGTTCACAGACTGACGTTCACAGACTTACTGTCCAATTCCGACTCGCAGATGGTTGCCAGGCTGAAGACAAAGAGGGGCGGCGCGGAGCGCGGCGCGGCGCGGCGCTGGGCGCGCGCGCTGTTCCTTGAGGACTGGACGCTGAAGGCGCTGGCGCTCGCCATCACGCTCGGCCTCTGGTACGCGGTGACGACGCAGCGCGCGCCCGCGCAGATGCGGCTGCGCGCCGTCCAGCTCGACTTCATCCTCCCCGAGGGTGTCGAGATCGGCAACGAGCCGGTGGACGAGGTTGACGTCACGCTCGAAGGCAGCCAGGGCAAGCTGGCCGAGTTGAACGCGCGCAACCTCGTCGCGCGCCTCGACCTGATGGACCTCCGCACGGGCGACCGCGTCGTGCGGCTCACGGATAGGAACGTCTCGATGGACTTGCCGGATGGCGTCCGCATCGTCGGCCTCACGCCGCGCAGCCTGACGCTCCACCTGGAGCCGCTGGTCGAGCGCACCGTCCCCGTCGAGGCGCGCTTCGAGGGCTCGCCGCCCGAGGGCTTCCGCGCCGGGGCCGTGCAGGTCGCGCCCGAGAGCGTGCGCGTGCGCGGCCCCGAGAGCCACGTCGCCGCGGTCGAGCGCGCCTACACCGAGACCGTCTCGCTCGCCGGCCAGCGCGAGACGTTCGTAATCCCGCAGGTGGCCGTGGACATCGCCGACCACAAGGTCGCGCCGATGGAGTCGGTCGTCTCGGTGCGCGTCGAGATAGGCGAGGAGCAGTCGGAGCGGCGCTTCACGAACGTCCCCGTGCGCTCGGCCACGGGCGCGCCCGTCTCGCCGCAGGCGGTCACGCTGGCGCTGCGCGGCCCGCGCTCGGTGGTCGAGGCGCTGCGCCCCGAGGACGTGCGCGTCGTCGTCGAGCTGGCCGAAGACGGCCGCCCCGCGCCCCGCCTCTCGCTCCCCCCGAGCGCGCAGGGGCGCGTCGAGCTGGCAGACACAAACCTCCCGGAGTTCACAATCAACAGATGACGAAGAGACTTTTTGGCACGGACGGCATGCGGGGCGAGGCGGGGCGATTCCCGCTCGACGAGGCGACGGTGCGCGCGGCCGGGCGGTCGCTGGCGCGGCGGCTCGAGGGGCGGGCGGGCCCGCCGCAGGTCGTGACGGGGCGCGACACGCGTGAGTCGGGCGAGTGGATTGAGCGCGCCTTCATCGGGGGCTTCGTCGAGGGCGGGGGCCGCGCCGCGTCCGCCGGCGTCATCACGACGCCGGGCGTCGCCTACCTCGCGCGCTCGCTGCCGGCCGACGCGGGCGTCGTCATCAGCGCCTCGCACAATCCCTTCCACGACAACGGCATCAAGATTTTCGCCCCGACGGGCCGCAAGCTCGACGACGCCACCGAGCGGCTCATCGAGGCCGACATCTACGCCGAGCGCGAGGCCGGCGCGCCGCCCGCGGGGGCCGGCGAAGGCGCCGCGGAAGCCTTCGGCGCCGCCGCAGCCGAGGTGAAAGGCGGGGGGGCCGACGCGCGCCCGGCGGAGGCGCTGCGCGGCGCGTACCTCGAACACCTCGCCGCGGAGGCCGCCGCCGGGCTCCGCCTCGAAGGGCTCAAGGTGGTCGCGGACTGCGCCAACGGGGCGGCCTCGGCGTACGCGCCCGCGCTGCTCTCGCGGCTCGGCGCGCGCGTCGTCGCCACCTTCGACGCGCCCGACGGCCGCAACATCAACCGCGACTGCGGCTCGCTCCACACCGACATCCTCCAGAAGCGGGTCGTCGAGGAGGGCGCGCACCTCGGCGTCGCCTACGACGGCGACGCCGACCGCGCCCTCTTCGTGGACGCGCGCGGGCGCCTCGTGGACGGCGACGCGACGCTCTGGGCGCTCGCGCAGCGGATGCAGGCGCGCGGCGAGCTTCAGGGCGACCGCGTCGTCGCCACCGTGATGAGCAACATCGGGCTGGAGCTCGCGCTGCGCTCGCGCGGCGTCGAGCTGCTGCGCGCCGACGTCGGCGACAAGTACGTGCTCGAAGAGCTTCTGCGGACGGGCTCCGCGCTCGGCGGCGAGCAGTCCGGCCACATCATCTTCCCGCGCCTGAGCCTCGCCGGCGACGGCATGCTGACGACCCTCAACCTGCTGCGCGCTTTGGTCGAGTCGGGCCGGCCGCTCGACGAACTGACCGGCGGCTTCGAGCGCTACCCGCAGGTGCTCGTCAACGTGCGCGTGCGCGAGAAGGCGCCCTTCGAAGAGGTCGAGGAGGTCGCGCGCGAGGCGCGCGCCGTGCGCGAACGCCTCGGCGACGGCGGCCGCCTGCTGCTCCGCTACTCGGGCACCGAGCCGCTGGCGCGCGTGATGATAGAGGGGCAGAGCCAGGAGGAGATAGACGCGCTCGCCCAAGGGCTGGCCGACGTCATCCGCCGGCGGCTGGGCGAGGGCTGAAAATGGCCGCCGTGCAAATTTTACCCGGCCGGGGGGTGTAAGACTTACACGCCGCCCCTTTCTTACCTTCGGGGCTTTTCGGGTGGGATCGCAAAACCCCAGCAAAACGGCCTGTTTTAAAGCGTGTTGACGCGCCTCTTGCATGGCATGAGCCTTGCGATGTATAGTGTGGGGCAAGAGAGACGGTTGGTGGATCCTCCGTCTCAGTGGTTGCTGGGGTGAGGACAGTGACCACACATTAAGAGGGCGCGGCATTCCCCAAGTTTGCCGCGCCCTCGCTTATTTTCCGGCCCCGCCCGCCAGCGCCGCGCCCCCGCGGCCCCCGTGCTACAATCCCGCAGAGTTTTCGAGTCCAATCCACAGAGGGCGTCCGCGCCTCGGCGGAAGATGAACCCGAGCGACTACCGCCGCGACTACGCGGCCTACAACTCGGCGGCTGAGCTTGCGCGGTTCGAGCGCCACGCGGGGCTCAGCCGCGCTCTCGATCTGCGCCCGCTGGAGGAGCGTTACGCCGACCTCTGGACGCGCGACGCCTTTGAGGCGCTCGGCCGCGCGCGCGCGGAGACGCCTGCGCAGTTCGCGACCGAGCGCGCCGGGCTGCTCGCGCTGGCGGGGGCGGCCGCGCTCGGGCACGCCGGGGCGGCGGCGCGCGAAGTCTCCGAGGAGTTGGGGCGCTGCGCCGAGTCGGGCGGGTTCGAGTGGGAGGGCGAGCGGCGCGCGGCTTCGGACGCGGCGCGGCTGCTGGCGTCGGAGACGGACGCGGCGCGCCGCCGCGAGCTTGCGCGCCGGCGGCTCGACGCCGTGGGCGCGTGCGACGATTTGCGCGCGGCGCGGCTGGACGCCCTCGGCGAGGCGGCGCGCGCGCTCGGCTTCGGCGGGCGGAGGGCGCTTTACGAGGAGTTTACGGGCGCGGGGCTCGACGGGCTGGCGGCGGCGGCCGAGGGCTTTCTGCGGCGCACGGAGGCGGCCTACATGGCGCGGCTCGGGGCGTGGGCGGCGCGGGAGCTTCCCTTGGGGCTCGCGCCCGCGCAGGCCGACCGCCCATACTTCGAGCGCGCGGCCGAGTCGGAGGCGGCGTGGCGCGCGCGCGACTTCCGGAACCTCTACGCCGCGACGCTCGCGGGGCTGGGCGTGCGCGAAGGCTCGCAGCCCAACCTGCACGTTGACGAAGGGCAGCGTCCCGGCGCGTCGGACGCCTCGGCGTGCTTCGCCGTCGCGCCGCCCGCGGACGTGCGGCTGGCGGTCGGCGCGGGCGCCGGCGGGCTCGGGTTTTATCGTCGGAGCTTTTTTGAAGGCGGGCGCGCGCAGATGTTCGCGTGGGCTTCGCGCGAGAGTTCGCGCAAGTTCCCGGAGTTCGTCCACGCGCCGGACGGGGCGACTGCGGCGGGGCACGGGCTGCTGCTCTCGGGGCTGCTGCGCGAGACGGCGTGGGCGGCGTCGCGGCGCGGGACGCGGGCGGCGGAGGCCGGTGAGGCCGCGCGCGCGTCGGCCTTCCTGGACATCTACGAGGCGCGGCGCGACTGCGCGGCGCTCGCCTGCGCGCTCTCGCTGGAGCGCGCGGGCGACGCGCGCGCGGGCGGCCTCGACGAAGAGTACGCGTCGGCGTACGCGGACGCGACCGGCTTCAGGCACGACGCGGCGGCGCGGCTCGACGAGGCGGACGCGTGGTTCGAGCCGGCGACCGCCTTGCGCGCCCGCCTGTTCGCGGCCGGCTTCCGCGAGCACCTGCGCGCGCGCCACGGCCGCCGCTGGTTCGAGTCGCGCCGCGCGGGCGAGGAGTTGATAGACGTCTGGAACACGGCCTCGCGCTACCGCGTCGAGGAGCTTTCGCGGTTGGTGTGGGGCGGCGAGTTGAGCTTCGACCTGCTGGCGGACGCGCTCGTGGAGGCGCTGGAGGGCGGCGCGGATGGCTGACGCGCCGAAGACCCTGGCCGTGCCCGTCCGCCTCGGCGGCGGGCGCCGCTACGAGGTCGAGATAGGCGCGGGGGCGCTCTCGCGTCTGGGCGAGGCGGCGCTCGCCGGCGCGCCGCGCGGGGCGCGCAAGGCCGCGCTCGTCTCGAACGCGCGCGTCTTCGGCCTCTACGGCGAGCGCGCCGCCGGCGCGCTGCGCGGGGCCGGCTTCGAGGTCGGCCGCTGGCTGATGCCCGAGGGCGAGCGCTTCAAGACGCTGCGGACGGCCGAGCGCGCGCTCGCCTTCTTCTCCTCGTTCGGGCTTGAGAGGTCGGACGTGGTGGTCGCGCTCGGCGGCGGCGTGGTCGGCGACCTCGCGGGCTTCGCGGCGGCCGTCTACCTGCGCGGCGTGCGGTTCGTGCAGACGCCGACGACGCTGCTGTCGCAGATAGACTCGTCGGTCGGCGGCAAGACGGGCGTCAACACCGCGGCGGGCAAGAACCTCGTCGGCGCGTTCCACCAGCCCGCGGCCGTCGTCGTGGACACGGACACGCTCCGCACGCTGCCGCGGCGCGAGCTGACCGCCGGCTGGTGCGAGGCCGTCAAGCAGGGCGCGGTCGGCGACCTCAAGCTCTTCGAGCGGACGAAAAAGTTTTTGACGGCCGAGGCGCGGAAGATTAGTAACCTTCGGCGCGGCGCGGGCGTCATTGAGTCAGACGCGGCGCGCGACGCTGAGTTGGCGCGCATCATCGCCGCGCAGTGCGCGTTCAAGGCGGCGGTGGTCGCGGGCGACGAGCGCGAGGAGTTGGGGCGCGACGACGCGCGCTCGCGCAAAATCCTCAACTTCGGCCACACGGTCGGACACGCGCTCGAAGCCGTGACCGGGTACAGGCGGTTCCGACACGGCGAGGCGGTCGGCTACGGCTGTCTGGCCGCGGCCGAGATTTCGCGGCGGCTGGGGCTGCTCGACGCGGCGGGGCTGGCGTCGCTGCGCGAGGCGGTGGCGCTCTGCGGCCGGCTGCCCGCGGCCGGCGACCTCGACGCCGAAACCATCCGCCGCGCTTTGCGTAATGACAAGAAGGCAGTCGGCGGGAGCGTCCGCTGGGTGCTGCTCGAACGCCTCGGGCGCGCGCGCGTCGTCGAAGGGCGTGAAGTTCCGCCGCGCGTCGTCCTCGACTCCATCCGCGCGGCTCTCGGCGGCGCGCCGCCGTCTCTCCCTACAACTTCAAGAGGGGTCGCCAGATGAAAGTGGCAAATCACGTGCGGCGGGGCGAGCGCGGGGGCGCGCGCTTCAACTTCATCGTCGTCATCCTGTTGATAGCGCTCGCCGCCTACTCGGCCTACAACTACGCGCCGGTCGCCTACAGGGCGTACCTCTACAAAGACTTCATGCAGGAGACGGTCAACAAGGCCGCCTACCCGCCGGGGCAGACGACCGAGTGGGTCGCGCAGCAGCTCCGCGCCGCCGCCGGCGAGCACGGGCTCCCGACCGACGCCGTCATCAACGTGCAGCGCGAGGAGGGGCGCGTCGCGGCGCGCGTCACCTGGTCAACGCCCGTCCGGCTCCCCGGCTACGTCTACGAGTACAGCTTCGACCACACCGCCCGCAGCAGCGGCTTCATCAGTCAGTAAAGGGGCATAGTCCGCGGCGGGTAGACGGCAGGCGGCGGACAATAGGCGGTGGAAAAAAAGATGCGGCCGCGAGTTGCCGGGCACTCGCGGCCGTCGTCGTTTAAAAGCGTCCGCCGCCTTCTTTATCTACCGTCCGCCGACGCCGCCCTTCTTCAAGCCGCGGCGGCCGAAGCCTTCTTGCCCTGGAGTTGGACGAGGCCGGGCGGCGCGGCGGCGAGCCACGTGGTGGGGCAGACGCCGCAGCGCGTGCAGGTGTCAACCGAGGGGCAGGGCGCGGTCGAGCGCGAGACCTGCGCGCGCGCGTGCTCCTTCTCAAGGAAGGGGCGGCCCATGCCGGAGTCCACGATCTCCCAGGGGAGTATCTCGTCGTAGCCGCGGGCGCGCGAGGTGTGGAAGGCCGGGTCAACGCCCGTCTCGCGCAGCGCCGCGTGGAAGTCCCCGCGGTGGCGCGCCATCGCCTCGATGACGCGGGCGACGCGGCGGTCGCCCGACGAGAAGAGCGCCTGCTCGTGCGCGATGCGCGCCGACATCACGCGCACCTCGACGTTCGGGACGCGCGCGAGGTTCTTCGAGAGCCACTTCAGCCGGCGCTTGAGTTCGCGCTCCTCGCAGATGGGCTCCCACTGGAACGGCGTGTTGGGCTTCGGCACGAAGCCGTTGAGCGCCGGGATGATTTTGCCCGCGCGGCCGAAGCGCCTGCCCGCCTCGAGCATCCTGTCCTTGATGCGCGCGACCAGCTCGACCATCGCTTCGAGGTCTTCGTCGGTTTCGGTCGGCAGCCCCGCCATCATGTAGAGCTTGACGGTGAGCATGCCGCGGTCGAAGACGGCGCCGCAGATGTCCACTATCTCGTCGTTGGTCAGGTTCTTGTTGATGACGCGGCGCAGGCGGTCGGAGCCGGTCTCGGGCGCGACCGCTATCTGCTGGTCGCCCGACTCGACGAGCGCGTCGAGCAGCTCGTCCTCTATCTGGTCGAGCCGCAGGGACGAGACGGAAATCTTGTAGCCCATCTCGCGCAGGCCGCGCAGGATGTCGCTGATTTCGGGGTGGTCGCAGACGGCCGTGGAGACCAGCCCTATCTTGTCCGTGCGCCCGCGCCACGCGGCGGCCTTGGCCAGGATGTCGCGCGCCGGGACGACGCGCGGCGGCCAGTAGTTGAAGCCCGCCCAGCAGAAGCGGCACCCCTGCGAGCAGCCGCGCGAAATCTCGACGAGGAAGCGCTCGCCCATCTCGGCCTCGGGCGCCCAGATGATGGAGGAGGGCGCGAAGACCTCGGCCTCCTTCAGCCCCGCGACGACCTCGGCGTCGCCGCGCCGCATCGCGCGGCGGAGCGAGCCCTCCTTCGGGTTCTCGGCGGCGACGATGCGGCCGACGCTCGCCGGCACGCCCTCGGCGCGCGGCGCGTAGGCCGCGACCGTCCCGTCCGCCTTGTACGTCACGTCGTAGAGCGACGGCACGTAGAAGCCGCGCCCCACGCGCGCCAGCTTCAGCAGCAGGTCTTCCTTCGCCCCGCCCTCCTCCGCGTTCTCGAAGAGCAGGTCAACCAGCTTCGGCACGAGTATCTCGCCCTCGCCGACGGCGACGACGTCCGTGAACTCGGCGATGGGCTCGGGGTTGAGGAACGAGGCCGCGCCGCCCATCATGACGAGCGGGTCGTGGCGCGTGCGCTCCCTGGCCCACACGGGCACGCGCGCGAGCCTGAGCATGCGCGCCATGTTGAGGAAGTCCGTCTCGAAGGAGATGGAGAAGGCCACGACGTCGAAGTCGCGCACGGGCGTCTGCGACTCCAGCGAGAGGAGCGGCGAGCCCGAGCGCTCGTACTCGCGCAGCTCGGCGTCGTCGGGCAGGAAGACGCGCTCGCACGCGACGTCGGGGACGCGGTTGAACAGCTCGTAGACCGACTGGAAGCCAAGGTTCGCCATCCCGACCGCGTAGACGTTCGGGTAGCACAGCGCCACGCGCACCTGCGCGCCGCGCTTCAGCGTCCAACCCTCCTCGGCGGCGAGCTTCCGCCGGTAACTCTCCAAAACTTTTTTCGACATACTTACAACAAAACTAAAGACGGCAAGACAGGTTTTGATGCCTGAGTCCTGCCGCCAGTTTACCGCAGTTTTCGCCCGGGCGGGCGCGACGGAGACGTACGCGGGAGATTTAATTAGGGAAAGCTCAGGCCGGCGCTTTGAACCGCGCGCGGAACTCTCGGAAATCCGCGCGCATCTCGTGAACCATCGCCTGCGTGCGGTCTAAACGCGTGTCCATCTGTTCGAGCCGCCCGTCCATCCGGTCGAGCCGCGCGTCAATCTTATCGAGCCTCGTCTCGACGGCGGCTAATCCTTCGTTCATGCGTTCGCCGAGCGCATTGATACGTTCCAGAATCGTCTCAATCGTCGGCCGCGCGGTCGCGTCTTCGGACATTGCTGCGCCTCCGCCAAAAGATTGTCCCGCTGGCGGCCGGGCTATGGCCTGAAGATTACGCCCGCCGGGGGCGGCCGTCAACGACCCGCCCAATTCGAGGGCGCTACTGCCTGACGCTCTCCAAAAACGCCTTGAGCTTGCGCGAGCGCGACGGGTGGCGGAGCTTGCGGAGCGCCTTGGCCTCTATCTGGCGGATGCGCTCGCGCGTCACGGCGAAGTGCTGGCCGACCTCTTCGAGCGTGTGCTCCGAGCCGTTCGGGCCCAGCCCGAAGCGCATCTTGATGACCTTCTCCTCGCGCGGGGTGAGCGTGGCGAGCACCTCGTCTGTAATCTCGCGCAGGTTCGAGGCGACGACCGCGTCCGCGGGGTTAAGGATGGAGCGGTCCTCGATGAAGTCGCCGAGGTGCGAGTCTTCCTCCTCGCCGATGGGGGTTTCGAGCGAGATGGGCTCCTGCGCTATCTTCAAGACCTTGCGCACCTTCGAGACGGGGATGTCCATCTTGCGCGCTATCTCTTCGCTCGTCGGCTCGCGCCCCAGCTCCTGCACGAGCGCGCGGCTGGTGCGGATGAGCTTGTTGATCGTCTCTATCATGTGGACCGGGATGCGGATCGTCCGCGCCTGGTCCGCGATGGCGCGGGTGATGGCCTGCCGAATCCACCACGTCGCGTAGGTGGAGAACTTGTAGCCGCGGCGCCACTCGAACTTGTCCACGGCCTTCATCAGCCCGATGTTCCCCTCCTGTATCAGGTCGAGGAACTGTAGCCCGCGGTTCGTGTACTTCTTCGCGATGGAAACCACCAGCCGGAGGTTGGCCTCTATCAGCTCGCGCTTGGCCTGCGCCGTCTCGGTCTCGCCGGTGACGATTGCCTGGAGCGAGCGCTTGATCTCGACCGGCGCGACGTGGTGGTCAACCTCCACCTGCTGGAGCCGCTTGCGCGCGTTGGCGACGTGGCGCTTGAACTCCTTCTCCTCGTCGGGGCGCAGCTTCTTGCGGGTGAGCTTTTCGGCGTAGCCGGCGGCCTCGTTCTCGGCGACGCGAATCTCCTTGTGGACTTTGCGGATGGAGTTGATGAGGCGCTGGCGCGCGTGCTCGGTCAGGTTGAGCTGGCGCATCTCCTGCGCCACCTCAAGGCGCATGCGCGCCACCTTGCGCTTGAGCCGCAGCAGCTTCTTCGACTTCTTGCCGTTCAGCAGCTTCTGCTCGGCGCGCAGCCGCTCCCACTCCTTGAGCCCCGCCCTGAAGATGCGGCGGATGTTCTCGATGCCCTCCAGCGTCCAGCGCAGGTACTCGTCGGCCTTGTCCTCCTGCCCCGACAGCTCGGCCTGCTCGGAGAAGGTGACGTAGTCGCGGATGCTCAGGCGGCCGGCCTCCAGCTCCTCGCCGACCTTGCACAGCTCCCTGACGGCGATGGGCGAGCGCGAGATGGCCTTCTGCGTCTTGATCTGGCCGCGCTCGATGCGCTTGGCGATGGAGACCTCGCCCTCGCGCGTCAGCAGCGGCACGATGCCCATCTCGCGCAGGTAGAGGCGGACGGGGTCGTTCGTCTTATCGAGCACGCCGGCCGAGAGGTCCAGCTCCAAATCCTCGTCCAGCTCGCCGTCCAGCTCGTCGGGCGAGACGGCCGAGACGGCCGCGACCTCGATGAGCCGCTCGTCGGAGTCGGTGACCGTGATGTTCGAGCCTTCGAGCTTCTGGAGCACGTCCTCGATGTCGTCGGGCGAGACGATGTTGTCGGGCAGCTCGCGGTTGAGGTCGTCGAAGGTGAGGAACTTCTTGTCGCCGCCGAGTTCGAGCAGGCGCTGCATCACGTCTTCCTGGTCTTTCTCTTCCATGCTCATCTTTCTAATCCACCTCGGGGTCGCTCGAAGGAGTACGGGGCCGCGGCCGGTTCGCGCGGGGTCGGTCGGTTCAGGAGGATGAGGGCGCGGGGCCGTTCACGCTGCCGGCGTGCGGGAGCAGCGCCGAGCGGCGGCGTTTCAGCTCCAGGTCTTCCATGATGAGTTCGTCGCGGCGCGCCTCGTCGCCGGCGCGGTCGGCGGCGGCGATCTCGGCGGCCAGCCCCCTGAGGCGGCGGTCGTAGCTCATCAGCCGCAGCGTCATCAGGCAGCTCTCGGCCTCGGCGAGGAAGGCGTCGGTCGCCTCGCCCTCGGCGCGCTCGGGCTCGTGCATCAGGACGAGCGGCACGACGTCGGCCGCGATCGGGTCGCCCTCGGTCAGCGCGCCGAGCGTCGAGAAGTCAACGGCCTCGCCCCGCGCGTCCAGCTCCCTGAGCGCGCGGTAGACGGCCGCCGTCGCCAGCTCGTCGTAGTCGCTCTCCTCGACCCGCGGCAGCAGCGCCCGCCGCAGCTCCTCGTCGTGGACGAGCAGCTCCAGAAGCCTGTGCTCGGCGACCGTGGGCGCGGCCGTCTCGGCCAGGACGACGCGCTTCCTGATGTCGGCGGCCGTCGGCGCGTTCGCGCCCCTGGGGTCGCGCCCGCTGACCGACCTCCAGAGGTCCTGCCGGAGCCCCGGCTCCTCGACGCGGAGCGCGTCCATCGCCATGTCGAAGTACTCGCGCTTCTGGATGGGGTTCCGCACGGCGCGGACGAAGGGCAGCGCCTCCTCGACCGCCTCGGCCTTCTGCGCGGGGTTGCGCAGAGAGCGCTCGCGCGTCGCCTGTTCGAGCACGAACTGCATGTGCGGGACGGCCTGCCCGCGGCGCGTGTGGTACTCCTCGACGCCGTGCGCGCGGACGAACTCGTCCGGGTCGGCGCCTTCGGGGAGGACGAGCACCTTGACTTCAAAATCTTCCGGGAGAAGGACCTCGATGGCGCGTTTCGCCGCGTTGACGCCGGCGCGGTCACCATCATAATTGACGACCACTTTGCGCGCAAACCGGTTCAGAAGCTTGGCCTGCTCGGGCGTCAAGGCGGTGCCGAGGCTCGCCACGACGTTGCGCACGCCGTGCTGGAAGGGGACGATTAAGTCCAGGTAGCCCTCGACGAGGATGGCGAACCTCTTGCGCCGAATCTCCTCGCGCGTGACGTTGAGGCCGAAGAGGTGGCGCCCCTTCGTGTAGGCGGCCGTCTCGGGCGAGTTGAGGTACTTGGGCTCCTCGCCCGGCCGCATGGCGCGCGCGCCGAAGGCGACGGCGCGCCCCGCCGCGTCCAGCACGGGGAAGATGAGCCGGCCGCGGAAGCGGTCGTAGTAGCCGCCCTGCTCCTTCTTGACGACGAGGCCGCTGCGCTCTATCTGCCCGATGGTGGCGCCCTTCGACCTCAGGTGAATCCCGAGCGCGTCCCAACTGTTCGGCGCGTAGCCGAGGCGGAACGCCCTGACCGTCTCGTCCGAGACGCCGCGCCCTTCGACGTACTCGCGCGCGGCGCGCGCCTCGGCGCCCTCCTCGGCCAGGTGGCGCTCCCAGAACTCCAGCGCCCAGCCGTTGAGTTCGATGACCTCGTCGGCCTCCTTGCGCCTGGCCTCGAACCGCTTGTCGTCCACCATCTCGGGGAGCGGCACGCCCGCCTTCTCCGCCACGACCTTCACCGCCTCGGGGAACGACAGCCCCTCGACCTCCATCACGAAGTTGAAGACCGACCCCTTCTTCCCGCACCCGAAACAGTAGTAGAACCCCTTCGAGCCGTTGACCGAGAACGAAGGCGTCTTCTCCTGGTGGAACGGGCAGCAGGCCATCCAGCTCGAACCCTTCTTCTTGAGGCCGTTGACGTAGTCACCCACCACGCGGACGATGTCCGCCTGCCGCTTGAGGTCTTCGATGAAGGTCTGCGGGTAGCGCATGCGTCTAAAGATTCAAGCGCATCGGGCGTGCGCGTGGCAAGGGCGCGCGGTGCTTCTAAACGAGATGCGCGAAGAAGCGGCCCAGTTTCTCGGGGTCGAGGCGGCCGCCGGAGCGGACGCCGCTGCACACGTCGAGGCCGAAGGGGCGGACGGCCGCGACGGCCCCGGCGACGTTCTCGGGGCGCAGGCCGCCGGCGAGGAAGACGGGGACGGGCGAGGCTTCGACGACGCGGCGGCTGACGCGCCAGTCGTGCGTGCGCCCCGTGCCGCCCAACTCCTTGACGGGCAGGCTCTGGTCGCCCGAGTCGAGCAGCAGGGCGTCAACGTGGCGCGCCGCGTCGAGCGCCTCGTCGAACGACTCCTGGCCCGCGACGTGGACGACCTGCACGAGCGAGACGCCGGGCAGCTCGGCGCGCAGCTCGCCGTAGACGCCGGCCGGCACGCGGTCGCAGAGCTGCAAGGTGTTCGTGCGGCAGCGCCGCTGCTGCGCGACGATGGAGGCCGCGTCCTGCGCGCACGTCAGGAGGAAGGTCGCCACCGCCGGCGGCGTGCGCGCGGCTATCTCGGCGATGAGGTCTTCGCCGATGACGCCCGGCCCGCTCGGCATCTCGGACACCAGCCCGACGGCCGACGCCCCGGCGCGGACGGCCGCGCGCATCTCCCCGACGCTCGCGACGCAGCAGATTTTCACGCGCGGCCGCGCCGCCATAAACGCCGACGCCGCGCTCACTGCTTCAGCTCCACGAGGGTCGCGCCGGCGCCGCCCTGGTTCTCGGGGGCGAGGTCGAAGCGCTCGACGTGCGGGTGGTGGCGCAGCAGGTCGGCGACGGCGCGCCTGAGCGCCCCCGTGCCGTGGCCGTGGATGATGCGGACGTGCGAGTGGCCCTGGAGGAACGCCTCGTCGAGGAAGCGGTCAACCTCGTCGCGCGCGTCGTCGGTGGTGCGGCCGATGAGGTTCAGCTCGGCGTCCACCGCCTCGCGCCCGCCCCTGAGCTTCACCTCGGTGCCGCGCTCCTGCATCCGGCGCAGGCGGCCGGCGAGGGTGTCGTCCTCTTTGGACTTTTTGGGCTGCGCCTTGACGATTTCGAGGTTGGCGACCTTCTCGCGGAAGCGCAGGTTCTTGACGCGCACCTCGGCCTCGCCGTCGCTGACGCGCTCGACCGTGCCCGTCATGCCGAGCGAGGTCAGGCGCACCTCGTCGCCGGCCGCTATCGCGCGCGGCTCGTCGGGCGACGGGGCGGCGGCCCCCTGCGCCTCGTCCTCGCGCCCGGCCTTGACGACGCGGACGCCGCCCGGCTCCGCGGCGCGCTGCTGCTGCTGCTGCGAGGGCGGGCGGGCGGCGGCGCGGGCCTTCTGCGCCTCGCGCCGCAGCTCGGCGGCGCGGCGCTCGGCCTCGCGCTCGACGCGGACGCGCTGCGCGCGGTCTTCTATCTTCGAGTAGAGTTCGCGCGCCTGCCGCTCGAAGTCGGCGACGGCGCGCTCGGTCTGCCTGGCGAACTCGCCCTGCCGCTCGCGCTCGCGGCGCGCGGCCTCGGCGTCGAGCGAGTTGTAGCGCTCGGCGACGGCGCGCCTCTCCTCTTCGAGCGCGCGGCGTAAGCCTTCGGCCTCCTCGGCCTCGCGCTGGATGCGGCGCAGGTACTCGTCGGCGGCGAGCGTGCGCTCGTCCACGCGCGCGCGCGCCGCCTCGATGATGGCTTCGGGCAGGCGGAAGCGGCGCGCTATCTCGATGCCGGCCGACGAGCCGGCGACGCCGACGAGCAGGCGGTAGGTCGGCTGTAGCGTGCCCCGGTCGAACTCGACGCTCGCGTTCTGCACGCCCTCCTCGTTCGAGGCGTACATCTTGAGCCCCGAGTAGTGCGTCGTGGCGATGACGTGCGCGCCGCACGCGCGGCGGAAGTGGTCAACGACGGCGACGCCCAGCGCCGAGCCCTCCTCGGGGTCGGTGCCCGTGCCCACTTCGTCGAGGAGGACGAGGGCCGGGCTGCGGCACTCCTCGACCATGCGGCGGATGTTCGAGACGTGCGAGGTGAAGGTCGAGAGGTTGGCGGCGAGCGACTGGCGGTCGCCGATGTCGGCGAGCACCGACTCGTAGGGCGGCACCCGCGCCGCGCGCGCCGGGACGTGGAGCCCGGAGAGCGCCATCAGCGAGAGCAGCCCCGCCGTCTTCAGCACGACGGTCTTGCCGCCCGCGTTCGCGCCCGAGATGACCATCACGGGCCGCCCGGCGTCGAGGCGCAGGCTGACGGGCACGACCTCCGCGCCCTGCTCGCGCAAATTCTCTTCGAGCAGCGGGTGGCGCGCCTCTATCAGTTCGAGGACGTGCTCGTCGTCAATCGTCGGCTCGACCGCGCGCAGGCGGCCGGCGAGCGCCGCCTTGGCGCCCACGAAGTCCAGCTCGGCCACGGCCTCGGCGGCGAGCGCCAGCGAGGGCAGCTCGGCGCGCAGCTCCCCGGTGAGCGTCGAGAGGATGCGGGCCACCTCGCGCTCCTCCGTCTCGCGCAGCGCCTGAAGCTCGTTGTTGGCCTCGATGGTTTCCAGCGGCTCGACGAAGACGGTCGCGCCCGAGGAGGAGAAGCCGTGCGCGACGCCCGACACGCGGCCGCGGTGGTCGCTGCGGACGGGGATGACGAAGCGGTCGTTGCGGACGGTGACGAGCTGGTCCTGGATGGCCTCCTCCGACCGGCGCATCAGCGTTTCGAGCGAGCGCGTGATGGTCGAGCGCATCCGCACGATGTCGGCGCGGATGCGCGCCAGCTCGGGGCTCGCGCGGTCGTCCAGCTCGCCCGACGGCAGTATCTTCGAGAAGACGCGCGCGGCCAGCCCGGGCAGCGTGCGCGGCAGCCCCTCGACCGCCCCCCACAGCACGGGCGCGGCCTCGCGCTCGGCCGAGACGGCGGCGCGCGCGTCCGACGCCTGCTCGCACAGGCGCGCCAGCTCCAGCAGCGCCGACGGGTCGAGAATCGCGCCCTCTATCCTCAGCCGCGCCAGCGCCTCGGCCGGGTCGCTCAGCTCCGAGAACGACCAGCGGGCGCCGCGCGCGCGCAGCTCGACGCACTCCGAGACGGCGCGCAGCGCGCGCCTCGCCTCGCCGGCCGACGCCAGCGGCGCGAGCCCTTCGGCGCGCGCCCGCCCCATCGGCGTCTGCGCGTACCGCCGCACGAGGGAGCGCGCGCCCTCGTACTCAAGCGTCCCGAATGCCTGGTCGTTCATCGTGTGTAAATAGTAAATCCGTGGGAGGCGAACCGTAAACCGCGACGAGTTAAAAGCCGCCCCTCCCCGTCACGGCCCCGGTCAAAGGCTCGCGTCTCAGCCCCTCCGCCGCCGGCGTTCGGAGCCGGCCATGGCGGCGTCGAAGAGGCGCGCGGGGTCCAGGAGGTGTACGGTCTCGCCGCCGCGCGTGAAGGCGGCGCGCGCGGGCGGGGCCGGCGAGTCGTGCGCGGCGGCGGCCGCCCGTTCGTCGGCGGCGGGCGGGTCGAAGGCGTCGCGCAGGGTGAAGGCGTCGGAGGACTCGACGGCGAGCGCCAGTTGCTCGTCGCCGGCGAGCGAGGCGATGAGGCGGGGCGCGGCGGCGCGTCGCGCGGCGTCGGCGGCGCGGGCGGGCGCGTCGAACAGCCGCGCCGGGTCGAGGACGGTGCGCATCCGGCCGCGCACCGAGACGACGCCGAGCACCGCCGCCGGCGCGTGCGGCAGCGGCGCGGGCTCCGCCCACGGGGTGACGCACTCGCACTCGTCGGCGTAGACGGCGAAGGCGAGCCCGCCGGCGCGCATCAGCAGCGCCTCGCGTCCCGTGTCGCGCGCCGCCGCGGCCGCGTCCGTGTCTGCCTGCTCTTTC
Organism: Pyrinomonadaceae bacterium; assembly: GCA_036387195.1. Lineage (GTDB taxonomy): Bacteria > Acidobacteriota > Blastocatellia > Pyrinomonadales > Pyrinomonadaceae > QHXN01. The sequence goes on along the minus strand of DASVUF010000053.1, from coordinate 1,741 downwards.
ATCTGTTCGCGCGGGGCAAGTCGGGTGATTCGGTTCTAGCACGTCTGCTAAACTGTCGGCAAACCGAAAACTTGCGGCGCGCGTAGTTTTCATGCGCGCCGGCCCGTCAGAAGGAGGGGGAGGGAAGCGATGGACGAATTCGACCGCTACCGGGCGGAGATGAACGAGAAGCTGCTGGGGTCGAACCACCTCGGCATCAAGCGCTTCTTCGCGCTCGACACGCAGGCGTACGAGCAGGGCGCGCTCGACAAGAAGACGAAGGAGCTGATGGGGCTCGTGGCCTCGGCCGTGCTGCGCTGCGACGACTGCGTGACCTACCACGTCAAGCAGTGCGTCGAGATAGGCGTCACGCGCGAGGAGTTTCTCGACGCCTTCAACGTGGCGCTCGTCGTCGGCGGCTCTATCACGATTCCGCACCTGCGGCGCGCGATTGACCGCCTCGACCAGCTCCTCGAAGCGAAGGGCTGAAAGGCGCGGTAAGGGATGAGGATGAGAACGGGGCTGTCGGCCGCCGCGGCGTGTCTGGGGTTGCTGCTGTCGCTGGCGGCCGAGCCGGCGGCGCAGGAAGTGAAAGGCGGTGACGACGTGTCGTCGCGTGAGAGGGGGCGCGTGCGCGCGCCCGAGCTTGAGGGCGGGCGCGGCTGGCTGAACACGGAGCGGCCACTCACGCTCGCGGCCCTGCGCGGCAAGGTCGTGCTGCTCGACTTCTGGACTTACGGCTGCGTCAACTGCATGCACGTCATCCCCGACCTCAAGCGGCTGGAGGCGAAGTACCCGAAGGAGCTGGTCGTCATCGGCGTCCACTCGGCCAAGTTCGAGAACGAGAAGGAGACCGAGAACATACGCCGCATCATCCTCCGCTACGGGATAGAGCACCCCGTGGTCAACGACGCCGACTTCCGCATCTGGAACGCCTACGCCGTGCGCGCGTGGCCGACGCAGGTGTTGATTGACCCGGCCGGCTACGTCGTCGGCTCGGCGGCGGGCGAGGGCAACTACGACCCGATTGACCGCGCCGTCGGCCAACTGGTCGCCGACGCGCGCGCGCGCGGCGCGCTCGACGAGCGCCCGCTCAAGCTCGCGCTCGAACGCGCGAAGACGGGCGACTTGCCGCTGGCCTTCCCCGGCAAGATTCTGGCCGACGCGGCGGGCGACCGCCTCTTCATCTCCGACTCCAACCACAACCGCGTCGTCGTCACGCGGCTCGACGGCGCGCTCCTCTACACGATCGGCTCGGGCGAGCGCGGCCGCGCCGACGGCGACTTCGCGCGCGCGGGCTTCGACGGGCCGCAGGGGCTCGCGCTCGACGGCGACTCGCTCTACGTCGCCGACACGCGCAACCACCTGCTGCGCCGCGCCGACCTCAAAAGCCGCACGGTCGAAACGGTGGCGGGGACGGGACGGCAGTTGCAGGACTACCGCGTCGCGTTGGAGACGCTGAAGGAGCAGCCGCTCAGCTCGCCCTGGGACCTGCACCTCGAAGGCGGCAGGCTCTACGTGGCGATGGCCGGGCCGCACCAGATTTGGGAGTTCGACACGAAGACCCGGCGGGTCGCGGTCTTCGCCGGCTCGGGGCGCGAGGCGCGCGCCGACGGGCCGCGCGACGAGGCGGCGTTCGCGCAGCCGTCGGGGCTCGCCGGCGACGGCCGCACGCTCTACGTCGCCGACAGCGAATCGAACATCATCCGCTCCGTCGATCTGTTCTCGTCGCCCGCGCAACCTTCGGCGACGCCCGACGACA
>DASVUF010000052.1:0-19043 GCA_036387195.1 Pyrinomonadaceae bacterium | reverse complement strand
CTTTGAACTAAGGGGACTTGCCGCGTACTTTACACGCCCGACGCGCGCGGAGGCAAGCCATTGGAAAGTGACGGCCGGCGGGCGGCGAACGGCGGGGGAGGGCGAGGCGCGCCCAAGCTCCGCCCGCCGCCCGCCGGCCGCCGCCCGCCGCCGCTCAGGGCTTGCAGACGTGGCAGGGGCGGAAGCGCGCGGCGCGCGCGGCGTCCGCCGAGTCGAAGTCGGCGCGCTGGCGCGGGGCGAGGCGCGCCGCCCAGTCGCAGTCAGGCCGGTGGTAGATGCCGAGGCTGCCGTTGCCGACGACGGGCTGCGCCGCGGCGCCCGCCCGGGGCGCGGCGCCCGTCCGGGGCGCGACGGCCGGGCGCGGCGCGACCGCCGGGGTCGCCGGCTGCGCCGACCCCGCGCCGGCGTTCAAGGGCGGCGCGGGCGGCGCGGGCGCGAAGAGCGAGGGGACGGCGGGCGCGGCCGACGCCGCGAGCGCCGCGGCGCCGCGCGGCGCGGCGAAGGCGGGCGTCTGCGCGTGGGGCGCGGCCGACGCCGCCCGCTCGGCCTCCTTGAGCGCGCGCACCAGCCCGTAGACCAGGAAGGCCGCGCTCAGCGCGACGAAGGTCAGCAGGACCGCCGCCAGAGTGTCGGCCGCGCCGAAGACGACCGCCCAGACGTGGCGCAGCGCGAAGTTGTGCAGCGGCACCCACCAGATGTAGCCGTACGAGTCGCCGAAGACGGTCTTGGCGTAAAAGAGCGTGTTGCCGCGCACGTCGGCCGGGTCGCGCGCCGGCGGGGCGGCGGGAACGCCCGCGGCCAGCGCGCCGGCCGACGCGTTGAAGATGCTCTGGACGCTCGGCGAGGAGGGCGTCGTCGGCGTCGGCCGCAGCCGCGCGCCCGCGCGCGACCAGTCCGCCTCCGGCTCTGCGCGCAGGACGTGCTCGCGCGCCACCTCGCGCGTGCGCCCTGCGACCTCGACGTCGGCCGGCGCGCTCATCCACCCGGGGAGTTGCGACGCCGGCGACGCGACCAGCTCGGTCAGCGGCGGCGTCTCCGACGGGCGGCCCCGGCAGGCGAGCTTGAGCGCCGCGGTGAGGCGCGCGGGCTCGCCGCCCAACTCCTCCAGCTTGCGGAAGAGCGCGGACGCCTCTGGGTCGGCGAAGTCGGCGCGCGTGAACAGGAGGTTCTCGTCGTGGTGCTCGCGCCAAAGCTCGGGGCGCTCGGCCAGCGCGACGAGCGAGAGGTGGACGACGAGCGCGGAGAAGTTGTCCGTGTCGCGCGAGAAGTGCGAGATGTCGCGCGCCGGGTGCTGGTAGTGCTGGTGCCCGACCTCGCTGGCGCTGAAGCCTTCGAGCGCGGGGACGTACATGCCGTCGAGGTCCACGAGGCGGAGCCGCCCGCGCTCGATGATGATGTTGCCGTGTTGCAGGTCGCCGTGCGCCACGCCGGCCTCGCCGAGCGCGGCGACGAGCCGCGCCCACTCGTCGGCGAGGTGGAGCAGCGCCTCGCGGCGACCCACCGCCTCGTCCAGGTAGACGTCGAGCGTCGGCCCCTCGACCCACTCCATGACGAGCGCCGGGTAGCGCCGCCCCGAGACGAGGATGCCCTGCGGCAGGTACTTGAAGCGCGGCAGCGCGGGGATGTGGCGCGCGCCGAGGTGCGCGTCGAGCGCGCGGTATCGCTCCTCGCGGTCGCCCAGGAAGCCGCGGAAGCAGCGCACCGCCAGCGACTCGCCGCCGCCGGCCGGCGGGTTCAGCTTGAAGACGTATGCGAACTGGCCCGACGTGACGAGCGGCATCCCCAGGCGGTCAACCGCCGGCAGCATCGCCTTCAGCGAAGGCTCCGCGAAGCACACGGCCGGGCACTGCACCGCCTCGGCGTAGTGCCGCGCCGTCGGCCAGAAGTTTGTCGTCACGCCCTGCATATGGAGTCGGCAGACGGCGGAAAGACCTCCGAAAGACCGCCGTCGGCGGGACGCCCGCGTCCCGGCGTCAACGTCGGCCGGGCGCGCCGGCCGCCGTCTACTGTCCGCCGTCCGCCCTCAAAAACACCCTGACCGCCGCCACGTCGTCGTCCCGCATGCGGCCGGCGGCGCGCTCGCGGAGGACGAGCGCGGCCAGCGCCTCATTGTCCGACGCGGCGAGCAGAGAATCAAACTCGTCGGCCGCCCTCCCGCCGCCGCGCGCGTGCGACTCGAAGAACCAGGCGGAGAGCGCGTCCGTCATCAGCAGGAACGAGTCGCCGGGCTCGGCCTCGCCGCCGGCCTCGACCAGCCGCGCCAGCGCCGCCCCGCGCAGCGCCGCGCTCGAAGGCGCCAGCGGCGGCGTGGAGTTGAAAGCCTCGTAGTCGGAGATGGGCGCGGCGGCCAGCAGTTCCCCGCCCCGCCGCTGCGCCACGCACGAGTCGCCGAGCGCGACCGCGCGCCAGCGCGCCCCGCGCCCCGCCGCCTCCAGACGCAGCCCGACGAAGGCCGCGTACGACCCCGCGCGCCGCTTCTCCTCGGCGTACCACGGCAGCGCCTTCCCCTCCCACGAAGCCTCCAGCCACGCGCCCTGCTCGGCCAGCCACGGCCCGAACTCCGCGGCCGACAGCGGCGCGCGCACGGCGCACACCCACTGCTCGGCCAGCCGCCGCGCCCACCGCCGCGCGTCGAAAGCCTCTGTGGCCCCGTCGGCCACGGCGAACCTCAGCGCCCCGGCGTCGAACGCCAGCGCGTCCTCGCACTCCTCCGCCCCGCTCCCCTCCTTCGGGAGCACGAACTGCCGAACCTCGACGCGTAGACGTTCGCTCATCGCTACAACCGGGCGGTAGGCGTTGGCCGACGGAAGGACTTCCCGCGTCCGCGGCCCCCCTTCGCGTTCCGTCCCCGGCGTACGCCGGGCGGGACGCGCCGGCCGCCGGCCGCCGGCCGCCGCCTACTCACCCACTCTCATTCTCCCATCCAGATGTGCGGGGGCATGCCCGTCAACGAGGTGCCGATTTCGTAGAACTGCACGACCGAGGAGGGGTCGGCGTTGAAGACGAAGCCGCGCGAGCCCCCGGACGCCGGGACGCCGAGCTGCTGCGCCGCGCCGAGGAAGTTGTCGGGGAGCGTGCTGGAGATGCGGAAGAGCGTCCGCGCGAAGCCGTCCGAGAGCTGCGCCTCTTCGGCCGGGTACTCGACCTTGCGCGCGCGGCTCGAAGAGACGTGGCAGTTGAAGAGGAGCACGCGGCCGTCGTCCGTGCCGAGCGACATGATCTCCCTGCCGACCTCGAAGGGGTCGCCGTCGCTCGACTCGCCGTCGGTCAGGTGGAGCACCGTGGGCGGGAAGCCGCGCGGGCGCGCGGCCAGCCAGTTCTCAAGTATCTGGCGCACGCGCCCGAGCGCGCGGCACATGGGCGTGCCGCCCTCGGCCTGCGGGTTGACCCAGACGGGGTAGCGCACCGGCATCTCGACGAACCCGCCCGCGCCGTCGGGCACGCGCCGGTAGCCCGACTCGATGCGCGCCGGATTGTCGGCCACCGCCGACACGGGCGCCACCTCGTAGCCCGCGAGCGCGCCGCCGAGCCCCGCCTGCAACTGCCGGCCGTAGCCGACGACCGCGACGTGGTAGTAGTCGCGCACCTCCTCGGTCTTGGTGCAGCGGATGACGAGGTCGTGCAGGGCGTGGTTGACGGCGTTGGCGACGAAGTCGGCCTTGCGCGCCCCCTGCTCGCCGCCGAACGGGTCGGCCATCGAGCCCGACTGGTCGAGCACGAAGACGATGAGCGTCGGGTTGGCGCGCGTGATCTGTGCGGTGTACGGCATCGCTTGGTCTGTGCCCGGTCTGTCGCGTCTCGCGCGCCCTCAGCGCGCCCCCGGCCCGGCGGCCAACGCCGAGGCCGCGAAGCCCTGCCGGCGCTCGTTCAGCACGCCGAGGAAGGTGTAGACCGTCAGCACGGACATCGAGGCGTTGAGCATCCCGCCGACGAGCGTCTGGATGACGAGCGCCGTGAAGAGCTCGGGCGCCGAGCCGTCGCCCGCCCCGCCGTGCGCGAAGCTCCGCGTGACGACGAGGTTCAGGACGGTGACGACCAACCACCAGATGAAGTACGTCAGGAAGAGCAGCCCCTTGACGCCCTTCGTCAGCTCGGCGCTCCGCTTCAGCGCCCCGAAGACGCCGCGGTTCTCGACCGCCGCCGCCGGCGCGGCCAGCGACAACGTCAGCGTGACGACCACCCACGGCAGCAGCATCAGCAGGAAGGCGACGAGCGCCAGCGGCACGGAGACAATCCCCAGCGCCCCGAGCGCCGCGGCCGGGAGCGCGTAGAGCGCCAGCATGACGGCCACCGACACGCCGAAGATTTTCGGCGTCTTCGCCAGCCCCCACCGCAGGCAGTCGCCCGCGCGCGCCGAGCCCGTCCGCTGTATCTCGACCACGGCGTAGCAGAGCGCGCCCGAGAGCGCCGCCGCGCCCAGCAGCGACAGCAGCCAGTAGAGCGCCCCGCCGCCCAACGCCCTGACGGCGAGCGCGAGCCCGCCCGCCTCCGCGCCTATCCCGCCCGACTCCGCGGCTATCCCGCCCGACTCCGCCCCGGGCCCGACGTATGACACCTCGTACAGCGACCAGCCCAGGACGTCGGCGGCGACGTATTGCAGCACGACCGGCGGCAGCGTCGTCACCAGCACCAGCAGGCCGACGAGCAGGAAGTGCTTGCGGTAGACTTCGAGCGTCGGCGCGACGACGTCGCCCACGCCTTTGAACTGCGGCGACGGCACGTCGGTCGGCAGAGAGCCCGGCCGCCGCTCCTCGCCGAAGCCGTCGAAGCCGCCCGGGGCGTCCGCCGCGGCCGCCCCCGCGGCGAAGCGCGTGTCGCACATCTCACAGAAGGCCGCGCCCACGCGGTTGACGTGGCCGCAGACGGGGCATCTGGGGTTGTTCATGAGGAGGCTCCTTAGTCTGAAACCCTGAGCGGCAGGGCCTCGCGGGGCGCCGTCCGGCGCGGGGAGTCGGCCGACGGCGTCCCGGCGCGGACAATATCCAACGCCGCCGGGACGCCTGTCAACAACCTCGCCGGCGACCCCTCCGGCGACCCCTTCCGCGCCTCTGTTGGCGACCCGCCGGCGACCCCTTCCGCGCCCCTTCGGCGACCCCCTCGGCGGCCTCGCCGGCGGCCTCGCGCGCCGGCCGCGCGCGGGCTGTGCTACACTCGCCGCTTCCGAACTTTTTCCGCGCTCTTCAAGCCCGAAGACAGGACGCCAGAACTCTCATGCCGAAGCACCCTCTGTCGCGCGCGCTGCCGTTGCTGCCGCTGCTGTTCCTGCTGCTCGCCCCGCACGCCGCGGGCCCCGCCGCCGGCGCGCCGCGCGCGCGACCGCAGCAGCGGCGGCAGGGGGCGGGCGCGCGCCCCGCCGCGACCGCCACCGCGCCCGCGCCCGAGGACGTGCTCGGCTTCCGCCCCGGCGACGACCGCAAGCTCGCCTCGTGGGCGCAGACCGTCGAGTACTTCCGCCGCCTCGACGCCGCCAGCCCGCGCGTCAAGTTCGAGGAGCTGGGCAAGACGACCCTGGGCGCGCCCTTCGTCCTCGCCACCATCAGCTCGCCCGAGAACCTCGCGCGGCTCGAAGAATTGCGCCGGATTCAGCAGCAGCTCGCCGACCCGCGCGCGCTCGGCCGCGCGCCCGACCGCCGCGCCGAAGAACTCATCCGCCGCGGCCGCAGCGTCGTCCTCATCACCTGCGGGGTGCATTCGACCGAGGTCGGCTCGTACCTCTCTGGGATGCTCATCGCGCACCGGCTCGCCGCGTCGGACGAGCCCGAGGTGCGCGAGATTCTCGACAACACCGTCGTCCTGCTCGTCCCGTCGCTCAACCCCGACGGCGTGGACATCGTCAAGCGCTGGTACGACCGCACGCTCGGCACGCCCTTCGAGGGGACGAGCCCGCCCGAGCTGTACCACCACTACGTCGGCCACGACGACAACCGCGACTGGTACGCCTTCACGCAAGTCGAGACGCGGCTCACCGTGGACAAGGTTCACAACGCCTGGCGGCCGCAGGTCGTCCACGACATACACCAGCAGGGCGCCTACGGCTCGCGGCTCTTCCTGCCGCCCTACATGAAGCCGGTCGAGCCGAACGTGCCGCCCCAGCTCGTCGAGGGCTACACGGAGCTGGGCCGCTTCATGGCCGACAACCTCCTGAAGGCCGGCTTCAAGGGCGTCACATGGGACTCGACCTACGACGCCTGGACGCCGGCGCGCGCCTACTCGCACTACCACGGCGGCGTCCGCATCCTCTCCGAGACGGCCTCGGCCCGCCTCGCCACGCCCATCACGGTCGGCGCCGAACAGCTCCGCGCCGGCGAGGGCTACGACGCGCGCAGGGCCGGCCCCAACTTCCCCGTCGTCTGGCCGGGCGGCGACTGGCGGCTGCGCGACATCACGAACTACATGACCTCGGCCGCCTTCGAGCTGCTGAAGCACTCGGCGCGGAACCGCGAGGCGTGGCTGCGCCGCTTCTACACCATCGGCCGCGAGGCCGTGCGCCCGCGCCGCCCGGGCGAGCTGTTCGCCTACGTCCTGCCGCCCGAGGAGCCCGAGACGCCGGAGAGCGTCTACCGCCTCGACGCGCTGGTCGGAATCCTTCGGCGCGGCGGCGTGGCGTGCGACGAGACGCAGGGCTTCAGGCTGGGCGGCGTCCGCTACCCCGAGGGCACGTACGTCGTCCCCCTCGCGCAGCCCTACGGCGCCTTCGCCAAGGCGCTCCTCGAAACGCAGCGCTACCCCGACCTGCGCGACGAGGCCGGCCACCCCGTCGCGCCCTACGACGTGACGGCGCACACGCTCCCGCTGCTGATGAACGTGAGGGCCGTGCCCGTCACGAGGCCCTTCAGGTACGTCGCGCTCGCGGGGGCGGAGCCCGCGGGGCCGGAGCCGCGCCGGGTGGAGGGGCGCGTCGGCGTCTACAAGTCGCACGTCCCCTCGATGGACGAGGGCTGGACGCGCTGGGTGCTCAAGCACGGCTACCTCTGGCGGGCTGAGCCCTCGACGCTCGCCGACGCCGACGTGCGCGCCGGCGACCTTCGCGCGAAGTACGACGCCATCATCATCCCCGACCAGTCGCCGCGCGCGATTCTGGAGGGCCACCGGAAGGGCTCGATGCCGGACGAGCTGACGGGCGGCCTGGGGGCGGAGGGCGTGAGGGCCCTGCGCGAGTTCGTCGAGCGGGGCGGGACGCTCGTGGCCTTCAACGCGGCGTCGAACTTCGCCATCGAGCAGTTGGGGCTGCCCGTCCGCGACGTGACGGCCGGCCTCAAGCGGACGGAGTTCTACAGCCCCGGCTCCATCCTGCGCGTCGTGCTCGACACGGCGCACCCGCTGGCCGAGGGGATGCCGCGCGAGTCTGTCGCGTGGGTCGAGGACTCGCCCGTCTTCGAGATTAAGAGCGACCCGCTCGCGCTCGTCCGCGTCAAGGTCGTCGCGCGCTACCCGGAGGCGGGCTCGCCGCTGCTGTCGGGCTGGCTGCTCGGCGGCGAGCGCCTGCGCGGCAGGGCGGCGCTCGTCGAGGTGGGGCTCGGCGAGGGCCGCGTCTACCTCTTCGGCTTCCGACCGCAGTACCGCGCCCAGTCGCTCGCCACCTACCCGCTCGTCTTCAACGCGCTCGCGCCGCCGCCGGGCCGGCGGGCGGCCCCGCGCCCGTCCGCAGGCGCCGGCGCTCAGAGCAGGTAGGAGGCGACGAGGGCGGCGGCGAAGGCGGCGACGAAGACGGTGACGTAGGTCAGGAAGTAGCCCGCCGTCAGCAGCACCGCGGCGACGAGCGTGAGGCCGGCGCCGAGGCGGTAGACGGCGCGCACGGCGAAGAACATGTAGGCGATGTCGAGCGACCACTTGAGGACGGCGACCCACGTGTTGACGCCGCCCGGCTTGAGGCCGATGAAGAAGTAGACGGGCCACATCAGCACCACCGTCAGCACCGAGAACGAGACGAAGTGCATCGCGAAGACGAGGTGCTCGACGAAGTAGCGCGGCGAGAACATGAAGACTATCTGGAGCACCGCCGCGAAGCCGGCGACGAAGAGCAGCGTCGAGAGCGAGACGTAGCGCTGCCACCGGTCGCTGACGCGCTCCATGAACGCCTCCAGCGTGACGCCCTTCCGCTCGGCCATCTTGCCGAAGACCTTCTTCGCGCTGCCGTACTGGTCGTGCCTGATGATGTTCTCGGCGTCGTACATCGAGACGGGCTTGTAGACCGAGTAGGCGAAGAGGCTCAGGGCGAAGACGCCGAGGCAGAGGTTGAGCGGCTTGAGGTAGCGGCGGCGGCGGCCCGCGACCCACTCGTTCGTGAGGAAGCCCGGCCGGAAGAGCAGCGCCCAGAGCGTGTGGAAGAGCTTCGAGTGCTCGACGCTCGTCAACTCCTGCGCGGCCTCGTCGAAGAAGCGGCGGACGGAGAGGTCGCGGCTCTCGGGCCGCTTCTCGCCGCAGCGGTGGCAGAAGTCGCCGGCCAGCTCCGCCTCGCACTCGGGGCACGCGCCGCCCGCCGCGCCCACAGCCGCGCCCTGCGCCGCGCCCCCGACCTCTTCCCCGACCCCGCGCGCCACTTCAGCCAAGACTTCAGCCCTCCCACGCGCGCCGCCCCCGCTCACCCGAAGACGACCGAGAACAGCGCCGCGGCCAGCGCGGCCAGGAACGTGCCGAGGTAGATGACGACGTAGCCCCCGAAGACCAGCAGGGCCAGCGCCACGACGAGCGCGGGGCGGCCGCGGTAGACCGCGCGCAGCGCCAGGAACAGGTAGAAGACGTCGAGCGCGAACTTCGCGAGCGAGACGGCCATGCTCGCCCCCGTCACCTGCATGCCGGCGAAGTAGAAGACGGGCCACAGCAGCGTCGTCGTCAGCGCCGTGAACGAGAGGAAGTGCATCGAGAAGATGAGGTGCTCGACGAAGTAGCGCCCCGAGAAGAAGTAGACGAGCTGGAGCAGGAGCGCGAGCAGCACTATCTGCACCGGCTGGAGCAGCGAGAAGTTGCGCTGCCACTTCTCGTTGGCCGGCTCGTAGAGGCTCTCGGGCGGCACGCCCCTGCGGCGGCCGGCGTAGGCGAACAGGCGGTCGTAGCCGCCGCCGCCCGGAATCTTCCACTCCTCCAGGACCCGCCGCTCCTCCTTGACCATCAGCCCTACGTCGTAGATGGTGGCCTGCTTCGAGGCGGTGTAGACGAAGAGGTTGACGGCGAAGACGCCGAGGCAGAGGTTGAGCGGCTTGAGGTAGCGGCCGCGCCGCCCGCCCACCCACTCGTTGGTCAGGCGGCCGGGGCGGAACAGCAGCGCGACGAGCGTGTGGTAGAGCTTCGAGTCGAGGCTCGTCAGCTCCTTCGCGGCCTCGGCGGCGAAGTGGCGCGCCGAGAGGTCGCGCGCCTCCGGGCGCTTCTCGCCGCAGCGGTGGCAGTAGTCCCCCGCGAGCGCCTCGCCGCAGTTCAGGCACGCGGCCGGGGCCGCGCCGGCGGCCGCCGCCCCCGGGGTTTCGGCGGCGGCCGGCCCCGCCGCCGGCCCCGCGCCCGTGGGGGCCTGAGTCGCCGCCGCGCCGTCGCCGCCGCGCCCCAGCGTCTCCAGCACGTCGGCCAAGACTTTCAGCCCTCCCCGTCGCGCCGCGCGCTGACCGAGCCGGCAATCTTCTTGCGCGTCGTCTCGCCGGTTTCGAGGACGGGGATGCCCTCGTCCACCTCTGCGTGCGGGCGCGGGATGACGTGCGTGGCGACGACCTCGCCGACGCGACGCGCGGCGGCCGCGCCCGCGTCCACCGCCGCGCGCACCGCCCCTACCTCGCCGCGCACGATGGCCGTCACCAGCCCCGCGTCTATCTTCTCGTAGCCGACGAGCCGCACGTTGGCGGCCTTGACCATCGCGTCGGCCGCCTCGATCATCGCCACCAGCCCGCGGCATTCAACCATCCCGAGCGCATCCATCTCGTGTGCCCTCCCGAATCCGTCTGAAAACTCGTCCGCCTGAAAACTCGTCCGCCTGAAACTCAGCCCGCGCGGCGGTAGACCAGCCGCATCTCCTCCGTCACCGGCCCGTTGACGTAGAGCGTGGCGTGCGTCAGCGTCCGCCCGCCCGACGACAGGTGCCAGCGCTGCGTCGTCTCAAGCTCGACCGCCGGGCGGCCGTCGCGCGCCGGCCACGTCGTCTTGGCGTAGGCCCAAACCCTCTCGCCCTCCCACTTCGTCTGCGTCTTCAGCGCCGGCCCGCCGAAGGCCGCCGGGTTCGTCTCGCCGCGCCCGTCGGTGTAGTAGACGAACTCGCGCGTCTCCTCTCGCCCGTTCATCCTCAGCGTGCGCGCTATCTTCAGTTCCGGGTCGCGGTGCGTGACGACGATCGTCGAGTCGGCCTTCGCCAGCGGCCGCCCGCCGAAGGGCCCGAAGTCGCTCTTCGACCTGTCCAGCTCCCACGTCCCCGAAAAGTCCGGCCGCGCCTTCCCCTCCCCGCGCGCGACGGCGGCCGGCGACGGCGGCCCCGTCGTCGCGGCCGCGGACGCGGCCAGCAGCAGGACGCAGACGAGCGTGACTCTCAACCCGGGGGCCGTCCTTTCGGCCCGCGCCGCCGGCGCGGGCGTCAGTTGCGCAGCGAGTGAATCGGGGCGGGGATGCGCCCGCCGCGCCGTATGAAGACCTCGGGCGAGAAGCCGTTGACGGGCATGACGGGCGCGCTGCCCAGCAGGCCGCCGAACTCGACGACGTCGCCCACCTTCCTCCCCGGCGCGGGGATGATGCGGACGGCGGTCGTCTTGTTGTTCATCACGCCGATGGCCATCTCGTCGGCAATGACGGCGGCGATGGTCGCGGCCGACGTGTCGCCGGGCACCGCCACCATGTCGAGCCCGACCGAGCAGACGCTCGTCATCGCCTCGAGCTTTTCCAGGGTGAGCGCGCCCGCCTGCGCCGCCTCTATCATCGCGCCGTCCTCCGAGACGGGGATGAAGGCGCCGCTCATGCCGCCCACCGCGCTCGAAGCCATCGCGCCGCCCTTCTTCACCGCGTCGGTCAGCAGCGCCAGCGCGGCCGTCGTCCCCGGCGCGCCCGCGCGCTCGAACCCGAGCGCCTCAAGAATCTCGCCGACCGAGTCGCCCGGCGCCGGCGTCGGCGCGAGGCTCAGGTCTATGATGCCGAAGCGCAGCCCGAGCCGCCGCGCCGCCTCGCGCCCGACCAGCTCGCCGGCGCGCGCCAGCTTGAAGGAGAGCTTCTTGATGAGTTCGGCTATCTCGTCGAGCGGCGCGTCCTTCGGCGCGTGGCGGACGGCGTGGTTGACGACGCCGGGGCCGGAGACGCCGACGTTGATGACGGCCTCGGGCTCTCCCGGCCCGTGGAACGCGCCCGCCATGAAGGGGTTGTCCTCGACCGCGTTGGCGAAGCAGACGAACTTGGCGCAGGCCAGCCCGCCGCGCTCGCGCGTGCGCTCGGCCATCTCCTTGATGATTTCGCCGGTGCGGCGGACGGCGTCCATGTTGACGCCGGCGCGCGTCGTCGCGAGGTTGAGCGACGAGCAGAGCCGCTCGGTCGTCGCCAGCGCCTCGGGGATGGAGTCCATGAAGGCCGTCTCGCCGTGCGTCGCGCCCTTGTGGACGAGCGCCGAGTAGCCGCCGATGAAGTCCACGCCGACGCGCTTGGCCGCCTCGTCAATCGCGCGCGCGAGCGGCTGAAACTCGGAGGCCGAGCGGGCGCGGTCGGCGACGTGCGCGGCCGGCGTGATGGAGATGCGCTTGTTGGCGATGCGCAGCCCCAGCTCCTCGCCTATCTCGTTGACGGTGGGGACGAGGCGGGCGGCCGTGCGCTCTATCTTCTCGCGGACGGCTTCGGCCGTCTCGGCGACCGAGGAGCGCACGCAGTCGCGCAGGGAGAGGCCGAGCGTGACCGTGCGCACGTCGAGGTGCTCCATCTCGGTCATGCGCACGGTCTGAAGGATTTCCGCCTGTGTGTATTCCATGCCCGCTCTTTCGCCCTCTACCGCAGGACGGTGGTGCTCAGGATCAGCAGGACGACGAAGACGAGGAAGAGCGCCGCGGCCGCGACGACGAACCGCAGCCCCGAGTCGTCCGGCGTCTCTTCGAGGACGACGATGGCCTCCTCGCGCATCCGCCCGACGCGCGCCCGCCCCGCCTCGCGCACGCGCGCCACGCGCCCGGCGCGCGCGCCCTCCGCCCCGTCGGCCTCGCCCGCCCCCGTCTCGGCCTGCACGGGCGCGACGGCCCCGGCCGCCCCGCCCGTGTCCGCGTCGAACCGCGCCGCGCCGCCCCCCGCCGCCTGCGTCGCGCCGGCCTGAGCCGCGCCGGCGGCGCCGTCTTCGGCGCGCGCCGCTTCGCCCGCGCCGCGACCGCTGCCCTCGAACGACTGGACGAAGGCCGCGTACTCCCTCGTCGGCGGCGCCCACTCGCCCCGCGTCTCGTCCGCGACCGGCGGCGCCGCTCGCCGCTCGGGCTCGGCCCGCGGCGGATTCGCGGGCTCCGTCGCTCGCGGCCGCTCGGGCTCGCGCGGCCGCTCGACCTCTCGCGCCGCCTCGACCTCTCGCGCCGCGGGCGCCGACTCGCCCGGCGCCTCGAACTCCCGCGTCCGCGGCGCGGCCTCCGTCGGCGCGGCGACGCCGTCGGCCCGGCCCGCCGCAGCGCCCGTCGCGTCGGCCGCCGTCTCAAACGCCGTCGTAGCCGTCGCCGCCGCAGCGCCCGCGTCCCCCATCGCCTCGCCGCACTGAGGGCAGAACCGCGCGCCCGCGCGCACCGCCGCGCCGCACGAACGACACCTGCGAGAGATTTCAGGAAGCATAGGAAATCGGCGACGGGCGACGGGCGACTTGTCAGGCTGTCGGCTGTTAGTTGTCGGCTCCCGGCTGACAGTTAAAAGCTAACGGCCGACAGCTTCTTATCACGTCACCGCCCGTCAATCTCAAATCCGGTGCATCGCGTTGAAGAGGTCTTCGCGCTGGGCGTAGATGTGGACGCCCAGCCGCTCGCCCTCGCCGCGGAAGCGGTCTTTGAGCGCCGTGACCGTCTCGCCTGCGCGCGAGATGTCGGCGACGATGACCATGGCGAACTTGCCCTGCACGACCGTCTGGTTGATGTCAATAATGCTGCACCGCGCCTCGGCCAGAATCTGCGAGACGGCCGCGACGATGCCCGGGTGGTCAACGCCGAAGACCGAGACGATGAGCCGGTCGGCCCGCCCCTCGGACGCGCCGCCGCCCGCCGCGCGCTCGCCCCCGCGACCGCCGCCGCCCGCGCCGGCCACCGGCTCGATGGCGCGGTAAACGTCCATCACCAGCGCCTCGACCGTCCGCTCGTCGGCCTCCGCGCCCAGGCGCCCGTAGACCGCGCGCGTAATCCTGTAGATGAGTTCCTCGTTTGCCATGTTTACTCGGCGGCCGGCGGCGCGGCGCGGGCGAAGGCCGCGGCTTCCGCCGCGCGCCGCCCGTCGTCGTAAGCCGCGGCCTTCGCCCGGGTCTAGCGTCCGCCGTCTTCGCCGCGCAGCTCGCGCGCCGTCTCGACCAGCTCGTCCGAGCGCGCGAGGTCGGCCTGCACGTCCACGCGGTCCACGATGCCGACGACCGCGGCCTCAATCGCCATCTCCTGGTCGCCGACGGCCGTGCGCGCAGCCTTCCCGTAGGCGCACATCACCACCTCGCCCACGCCCGCGCCCAGGCGGTCGGCGACGACCACGATGTTCTTCGTCGGCTCCTTGTCGAGGTCAATCGGGTGGACGACCAAAAATCTGACGCCCTCCAAATCGGGCGTCTTCTTCGTTGACCACACGGTGCCGACCACTTTTCCCAGGAACATAAAAGAAGCTGCTGGCTGCTTGCTGTTGGCTGTCTACCCCGGCGGCCGGCCCGCCCGCCTTCAGCCCCGAGCACGGCGCGACGGACGGCTAAAGCTAAAAGCCGACGGCCAATAGCTACGCCTTCAGCTACGCCTTCGCGAACACCTCCGCGGCCTCGCCCACGTCGCGCGCGGCGGGCGTGATGATGGTGCGCGCGTTGGTGTAAATCTTCTCACCCTTCTGGATGGCGCGGCGCACGTCGTCCTCGCAGACGAAGTCCACGGCGCGCCTGCCGTTGGCGGCGGCCGCCGGCGAGGGCGTCTTCGGCGCGGAAGCGCGGCCGCCGTCGCCCGCTTCGGGCGCGCGCGGGGCGTGGGCCGGCGCGGAGGGCGCGGGGGCGCCACCGCCGCCGTTGCCGCCGCCGTTCGGGGCCTGCGCCGTGGGCGCGGCCTCCGGGTGCGGCGCGGCGCCGCCGGAGTGCGCGGCGCGCTGCGGCTCGACGTCCACGTCCTGCTGCACGTAGGCGTGCGGCCGCGCGACGGGGAGCGGCTGCGCGCTCGGCTGCGGCGCGGGCGCCGACTGGCGCTGGCCGAGGAAGCGGTCAACTATCCTCGCGATGTCGTCGCGCGTGACGGTGCCGCCCGCGTGCGCGGGCTGCTGCTGCGTCGGCGGGGCCGGCGTCGGCCGCGCGGCGGCGCGCGCGGGGCGCTTCGACGCCACGGCGCGCGTCTCGAAGGCCACGCGCTTGATGTCCATCAGGTGCCACGGCGAGACGTTGTCGCTCGTGACGTTGCCGCCCCACGAGCCGCAGCCCAGGGTCATCGAGGGCGGCAGCGCGGTCGAGAAGCCGATGGCGCCGTGCGTCGTCGGCGAGTTGACGATGATGCGCGAGGCGGGCATCTCGACGCCGAAGGCGGCCGCCGACTCGCGCGAGCGCGTGTGGATGCCGGCGGTGTGGCCCATGCCGCCGTAGCTCAGCACCTCGAAGCAGCGCGCGGCGCCGCGCTCCAGCCCGTCCTCGACGTAGAAGGCGAGGATGGGCGAGAGCTTCTCCATCGAGAGCGGGAAGTCGCGCCCGACGCCGCCCACGTCCGCGATGAGGCAGCGCGTCCCCTGCGGCACGCTGAGGCCCGCCATCTTGGCGATGACCTCGACCGAGCGGCCGACGATTTGCGGGTTCAGGGCGCGCTTCTCGGTCGTGACGACCTTCGCCAGTTGGTCGGCCTCGGCCGGCGACAGGAAGTGCCCGCCCTGCGCGACGAACTCCTCGCGCACCTGCTTGGCCACGGGCGCGTCGGCGACGACCGCCTGCTCCGAGGCGCAGATGGTGCCGTTGTCGAAGGTCTTCCCCGTCAGGATGTTCTGCACGGCGACGGGCACGTCCGCCGTCCTCTCGACGAAGACGGGGACGTTGCCGGGCCCGACGCCGAAGGCGGGCTTGCCCGAGGAGTAGGCCGCGCGGACGAGGCCGATGCCGCCGGTGGCGAGGATGACGGCCGTCTGCCGGTGCTTCATCAAAGCCTCGGTGCCTTCGAGCGACGTGCTCGTCATGCAGCCGACGGCCTCGGCGGGCAGCCCCTCCTTGACGCCGGCCTCGCGCATGACGCGCGCCGTCTCGTTGATGCACCGGGCGGCCGACGGGTGCGGCGAGAGCACGATGGCGTTCCTGGACTTGACGGCGATGAGGATTTTGAAGATGGCCGTCGAGGTCGGGTTGGTCGAGGGGATGATGCCGGCGACGACGCCGCGCGGGCTGGCTATCTCCATCACGTCCGCCGACTCGTTGATGACGCCGACCGTGCGCAGGCCGCGGAAGTAGTTCCACACGTCCTCGGCGGCGAAGCGGTTCTTCTCGCGCTTGTCGTCGGGGACGCCGTAGCCCGTCTCCTCGGTCGCCATCGCGCCGAGGCGCGCCGCGTCCCTGAGCGCCGCCCGCGCCATCGCCTCGCAGACGCGGTCAATCTTCGCCTGGTCGAAGCGCGCGAGCTGCGCCTGCGCGCGGTGCGCGGCCTCGACGAGGTCGCGCGCCTGCTGCACGGACACCAAGTCCTTATCCGCCATGGCCCCTCCGGAAAGCGGCGGGCGGCGGGCGGCGGGCGAAGGCGCTGCCCGCCTTCGCCTCCCCGGCGCCCGTCACCCGCCGCTCGTCACTTGCTTCTCTCCTTGTTGTTCTCGCGCTGGCCTGCGGGGAGCGAGCGCCCCTGGTCGCCCTCGCCGAGCGCGCCGGCCGAGCCGCCGCCGCCGAGGGCGCGCTCGTCCGGGCTGTGGCCGGTGCGACCGTTGCGCGGCAGCACGCGCTCGACCTCGCCGTGCGGGCGCGGGATGACGTGGACGCTGACGAGTTCGCCGACGCGGCGGGCGGCCGCGGCGCCCGCGTCGGTCGCCGCCTTGACCGCGCCCACGTCGCCGCGCACGAAGATCGTCACGTAGCCGGCGCCGATGTACTCCTTGCCGATGAGATCGACGTTGGCCGCCTTGACCATCGCGTCCGCGGCCTCGACCGCGCCCACGAAGCCCTTGGTCTCGACCATTCCGAGTGCTTCCAGAGGCATTCTCTTCTGTCCTCGCTTCTGTGTTGTATAAGTAAAAACTGGTTCTTTCGCCCGGTGTAGGGCAACCGTATCACCGCGCGCCGCAAAGTTCAAGACGCGCGCTAACTTCGTCTGCGGGCGAAGTTTGACACGCCTTCGAGGCGCACATTATATTGTGCCCGTAGGCGCAACGCACACAGCGTACAGCGGCGCGCGGGCGGCCCCCGGGGTGGGGGACGGCCGCGACCGCCGCCCCCGGCCACGAACCCCGAGACGCGCGCGAGCAGTGAATCCCAGGACCTCCGAACAGACGCCCGAAGGCGGCCGAGCGGGCGGGGGCGGCGAAGGCTCCCTCGGCGAGCAGTTGCGCCGCGCGCGCGAGTCGCGCGGCGTCACGCTGCGCGAGGTCGCCGAGCAGACGCGCATCACCATGCGCCACCTCGAAGCCATCGAGGCCGACGACTACAACTCCCTGCCGGGCGGCATCTTCAACAAGTCTTTCATCAGGTCTTACGCGCGCCACGTCGGCTTCCCCGACGAGCGCGCGCTCGAACTCTACGAGCGCGCCGCGCGCGACCGCGGGCTGCACACCGACGAGGTGGCGACCTCGCCGCAGCGCTCGCGCGTCTACACGGGCGAGACGGCGCGCTCGCCGCTGATGACCTACGGCCTGAGCCTGCTCATCGTCGGCGTGCTGGCGCTCGTCGTCTACGCCGGGCTGCACTATTACCGGGGCTCGGAGCAGGCGGAGGGCGGCGCGACGGCCGCCGCGACGCCGACGCCCGCGGCCGCCCCGGCGCAGGGGCAGCAGCCGCAGCAGCAGCCCGCGCCCGCGGCGCCCGCGGCGGCCGAGGGCTTCCGCGTGCAGGTCAGGTCGGCGCGCGCCTTCTGGCTCACCACCTGGGCCGACGGCGAGAAGAAGCGCGGGCGCTTCCTCAAGCCGGACGCGCCCGAGGAGTTCGCGCCCGAGTCGGCGCTCAACCTCTTCTACGACAAGGCGTCGGCCGACGCGCTCCAGGTCTCGGTCAACGGCCGGGCGCTCAAGCCGCCGGACGCCGCCGAGGGCAAGGAAGTCCTCTGGACGATTACCAAAGAGAACTACACGCAGTTCGCGCAGTGATGTCGCCTAAGACGAAAGGCCCGCGCCACGAAGCTCGCCCCCGCGAGGGAGTTTCGCGGCGCGGGCCTCGAACTTTTTATCAGGCCGGAACGGAGTTTTAAATCATGATTACCGAAGACATGCAGGAGGGGCTGACCTTCGACGACGTGCTGCTGGTGCCGGCGCGCTCGGAGGTCCTGCCCGCCGAGACCGACACCTCGACGAGGCTGACGCGGGGCATCACCCTGCGCATCCCGCTCTGCTCGGCCGCGATGGACACCGTCACCGAGAGCCGGCTCGCCATCGCCATCGCGCAGCAGGGCGGCATCGGCGTCGTCCACAAGAACTTCCCCATCGAGCGGCAGGCCGAAGAGGTGGACCGCGTGAAGCGCAGCGAGTCGGGGATGATCGTCGACCCCGTCACGATCCGCCCCGACCGCCCCGTGCGCGAGGCGCTGGCCGTGATGGAGCGCTACAAGATTTCGGGCGTGCCGGTCGTTGACGAGGGCGGCCACCTCGTCGGCATCATCACCAACCGCGACCTGCGCTTCGAGACGCGCTTCGAAATCCCCGTCTCGGAGGTGATGACGCCGCAGCCGCTCGTCACCGTCCCCGTCGGCACGACGCTCGACGAGGCGAAGGTCGTCCTCCAGAAGCACCGCATCGAGAAGCTCCTGGTCGTGGACGGCGACAAGCACCTCAAGGGGCTCATCACCGTCAAGGACATCCAGAAGGCCATCCGCTACCCCTCGGCGGCGAAGGACGACCTCGGCCGCCTGCGCGTGGCCGCCGCCATCGGCGCGACCGGCGACTTCAGGGAGCGCGCGGACGAACTGGTGCGCGCGCGCGCCGACTGCCTCGTCGTGGACACGGCGCACGGCCACTCGTCGCGCGTGGTCGAGGCCGTGCGCGAGATCAAGCGCCGCCACCCCGAGACGCAGCTCATCGCCGGCAACGTCGCCACGGCCGAGGGGACGCGCGAGCTGATTAACGCCGGCGTGGACGCCGTCAAGTGCGGCATCGGCCCCGGCTCCATCTGCACGACGCGCGTCGTGACGGGCGCGGGCGTCCCGCAGATGACGGCCATCCACAACTGCGTGCAGGCGGCGAAAGGGTCGGGCGTGCCCGTCATCGCCGACGGCGGCGTCAAGTTCTCGGGCGACGTGGCGAAGGCCATCGCCGCCGGCGCCGACGTCGTGATGATAGGGTCGCTCTTCGCCGGCACCGAGGAGTCGCCGGGCGAGCTGATTCTCTTCCAGGGGCGTTCGTTCAAGGCGTACCGCGGCATGGGGAGCATCGGCGCGATGCGCGAGGGCTCGCGCGACCGCTACGCGCAGGAGACGACCGAGGTCGAGTCGAAGCTCGTCCCCGAGGGCATCGAGGGGCGCGTCCCCTACAAGGGCACGCTGGCCGACATGGTGACGCAGCTCGTCGGCGGCCTGCGCGCCGGCATGGGCTACACCGGCTGCCGCACCGTCAGGGAGTTTCAGGAGAACACGCGCTTCATACGCATCAGCCCCGCCGGCCTCAAGGAGTCGCACGTCCACGACGTCATCATCACCAAGGAGGCGCCGAACTACAGGCTTGAGTAACTGCGGGCAGGCGCGGACGAACGCGCCGCTGCAAAACCACGCGGGCGCGGCCCGCCCCGCCCGCGTCTTAATCGCCTGACGCGG
>DASVUF010000051.1:0-31020 GCA_036387195.1 Pyrinomonadaceae bacterium | reverse complement strand
CGAGCTTCGCCTTGCAGACGGCGTCGATCACCTGCTCCCAGGGCTGCTCCTCCCACCGCCCGACGAGGCCGCGGAAGCCGCCGGTGTGCGTCAGCAGGTGGCGGACGGTGACGCCGCGCTTGTCGCCCGCGCCGAACTGCGCGAGGCGCTCGGCGACCGGCGAGTCGAGCCCGACCGCCCCGCGCTCGACGAGCAGGGCGAGCAGCATCCCCGTCACCAGCGGCTTCGTCAGCGACGCGAGGTCGAAGATGGTCTCGGCGGTGGCCGCGCGCCGCTCGGGCTCGCGCACGGCCTCGCCCAGCGCGTCGGCGAAGCGCGCGCGCCCGCGCTCGGCGACGAGGTAGACGGCGGCGGGGAAGTCGCCCGCCTCGACGCGCTCGGCCAGCATCGCCGTGATTCCCGGCTCTCTGACGCCCTCGGTTCGTTCTGACATCGGCGCCCTCAAGGTTAAAACTGCATCTTCAACCCGGCGATGATGGGGTGCTCGTGGATGCGCGCCAGCAGGCGCTCGGCGAGCGCCAGCGCCTGCCGCCCCTCCTGGCCCGTGACGGGCGCGGGGCGGCCCTCGCGCGCGGCTTCGAGGAAAAGCTCGATCTCCGTGCGCAGCGGCTCGACGTCAACGACGTCGAGGTTCCGCACGCGGACGCCGGGCCACGACCCCGTGGCGCTGGGCGGCGCGAGGCTGCTGATGGAGGCGTGGCGCGTGGCGTAGTCCACGGCGATGTAGTCGTGCGGCTGGAAGAAGCGCATCTTGCGTATCTTCTCGGTGCCGACGCGCGAGGCCGTGATGTTGGCGACGGCGCCGGTGGCGAACTCGATGCGCGCGTTGGCGGCGTCCACGCGGTTCGTGAGGACGGGCAGGCCGACGCCGCGCACGTCCGTCACCTCGACGTCGTGGCCGACGAGCCAGAGCACGACGTCGAGGTCGTGAATCATCAGGTCGAGCACCACGTCTATGTCGAGCGAGCGGGCGGTGAACTGCCCGACGCGGTGAATCTCGAAGTAGACGGGCGTGCGGACGTGCGGCCTGAGCGCGACGAGCGCCGGGTTGAAGCGTTCGAGGTGGCCGACCATGAGAGTCGCCCGGCCGCGCTCGGCCGCCTCTATCATCCGGTCGGCCTCTTCGAGCGTGCGCGAGATGGGCTTTTCGACGAGGACGTGGACGCCCGACTCCAGCAGCGCGCAGGCGATTTCGGCGTGCGACTCGGTCGGCGTGGCGAGGCTGACGGCGTCCACCTCGCCGGCGAGCGAGCGCCAGTCGGCCGTCCAGCGCGCCCCGCGCTCGTCGGCGACGGCGCGCCCCGCGCGCTCGTCCGTGTCGCAGACGGCGACGAAGCTCGAACGCCCCTCGGCCGCCAGCGCCGCGTGGATGCGCGCGTGCTGCCGCCCCAGGTGGCCGACGCCGATGACCGCCGTGCGCAGCGTCACAAGCCCTCCCCGCGGAAGCTCTCGGGCCCCCAGTACTTGAGATACAGTCGCCGGTCGAAGTTCACGTAGAGCGCGAGCGCCGCGCCCAGCCAGAAGCTGTAGGACAGCGACCAGCACAGGAGCCCGAACCACGGCAGAAACGTCAGCGCTCTGGCGAGCACCAGTCTGTCCCTCTCCGTCAGACGCATGTGACCACCTCCGAAGGGCCCCGCCGCCCGCCCGTCGGGCCCCGGCCCCGGGCGCTCGGCCGTTTGAACAAGGGGCGTGATTAGCTGATACTCGTGGGGTTATTTACCGCCGAATCAAGAGTTCAAATTTTTCCGGAGACTATACTTGCAACGTTTCCTGCTTGCAAAGCGCGCGTGGGTCATGCTGTTCGCGGCGGTCTGCGCGGTCTACTTCTACGGGCTGGGCGCGGTCGGGCTGCTCGGGCCGGACGAGCCGCGCTACGCGCAGGTGGCGCGCGAGATGTACGCGCGCGGCGACTGGGTGACGCCGACGCTGGCGGGCCACACCTGGTTCGAGAAGCCGGCGCTGCTCTACTGGCTGACGTCGGCCGCCTACGGGCTGTTCGGCGTGACGGAGTTCGCGGCGCGCGCCGGCTCGGCGCTGGCGGGCGTGCTGACGGTGTCGCTGGTGGGGCTGGCGGCGCGGCGCGCCGAGTTCGAGTCGGGCGAGGGGCTGAGGGGGCTGGGCGTGACGTGCGCGGGCGTGGCCGCCTCGACGCTGGGGCTGATGGTCTTCGCGCGCGCTTCGAGCTTCGACACGGTCCTGACGGCGACGGTGACGGGCGCGCTCGCCTGCTTCTACTGCTCGGAGGCCGGGCGCGGGGCGGGGCGCAGGCCGTGGCTCGTCGGCTTCTACCTGTTCGTCGGGGCGTCGCTGCTGGCGAAGGGGCTGGTCGGGGTCGTCATCCCGGCGGGCGTGGTCGCGGTCTACTTCGTCCTGCGGCGCAGGTGGCCGGGGCTTTTGCGGCTCGGCCTGTGGTGGGGCGCGCTGCTGGCCCTGATGGTGGCGGCGACGTGGTACGGGCCGGTCATCGCGCGCCACGGCCGCGTCTTCGTGGACGAGTTCTTCGTCCAGCACCACTTCGCGCGCTACGTCTCGAACAAGTACCACCACCCGCAGCCGTTCTGGTTCTACCTGCCGATAACTCTGGCGCTGGCGCTGCCGTGGACGTTCTTTCTGGCGGGCGGCGTGGCGGGCGCGGCCGGCGTGAACGCGCGCGCGGAGGACGCGGCGAGCAAGCTGCGCGTGCTGGCGCTGGCGTGGCTGGTCGTGCCGGTGCTCTTCTTCTCGGCGTCGGGGTCGAAGCTGCCGGGGTACGTGCTGCCGGCGCTGCCCGGGGCGGCGCTGCTGGCGGGCGACGCCGTGCACAGATACCTGCGGGGCGCGGGCGGGACGGCGCTGATGAGGCTGACGGGGCTGCTGGCGCTCGGGGGCTTCGCGGCGGGCGTCGCCTCCCTCGTCTTTCACGCCGGCTCGTTCGGCGCTTCGGCGCGCGGGCTGCCGTGGGCTTACGCGGCGGCGCTGCTGCTGCCGTCGGGGCTGGCGGGCGCGGCGGCGCTCACGTCGGCTCACAGGCGGGAGTTGTGCGTGGTCGCGGTCGTCGGCGCGACGCTCCTGACGGTGGCGCTCATCCCCGCGAGCGGCGTGCTCGAAATCGCGGCGCGCAAGGAGACTTTCGCGCGCGAGCTGCGCGAGGCCGAGGCGCAGGGCCTGGGGGCGCTGCCCGTCGTCAACCTCCACGACGTGGAGCGCGCGGCCGAGTTCTACGCCGCCGGCCGGCTCGCCTACGACGGGCGCGGCGAGCCGCTCAAGCTCGAAGGCGCGTCCGAGGTCGAGGAGTTCGCCCGCGCCCGCGGCGGCCAGGCGCTCGTCATCGTCCGCCTGCGCGACGAGCACCAGCTCCACGAACACCCCCCGCTCGAAGCCCGCCGCGTCGCCGACAACGGCCGCCACGCGCTCGTACACGTCAAAGCGGCAAGTCGCTAGCCGGTAGGCGGCGGCCGGCAGAAAAGCCGGCGTCCGCCTCCGCGTCGCGGAGCGCCGCCGGCCATCTATTGACTACCGTCTGCTGATTAACGCCTGCCGCCTGCTTACCTCAGCGTCCTATCGAAGAAGTCAATGAGGCGGCGGTCGTAAGTCTCGTCCTGTTCGGGCGAGGCGGAGGCGAGGGTGCTGCCGGCGAGCGGGAGGCTGGTGAGCGCCTCGACGTTCGAGCGCGCGGGGAAGCAGTTGGCGAGCGTCTCCGTGGTCTGCCGCAGCGGCCCCGAGCCCTCGCCGGCGAGCAGGAGCACCTGGCGGTCGCCGAGCGTCTCGGCCAGCGTGCAGGCGGCCGTGTTCTTGAAGCGGCCCGAGAAGTAGACGCGCGCGCCGAGACGGGCCAGCCCCCGGAGCAGGGCGTTGTCGAGCCCCGTACGCTCTTTGACGGCGGCCAGCAGCACGTCGTCGGGCTTGTCGGGCACCGAGTCGAGCGCCAGCGCGCGCAGCGACCCCTCGCGCGAGGCGGCCGCGAGCGCCGCGTAGGCCCCGGCCTCGACGCCGAAGACGCCGAGCGACTGGCCGACGAGCGCGCGCCCCTGCGGCGACCTGAGCCCGCGCAGGTAGTCGAGCGCCGCCAGCGCGTCCTCGCCCTCGACCGCGCCGAAGGCCGAGGCCCCGACCGGCGGGTCTTCGCCGTGGCCGCGCAGGTCGGGCAGCAGCACCGTCATGTTCGTCGTCTCGTTAATCTTCACGCCGAGGTTGAGGAGCCACGAGCGGTCCGCGCCGTAGCGGTGGAGCAGCAGGACGCCGGGCGCGCCCTCCGCGCCGCGCACCAGCCAGCCGCGCGCGCTCGTGCCGTCGCGGTTCTGCCACGTCTGCTCGGTGGCCTTCAGGCCGCGGTCGCTGACGCGCGAGAACTGCTCGGGGGTGACGAGGTGTGCGCGGCGCGGCGGCCGCGTGGAGATGTAGACCAGCCACGCGGTCAGGCCGACGACGGCCAGCGCCAGCAGCAGGATGATTGGGAGAAGAGCCGCGAAGGCTTTACGTCCTGTTCGGCGTCGAGGAGGCATGGCGGGTACATTGTAAAGGCAAAAGGCGAAGGGCGGAAGGGAAGCCGTAAGGCGAAGGGCGTAAGCGAAGCGAAAGGCGAAGCGAAAGGCGAAGCGAAAGGCGAAGGGCGGAAGGCGAAGGTCAGGCCGGCCGGGCGTGACACCCGGCCGGCCTGACCTTCACCCTTCGCCCTCAAGCCCTCCGCCTCGCGCCCTTTCATCTTCGCCTCGCGCCCCGGCGAAGTCCTCGGGCGTGTTGACGTTGGTGAAGAAGAGGGGCGAGCCTTCGAGGTCGGAGAGTTCGTCGAAGGCGACCCAGCGCGTGCGCAGCGCACGGAGCAGGACGCGCGGGCGCAACTCGCCAGCGCGGATGAAATCCTCGGCGGCGGCGCGGCAGGCGGCTGCGTCGTAGAGCGCGCAGAGCGGCTGCGGCCGTCCGTCCTGCTGGAGCGGCGCGACGGCGTCCGTCGCCGCGTCCCGCAGCGAGGCGAGGCGCGCGAACAGCCCCGGCGTGACGAACGGCAGGTCGCAGGAGAGGACGGCCGCCCAGCGCGCCCCGCACGCCCGGAGCGCCGCGTGCAGGCCGCCCAGCGCGCCCAGCCCCTCGTAAACGTCCGCGACCACGGGCAGCCCGTGCGCCGCGAGCCCCGGCCGCGAGCCGACGACGCTGACCGCGCCCGCCACCCCGCCCAGCGCCGCCGCCGCCCGCTCGACGAACGTGCGCCCGCCCAGACGCAGAAGCGACTTGTCGGCGCCCATCCGGCTCGAAAGCCCGCCGGCGAGAATGAATCCCTCCACGTCTCTCATCCCGCCTTTCAGAGTCCGACGGCCGGCGGAAATAATCAAGCGCCGCGCGGGGCGGGGGCGGAAGGCGATTGTTCGTTTAAATCCAAGCAACCCCGGGGCTTCCGGGCACATCCCTGTTGGGACGAAATGCGGCTTGACCCTTCGAGAAAGGCGACGCTATAGTCGGCGACAGTGGGCCGCCTTCCACGCCCCCCATACGCCGGGGGCCGCCGCGCGGCGACCGAGGCCGCGAGCGCCGCTTCGCCCGACAGTTTCCGTCAACTCCTTCCGAGGTATTTTAATGAGAAGAAACGCCGTCATCCTTTTCGCCCTCACGCTGGCCTTGCAGGTCGCGGCCCTCGCGCAGGGCGCGCCGCGCGCCGGGGTCGAGTTCTACCCGCTCGAAGACGTGCGCGCGGGTCAGAAGGGGACGGCGCGCACCGTCTTCTCGGGCGCCGAGCCGCAGGAGTTCGGGCTCGAAGTCCTGGGCGTCCTGCCCGGCTTCCCCGCGCCGCGCAAGTCGGTCATCCTCGCCCGCCTGACGGGCGCGCAGGTCGAGCGCACCAGCGTCTTCGCCGGCATGTCGGGCTCGCCCGTCTACATTGACGGCAAGCTGGTCGGCGCCATCGCCTACGCCTTCCCCTTCTCGAAGGAGCCCATCGCGGGCATCACGCCCATCCGCCAGATGGTCGAGATGTTCGAGCAGGCGCCGCGGCGGCAGAGCCAGGGGCGCGACAGCCTCGGCTTCCCGCGCGAGCCGCGCGCCGTCTCCTACTCGCAGCTCTCGGGCGCGGACTGGAAGGCGCAGCTCCCGCCGGCGCAGGGGGGCGGCGTGACCTTTGTCGCGCCCGTCTCGACCGGCTCGCCCCTGGCGGCGCTCCTCGGCCAGCAGTTCGCGCCCATCGCGACGCCGCTCGTCTTCAACGGCTTCTCGCCGCAGTCGGTCGCGCAGTTCTCGACGCAGTTGCAGACGCAGGGGCTCGTCCCCGTGGCGGGCGTCGGCGGCGCGTCCTCCATCACGCCCCTGGGGAAGGTGACGGAGCGGACGCTCGCGCCGGGCACGTCGGTCAGCGTCGAGCTGGTGCGCGGCGACTACTCGGTCGCGGCCGCGGGCACGGTGACGCACCGCGACGGCGACCGCGTCTACGCCTTCGGCCACCCGTTCCTGAGCCTCGGCTCGGCCGACATGCCGATGTCCGAGTCGCAGGTCGTGGCGGTCGTCCCGAGCACGCTCAACTCCTTCAAGCTGTCGGCGCCGGGGCAGATGGTCGGCTCCATCTCGCAGGACCGCTCGACCGGCATCTACGGCAACCTCGGCCGCGCGCCGAAGATGATTCCCGTCACCATCAACCTCCACACCAGCCGCGAGCAGGTCGAGACGTTCCGCTACGAGGTCGCCAACGACGAGTTCCTGACGCCGCTGCTGCTGAACATGACGGTCTACAGCACGCTCACGTCGAGCGAGCGCTCCCTGGGCGACTCGACCGTCAGCGTCCGCGGCAAGATTGAGGTGAAGGGGCAGGAGCCCATCACGCTCGAACGCCGCTTCTCGATGCAGGGCGCGGGACTTTCGGCCGCCGGGTCGGTGGCCGCGCCGGTGCAGGCGCTGCTGTCGAGCGGCTTCGAGGGCGTCGAGCTGGGACCCATCACGCTCGACATCGCCGCCTCTGACTCGCGCCGCGTCGCCACGCTCGACCGCATCTCGCTCGACCGCAACGAGGTGCGCAGCGGCGAGACGGTCGAGGTGCAGGCCTACGTCCGCACCGAGTCGGGCAAGCAGTTCGTCCAGCGCATCCCCGTCCAGATTCCGGCCGACGTGCCTCCGGGGCAGCTCGTCCTCTTCGTCGGCGACGGCGGGACTTTGCAGCAGGCATCGGCCGCGCAGGGCTTCGTCCCGCAGGACCTGGGGCAGCTCGTCGGCGCCATCAACCGCATCAAGAAGAACGACCGCCTCTACGTCAAGCTCTTCCGCATCACGACGGGCGCGGTCATCGGCACCGACGAGATGCCGAACCTCCCGCCCTCGTTCGTCGCGACGCTCAACAGCGACCGCGCCTCGGGCGGCTACACGCCGACCGTCCTCTCGCCCGTCGGCGAGAAGGAGCTGCCGCCCGCCGACTACGTCATCAACGGCCAGCAGCTCATCGCCATCAGCGTCATCCGCTGAAGAGTTTTCGAGGCCGAGAAGAGGGGGCGGGACTCTGCAGAGTCCCGCCCCCTCCTGTTTTTCGCGCGCCGCCGCCGCCGCGGCGCTAAGTCCCGCGCCCTACCGCGGGCGGTTCTGGCCGGCGTCGCCGCGGCGCGCCACAAAAAGAAACCTCCGCTCCGACCCCGGCAGGAGGAACGCCTCCGCGCCCAACCCTTCCGCCGCGAGCCTCTCGCCCAAAGCCTCGCCGCCGAAGAGGAGCAGCGTGGGGACGCGCGCCGCCCAGGCGACGAGCGCGGGCAGAATCTCCGTGAAGCGCTCGATGGCGCGGCAGGTCAGGCAGTCGGCGGCGGGCGCTTCCATCTGCTCGAAGCGCGCGGCGGCGACGCGCGCGCGCCCCGACAGCCCGAGCCCCGACAGCGCCTCGCGCAGGAAGACCGCCTTCTTCTGCGACGCCTCAATTAACACGCCCCTCAGGTCCGCGCGCGCGACCAGGCACGGCACGGCGGGCAGCCCCGCGCCCGAGCCCACGTCGAGCGCCGTCGCGCCCTCGGGCATGAAGCGCAGCGCCGCCAGCGATTCCAGCACGTGGCGCGCGGCGAACTCCGCCGGCCGGCACGGCGCGACCAGGTGCAGCCGCGCGTTCCAGGCCGCGACCAGCTCGAAGTAGTCGCCGAGGCGCGCGCGCGCCTCCGCGCCGAGCGCGACGCCGAACTCGCCCGCGCGCCCCGCCAGCGCTTTGTCAAACTCGCCGCGTGATGATAGTTTTCCTTCTTCCATCTCCCCGAACACCCGAGCGAAGCTTAACGGATGCCTGAAGCAAAAAACAGCCGCGCGCCCGACACGGACGCGCTCGCCTCGGAGCACGAGCGGCTGGGCCGCGCCGCGGTCGAACTCGTCGCCGACTACGCGCGCTCTCTCGGCGACGCGCCCGTCTGCTCGGCGGCGACGCCCGCCGACCTCGAAGCGCTCTTCGACGAGCCGCTGCCCTTAGAGGGCGCGGGCGGCGAGGAGGTCTTCGCGCGCCTGCGCCGCGACGTCCTGCCGCACGCGATGAACATCCCGAGCCCGCGCTACTTCGGCCTCTTCAACCCGACGCCGCTGCCGGTCGCGGTCTGGGCCGACGCCGTCGCCTCGGCCATCAACCAGAACGGCGCGGCGTGGCGCAACTCGCCCTCCGTCTCGGCGGTCGAGGCGCGCGTGCTGCGCTGGCTCTGCCAGTTGATAGGCTACGGCCCGGAGTCCTTCGGCACGCTGACGAGCGGCGGGTCGGAGGCGAACCTCGTCGGCCTCAAGTGCGCCCGCGACCGCGCCGCCGGGGGCGCGCGCGACCGCGGCCTGCGCGCGGCGGGCGCGGCGGGCGACCTCGTCGTCTACGCCTCCGAGCAGTGCCACTACTCCTTCGTCAAGAGCGTTGACATACTCGGCCTCGGCCGCGAAAACCTCCGGAAGATAGAGACGGACGACCGCTTCCACATCCGCGTTGACCTGCTGCGCGAGGCCATCGGGCGCGACCTACGGGAAGGCCGCACGCCGGTCTGCGTCGCCGGCGCGGCCGGCGCGACCTCGACCGGCGTCGTAGACCCCCTGGACGAGTTGGCCGACGTGGCGCGCGACTACGGGCTCTGGTTCCACGTTGACGCGGCCTACGGCGGCGCGCTCGCCTTCTCGGAGAAGCACAGGTGGCGGCTCGCCGGCATAGAGCGCGCCGACTCGGTCGCCTTCGACCCGCACAAGTGGATGTTCGTGCCGTTCGAGTGCGGCGCGCTGCTCGTCCGCGGCGGCGCGCGCGTGCTCCGCGACGCCTTCGACATCACGCCCGAATATTTGAGCGAGGAGCGCGGCGGCGCCGACGTCGAGTACGACTTCTTCCGCTACGGCCAACTGGGGACGCGGCGCGCGATGGCGCTCAAGGTCTGGGCGGCGCTCAAGTCTCTGGGGGCGCGCGGCTACGCCGAGGTGATTGACAGGCAGATAGCGCTCGTCCAGCACCTCGCCGCGCGCTTCGACGAACTGGAGGAGTTCGAGCGCGTCGGCGAGGTCGAGACGGCGCTCTGCTGCGCGCGGTTCCTGCCGGCGCAGGCGCGCGCCCTGACGCCGGCCGCGCAGGACGAGTTGCAGCGCGCCCTCCAGCAGCGCGTCGAGCGGTCGGGCGGCGCGTGGCTGGCGACGACCGTGCTGCGCGGGCGGCGCGCGCTGCGCGTCAACGTCAACAGCTTCCTGACCGAACGCCGCCACGTTGACTATCTGGTAGAATTGCTCCGGCGCGAAGGCGCGAAGCTCGTCAAAGGGGAGTGAAGTCATGGAGCACACGAAGTCACGCGTCGTCACCCTTCTCTCACTCGTCCTGCTGCTCGCCGCCGCCGCCGCGACGCCGCCGCCGGCCGACGCCGCGGCGGCGCAGTCCAGCCGCCGCACGGGGCGGCCCGCCGCCACGTCGTCGGCGCGCTCGCTGCCGGCGCTGCGCTCGCGCGCCGACTTCGACCGCCTCGCGCGCGTCTACACCGACCAGCCCTACGCGCTGCCGCACGTCATCTTCGTCATAGACCGCAAGGACGGCGACAAGATTTACTACGTCAACTCGCAGCGCTACCGCTTCCACAAGGACTTCGTCAACGGCACGTACCTCTCGCTGGAGCGCGGCGAGGAGTTCTTCAGGAACAACTACCTGAGCCCGAAGCGCCGCTTCATCCTCGGCACGCTGGCGTGGCAGGCGCCCGTCAGGCGCTACACCTTCGAGTACTGGGAGGGCGACCAGGCGACGGCCGACCTCATCCGGCTGACGGCCGGCGTCATCCGCAAGACCTTCTTCGAGCCCGTCGCCTACAAGCCCAACTCGCTGCGGCAGGAGCAGGAGGCGGCGCAGGTCGAGGGGCTCGACCGCGTCACGCAGAGCGACATCGCGCGCCAGCAGGAGTACATGCCGCTCAACGTCGCCAGGGGCATCGGCCGCGTCCACGTCGTGGACAAGCTGGACGAGCACGTCGAGATAGGCTTCAACGAGATTCTCGTCCTCAACGAAGTCCCCATCAGCCTGCCGCCGGTCGCCGGCGTCATCGTCTCGCAGCCCTCGACGCCGCTCTCGCACGTCAACCTGCTGGCGAAGGGTTGGGGCGTGCCGAACGCCTACATCAAGAACGCGCACGAGCTTTTGAAGCAGTACGACGGCTGGTGGGTCTCGTTCGAGACGCTGCCCGACAAGTACACCATCAAGCGCGCCGACCTCAGCCAGATTGACGAGTACCAGAAGCGGCTGGCGGCGCTCAAGAAGGTGATGACGCCGCGCTTCAACCTCGCGGAGCGGCGGCTGCTCGACCTCGCGCAGCAGCGGGCGCGGATGGCCGACGCCTACGGCTCGAAGTCGGCCAACCTCGGCGAGGTGGCGCGCTCGCGCATCCGGGGCGTCGCCGTCCCGCCGGGCTTCGGGATTCCCATCCACTACTACGAGCGGTTCGTCAAGGAGAACGGGCTCGAAGAGGCGGTCTTCGAGATGATGAACGACCAGCGGTTCGTCCACGACCCGCCCTACAGGCGCGAGCGGCTGGCGGCGCTGCGCGAGCGGTTCCGCGCGGGCCGCGTGCCGGCCGAGCTGCGCGAGGCGCTGCTCAGGAAGGCGCGCGCCGAGTACGCCGGCAAGGGGCTCTTCGTCCGCAGCTCGTCGAACGTCGAAGACCTGCCGAACTTCAACGGCGCGGGGCTCTACGACACCGTGCCGAACGTCAGGGACGAGGAGAAGCTGGTCGAGGCGGTCAAGACCGTCTGGGCGTCGCTCTGGAACTTCGAGGCGTACGAGGCGCGCGAGCGCGCCAACATTGACCACTCGAAGGCTTACATGGGCGTGCTCGTGCAGGAGGGCGTCAACGCCGACAGCGCGGGCGTCATGATCACGACCGACCCGTTCGACGCCGAGAACCGCGGCGCCATCTACATCAGCGCCAAGCGGGGCCTCGGCATCAAGGTCGTCGAGGGCAAGCGCATCCCCGAGCAGTTGCTCTTCCTGCCGCGCGCCAACTCGGTCAAAGTCCTGACGCGCTCGGAGGAGGACAGCCTGCTCACCTTCGACGAGGCGGGCGGCGTCAGGGAGACGCCCATCACGGGCGAGCGCGCCGTGCTGACGGACGAGGTGGTCAGGAGGCTGGCGCGCGCCGCCTCGCTCATCAAGGGCGTCTTCGGCGGGCGCGAGCAGGACATCGAGTGGGTCTACATGCGCGGTCAGATTTACATCGTGCAGTCGCGCCCGTTCGTCCAGGGGGGCTGAGGGTCTATGGACACGGGCCGGAAGACGGGAGGGGCGGCGGCGCTGGCGCTGCTGCTGGCGCTCGCGCCGTCGCAGGCGGGCTGCCGCCGCGACGCGCGGACGGACGCCGGGCGCGCCGCGGCGCCGGCGGGCGCGCCGCCGCAGCCGGGCGCCGCGGCGGCCCCTTCGGCCGAGGACGCGGCGCGACTGGACGCCGACATCGGGCGGCTGGAGCGCGAGGCCGAGCGCAACCCCGGCGACGAGGAGACGCGCGACGAGCTGGCGCGCGCCTACGTCCGCCGCGGCGACGCGCGGCGCGGCGCGGGGCAGTTGCGCGAGGCGCTGGCCGACTACCAGAGCGCGCTGCGCCACGACCCCGACAACGACCAGGCGCAGAGCAACGCCGCCGCGGCCGCCGGGCAGCTCGGCGACGCGCAGCAGGAGGACGAGAACGGCGCGCCCGTCCCGCCCCCCATCACGCCCAACGTCGCCGGCGAACAGGGGCAGCCGACGCCGGCGCCGACGCCGACGCCCAAAAAATCCTGAGGGGCGGCCGACGGCCGCCGTCCCTCTTCCGCGCCCCATGCTAACGGCCGGCGGCCGACAGCCGGCAGCTTCTATGCTCATCATTCCGGCAATCGACCTGCGCGAAGGGAAGTGCGTGCGCCTGACGCAGGGGCGGCGCGAGGACGTGAAGGTCTACGACGGCGAGGCGGCCGAGATAGCGAAGGGGTTCGAGGAGGCCGGCGCGCGCATGCTCCACGTCGTTGACCTCGACGGCGCGTTCGCCGACAAGAACCAGGCGAACAGGAAGGTCGTCCGGCGCATCATCCGCTCGGTCGGCATCCCCGTCCAGTTCGGCGGCGGGCTGCGCAGCGTCTCGGACGTGCAGCAGATGATAGAGTACGGCGCGGCGCAGGTCGTCGTCGGCACGCTCGCCGCCGAGTCGCCCGAGACGCTGGAGAAGTTCGTCGAGCTGTTCGGCTTCCGCGTCTGCGTCGGGATAGACGCGCGCGACGGGATGGTGCTGACGCACGGGTGGGAGAAGGGCGGGCGGCTGCCGGCGGCCGCGCTCGCCCGCCGCGTGGCCGACGCCGGCGTGGACCGCATCGTCTACACCGACGTGTCGCGCGACGGGACGCTCTCAGGCCCGAACCTCGAACAGACGTGCGCCATCGCGCGCGAGTCGGGCCTGAGGGTGACGGCGTCGGGCGGCGTCTCGTCGCTCGAAGACCTGCGGCGTTTGAAGACCATCACGCGCTGCGGCGTGGACAGCGTCATCGTCGGCAAGGCGCTCTACGAGGGGCGATTCACTCTGAAGGAGGCTCTGTTGGCCGCATGAACGAGGAAGCGCGGAACATCTTCGCCGAGGGGATTCTCAAGGGGCGCGTGGCCTTCGTCACCGGCGGCGGCACGGGGATTACGGGCGGCGTGGCGCGCGCGCTCGCCGAGGCCGGGGCGCGCGTCGCGCTCGTCAGCCGGCGGATGGAGCACCTGGAGCCGGCGGCGGCGAAGATTAACGACGCCGGCGGCGAGGCGCTGGCCGTCGCGGCCGACGTCCGCGACTTCGCGGCGGTCGAGCGCGCCGTCGCCGCCACGGTCGAGCGGTTCGGCGGGATAGACGTGGCCGTCAACGGCGCGGCCGGCAACTTCCTCTGCGCGGCCGAGAAGCTTTCGCCCAACGGCTTCGGGACGGTCGTTGACATTGACCTCAAGGGAACCTTCAACGTCTGCCGCGCCGCCTTCGGCGAGCTGAAGAAGCGGCGCGGCCAGATTCTCAACATCAGCGCGACGCTCCACTATTTGGGGACGCCGATGCAGCTCCACGTCTCGGCGGCGAAGGCGGGCGTGGACGCCCTGACGCGCAACCTCGCGGTCGAGTGGGGCCGCCACGGCATCCGCTCGAACGCCATCGCGCCCGGCCCCATAGAGGACACGGAGGGGATGAGCCGCCTCGTCCCCGAGCCCGTCAAGGAGCGGCTGCGCCGCGACATCCCGCTCGGGCGCTTCGGCCGCATCCGCGACGTCGAGCAGTGCGCCGTCTTCCTCTGCTCGGACGCCGCGGCCTTCATCAACGGCGCCGTCATCGTCGTGGACGGCGGCCACTGGCTCGGCAGCAACCGGATGGTCGGCGGGTGACAAGCGACGCGTGGCGAGAAGCCGCCGGCCGCCGGCCGTTGGATGTTAGCTGTCGGCTGCCGGCCAAAAGCTAACGGCCTTCTCACCGCCCGTCGCCAGCCACTTATCACTTATCGCTATGCTGAGTCTTCAGCCCGGCACATTCGAGGAGTTCGAGCGCGAGGCGGCGCGCGGCAACGTCGTGCCGGTCGTGCGCGCCGTGCTGGCCGACTTGCAGACGCCGGTGGGCGCGTTCCTGCGCGTGGCGGCGGGCGCGCCGCACGCCTTCCTGCTCGAATCGGTCGAGGGCGGCGAGCGCATCGCGCGCCACTCGTTCATCGGGGCCGCGCCCGAGATGGTCGTGCGCGGCCGCGGCGACGTGACGACGGTCGAGCGCGGCGGCGCGTCGGAGTCGCTGCGCGGCGTGCGCGCGACCGACTTCGTGCGCGAATACTTCCGCGGGCGCCGGCTGGTGCGGCGCCCGGGGCTGGCGCCGATGGCGGGCGGCGCGGTCGGCTATCTGGCCTACGACGCGGCGCGCTGGTTCGAGCCCGTGTTGGAGAAGGACCTGAGGCCGGCCGAGGGGCGCGACGACGCGGTCTTCATGTTCTTCCGCACGGTGCTCGCCTTCGACCGCGTGCGCCAGCAGATTGAGATCACGTCCGTCGTGCTGACGGACGAGGCGGGCGGCGGCCGCGAACGCCTGCGCGAACTCTACGAGGCGGCCGTCGCCGAGACGGCCCGCGTCGAGCGTCGGCTCGACGCGGGCGCCGCGCCGCCGGCCGGCGTCGTCGCCGAGGGCCGCCCCGCCGAGGGCGCGCGCCGCGGCTTCGAGTCGAACTGGACGCGCGAGGGGTTCGAGGCAGCGGTCGAGGAGATAAAGGAGCACATCGCGGCCGGCGACTGCTACCAGGCCGTGCTCTCGCAGCGCTTCTCGAAGCCGTGCGCCGCCGACCCCGTGCAGATTTACCGCGCGCTGCGCGCGACCAACCCGTCGCCGTACATGTACTTCCTGCGGCTCGGCGCGGAGTCGGTCGTCGGCGCGTCGCCCGAGATGCTCGTGCGCTGCCGCGGCCAGAGGCTCGACTACCGCCCCATCGCCGGCACGCGCAAGCGCGGCGCGACCGAGACGGAGGACTGGCTGCTCGGCGAGGAGCTGCGCGCCGACGAGAAGGAGGTGGCCGAACACACGATGCTAGTTGACCTGGGCCGCAACGACCTGGGGCGCGTCGCCGACTTCGGCTCGGTCGAGGTGGGCGAGCTGATGACGGTCGAGCGCTACTCGCACGTCCAGCACCTCGTCACGAGCCTGCGCGCGCGCCTGCGCGACGACCGCGACCGCTTCGACGCGCTGGCCGCCTGCTTCCCGGCGGGCACGGTGACGGGCGCGCCCAAGGTGCGCTCGATGCAACTCCTCGGCGGGCTGGAGCCGGGGCCGCGCGGCGTCTACGCGGGCGCGGTGCTCTACGTGGACTACGCCGACAACCTCGACTCGTGCATCGCCATCCGCACGGTCGTCGTCCGCGAGGGCGCGGCGCACGTGCAGGCCGGCGCCGGCGTCGTCGCCGACTCCGTCCCCGAGCGCGAGTACGAGGAGACGGTCAACAAGGCGCGCGCCGTCCTGAACGCCGTCGAGATGGCGGAGAGGGGATTGTGAGAGTCAGGCGCCACTGCCTGCCGGCCTTCGTCTGCTGCCTGCTGGTCGCGGGCTGCGGCGGCGGCGCGCGCGTGGACCGCGCGGTCAGCCCCGAGACGGCGCGGCGCGAGATTTTTCTGCGCGGCTACGCCTACAGGGAGGCCGACTTCCTCAACGCCGCGCAGGAGGGCAAGGAGGTCGCCGTCAAGCTCTTCCTCATCGCGGGGATGAGCCCCGAGGCGCGCAACCCCGAGGGCGAGACGCCGCTGCTGCTGGCGGCGCGCAACGACCGCGCGAAGGCCGCGCGCGCGCTGCTCGCCGGCGGCGCCGACGTCAACGGCCGCGACCGCCGCGGCTTCACGCCGCTGATGCGCGCCGCCCTCAACGGCTCGGTCGAGACGGTCAGGACCATCCTCGAATTCAAGCCCGACCTCAACGCGCAGACGACCGACCCGGAGACGAAGGGCTCGTCGGCGCTGATGTACGCGGTGGCGAAGAACCGGCGCGAGGTGGTCGAACTGCTGCTCGACGCGGGCGCGGACGTCAACCTGCTGGACGAGCAGGTCGGGACGGCGCTGACGTGGGCCGTCTCCTACGACCTCGAAGAGCTGGCGGCGCGGCTGCTGGAGCGCGGCGCCGACCCGAACGCGGCCAACGCCGGCGGCGGGACGCCGCTGATGACGGCGGCGCTCAAGGGCAACCCGCGCATCGTCCGGCTGCTGCTGGAGCGCGGCGCGGACCCGGCGGCCAGGGACAGGTCGGGCAAGACCGCCCTCAGGTACGCGGCGGACGCGCGCCGCGGCGAGGTGCTGGAGCTGCTCCGCGAGGCGGAGGCGAGGCGGAAGGGGTAAGACTGAAAGGGGCGCGGCGCCGGCGATGGGCGAGAAGGTTCTGCTTGTAGACAACTACGACTCGTTCACCTACAACCTCGTGCAGTACCTCGGCGAGCTTGGGGCGGAGGTCGAGGTGCGCCGCAACGACGAGGTGACGCTCCGCGAGGTCGAGGACGACATCCGCCCCGGGCGCGTCGTCATCTCGCCGGGCCCGGGGACGCCCGACGACGCGGGCGTCTCGCTGGAGCTGATAGCCAACCTGTCGGGGCACGTCCCCGTGCTCGGCGTCTGCCTGGGCCACCAGGCCATCGGGCAGATTTTCGGCGGGCGCGTCGTGCGCGGCCCCGCGCCCGTCCACGGCAAGCCGGCCGAGATTTGCCACGACGGGCGCACCATCTTCGAGGGGCTGGAGTACCGCTTCCCGGCCGCGCGCTACCACTCGCTCGTCGTCGAGCGCGAGACTCTGCCCGACTGCCTGGAAGTCTCGGCCACCACGCCCGACGGCGTCATCATGGGGCTGCGCCACCGCCGCCTCAAGGTCGAGGGCGTCCAGTTCCACCCCGAGTCCATCCTCACCACGGAGGGCAAGCGCCTGCTCGCCAACTTCCTCAGGCTGTAGAAGGGGAGCCGCCAGCTTTCTTATGTCGGACGAATCCCGCAGGGAGAAGACCCCGCCCTCCTGGCTGCTGCCGACGCCGGCGCGCAGGGACGAGCGCGCGGGCGGGCCGCTGCGCGAGTTCACGCTGCGGCTGATGCGCGGCGAAGACCTGCGGCGCGAGGAGGCGGCCACGCTTTTGGACGCGCTGCTCGACGGCTCGGCGACCGACGCGCAGATAGGCGCGGCGCTCGTCGCGCTGGCGGTCAAGGGCGAGACGGCCGAGGAGTTGGCCGGGCTCGCCTCGGCGATGCGGCGCCGCGCCGTCCGCATCAGCGCCCGCCACGAACGCTTCGTGGACACCGCCGGGACGGGTTCGAGCGCCGCCAAGACTTTCAACGTCTCGACCGCGGCGGCCTTCGTCATCGCCGGCGCGGGCCTGCCCGTCGCCAAGCACGGCAGCCGCGCCGCCACCAGCCGCTCGGGAAGCGCCGACGTGCTCGCCGCGCTCGGCGTCAACGTCTCGGCCGCGCCCGAAGTCTCCGAGAGCTGCCTGAACGAGCTGGGCGTCTGCTTCATGTTCGCGCCGCTCTACCACGGCGCGACGGCGCGCGTCGCCGGCGTCCGACGCGAGCTGGGCGTCCACACGACTTTCAACCTGCTGGGGCCGCTGACCAACCCCGCGGGCGCGCCGCGGCAGGTCATCGGCGTGTGGCACGAGGCGCTGGCCGAGCCGCTGGCGCGCACGCTGCTCGCGCTCGGGTCGGAGCGTGCGTGGGTCGTCCACGGGCTCGACGGGCTCGACGAGGTGACGCTCGACGGCCGCACGAAGGTCGCCGAAGTCGCGGACGGCGCGGTGCGCGTCTTCGACGTCGGGCCGGAAGATTTCGGGCTGGCCCCGTCGGGGCTTGAGGCTCTGCGCGGCGGCGGCGCGGAAGAGAACGCGCGCGTCATCCGCTCGATACTCTCGGGGGAGAGGCGCGACGCGGGGCGCGCGCTCGTCGTCGCCAACGCGGCCGCCGCGCTCTACGTCGGCGGGCTGGCCGGCGACCTTTTGGAGGCCGCGCGGCTCGCCGGCCGGAGCATTGACTCGGGCGCGGCGCTCGAAAAGCTTGAGGGGCTGGCGCGCGCGTCGAACGCGCCGGAGGGCTGAGGTCGGATGGCGCAGGAAGACTTTCTATCGAGAATCATCGAGCGCAAGCGCGCGCGGCTCGCCGGGGCGAAGGCCGCGCGCCCGCACGACGACGTGCGGCGCGCGGCCCTCGCGGCGAGGGCGGGCGCGCGCCCGCACGCGCTGCGCTCGGCGCTGTCGGACGCGACGCGCGTCAACGTTATCGCCGAGTTCAAGCGCGCGTCGCCGTCGAAGGGCGAGATTCGCGGGGGCGCGTCCGTCGCCGAGGTCGTGCGCGCCTACGAGCGCGGCGGCGCGGCGGCGCTCTCGGTGCTGACCGAGGAGGACTACTTCCGCGGCTCGCTCGGCGACCTGGAGGAGGCGAAGGCGGCGGCGGGGCTGCCGGCGCTGCGCAAGGACTTCATATTTGAAGAGTACCAGGTCTACGAGTCGGCCGCGGCCGGCGCCGACGCGCTGCTGCTCATCGTCGCCGCGCTGGACGACGGGGAACTGGCTTCGCTCCTCCGCCTGACCGAGGAGGAGTTGGGCATGGACGCGCTCGTCGAAGTCCACACGGCCGGGGAGTTGGGGCGCGCCACCCGCGCGGGCGCGCGCATAGTCGGCGTCAACAACCGCGACCTGCGGACGTTCGAGGTCACGCTCGAAACCTCGGTCGCGCTGGCGGCGCGCGCGGCGGCCGGCGCGCTGCTCGTCAGCGAGAGCGGCATCGCCGGGGCGGCCGACGTCGAGCGCCTGCGCGCGTGCGGCTTCGGCGCCTTCCTCGTCGGCGAGACGCTGATGCGCGCCGAGAGCCCGGAGGCGGCGCTGCGCTCGCTGACGGGCGGGCCCTGCGCGGCCGCGCGCGGCGACGCCGCGCAAACTTTTTGAGGCGCCGATAAGGAAGGCGCCACGGGGCGGGGAATGACACGTGTAAAAGTCTGCGGCGTCACCAACCTTGAGGACGCGCTCGCGGCGCTCGAAGCCGGGGCCGGGATGCTCGGCTTCAACTTCTACGCGCGCAGCCCGCGCTGCGTCTCGCCCGCCGAGGCGCGGCGCGTCGTCGAGCGTCTGCCGGAGGGCGTCGAGTGCGTCGGCGTCTTCGTCAACGAGCCCTCGCCCGAGGAGGTCGAGCGCGTCGCCGGCGAGTCTGGCGTCGGCGCGGTTCAACTCCACGGCGACGAGACGCCCGAGTTCTGCCGCGCGCTCCGCGGCCTGAAGACCATCAAGGCTCTGCGCGTCGGCCCCGGTTACGACGTGGCGTCGGCCGCCGCCTACCCGGCCGACGCCGTGCTGCTCGACGCCTACGTCGCAGGCGAGTTCGGCGGCACGGGGCGCACCTTCGACTGGTCGCTCGCGCGCCGGACGCGAGACGCCGTCCCCCGGCTCCTCCTCGCGGGCGGGCTGCGCCCCGAGAACGTCGCCGCGGCGGTCGCCGCCGTCCGCCCCTACGCCGTTGACGTCTGTAGCGGCGTCGAGACGACGCCCGGCCGCAAAAGCCACGCCCTCATCCGCCTCTTCGTCGAACGCGTCAGGGAAGCCGAAGAAGAGTAGGCGGCCGGCCGGCGGCCGCGTGCGGTCAAGAGCGGGCGTCCCCCGGTGTTGAAATCTCGACCGGGGCGGCCCGTCGCGGAAAGCCCCGGGCAGGGACGAGTCCGGCTTGCGGCCCGCCGCCGCGCGCCCGCCGCCCGCCGCGATTAAACACTTGACTCCCCGCCCACGTCTTCGGTTATGCTGGCGGCGAGTTGACAAGGGGTTCCGAACTTAAGCCGAAACGTTTGCCCCGTCTTCGCCCCCGCCCTTTACGCTGACGACCGGCGAACCCTGTACCCCAGAGTTTCCCCCGATGACTGCTACAGCTTTAATCAGTGGCGGCCGCCGCCAGCCGACGCGCGACCAGGGGCGGCTTCTGCTCGTCACCGACGACCCGCGCGTGGGCGAGCACGCCGCGGGGCTAGAGGCGCGCGGCTTCTTCGTCGCCGGCGTCGAGGGCGGCGCCAAGGCGCTCGTCGCGCTCCAGCGCACGCGGCCGCACGTCGTCGTCGCCGACTCCGCGCTCAAGGGCATCAGCGCCGCCGAGTTGACGCGGATGCTCTCCGCGACGCAGACGGCCGTCCCCGTCGTCATCGTCGGGCGCGAGCCTTCGACGCCCGAGCGGCGCGGCGCGGCGATGGAGTCGGGCGCGTCCGACTACTTCCGTCTGCCCGAGGAGTTCGCGCTGCTCGCCGCGCGCGCGGGCCAACTCGTCGCGCACCGCCTGACGATAGAGCGGCTGCGCGCCGAGGCCGACCAGGACTACCTGACGGGGCTCGCCAACCGCCGCCGCTTCCGCAAGGCGCTCGGGCAGGAGGTCGAGCGCTGGCGGCGCTACCAGTCGCCGTGCGCGCTGCTGCTGTTCGACATTGACCACATGAAGCGCGTTAACGACACCTTCGGCCACCCGGCCGGCGACCGCGCCATCCGCTTCGTGGCCGACGTGCTCGCGGAGCTTTCGCGCGACAATGACACGGCCGCCCGCCTCGGCGGCGAGGAGTTCGCGCTGCTGCTCGCGGGCGCGGCCGGCGACAGGGCTTTCGCCGCCGCCGAGCGCGTGCGGCTGGCCGTCGCGGAGCGGCCGCTCCCGGAGGTCGGCGGCGTCAGCGTCAGCGTCGGCGTCGCCGCCTGCCCTTCGAACGCGCGCTCGGAGCGCGAGCTTTTCTCGGCGGCCGACGCGGCGCTCTACCGCGCCAAGCGCGCGGGGCGCAACCGCACGGTCGCGGCCGCCCCCTGCGGCGGGACGGTCGCCGCGGCGCAGGACGCGGCGGTCGCCGCCGCCGACGTTTCGTAAATCCGGCGCCCGTTTCGTAAAGCCGACGCTTCGTAAAACCAGTGCGCGTGGGCTAAACTTTCCGAGCCGTTTCAAAGTGGCGGCGGCCGTGGCGACGAAGCGCCCGGCCGCCGCTCAAAATTTTTCGAAGC
Organism: Pyrinomonadaceae bacterium; assembly: GCA_036387195.1. Classification (GTDB taxonomy): domain Bacteria; phylum Acidobacteriota; class Blastocatellia; order Pyrinomonadales; family Pyrinomonadaceae; genus QHXN01. The sequence continues at coordinate 10,140 of DASVUF010000051.1, read as the reverse complement.
GAAAAGCGGGCGGGCTCGATGGGCGAGGGGCTGAAGACACATCCGGACGCGGGCGGGCACTGGGGGCCGTACGGCGGGCGCTACGTGCCCGAGACGTTGATGGCCCCGCTCGAAGAGTTGACCGCGGCCTTCGACGAGGCGCGGCGCGACGACGGCTTCCGCGCGGAGTTCGAGTCGCTCCTGCGCGACTACTCGGGGCGGCCGACGCCGCTCTTCCTCGCCTCGCGCCTGACCGCGCACGCCGGCGGCGCGCGCATCTACCTCAAGCGCGAAGACCTCTCGCACACCGGCTCGCACAAGATAAATAACGCCCTGGGGCAGGTGCTGCTCGCCCGGCGGATGGGCAAGGGGCGCGTCATCGCCGAGACGGGCGCGGGGCAGCACGGCGTCGCCACGGCCACGGTCTGCGCGCTCTTCGGCCTGCGCTGCGTCGTCTACATGGGGTCTGAGGACGTGCGCCGACAGCGGCTCAACGTCTTCCGCATGCGTCTGCTCGGCGCGGAGGTGCGCGAGGTGGACGCCGGCCAGCGCACGCTCAAGGACGCCATCAACGAGGCGCTGCGCGACTGGGTGACGAACGTCGCGGATACCTATTACCTGCTCGGGAGCGCGCTCGGGCCGCACCCGTACCCGCTGATGGTGCGCGAGTTCCAGAGCGTCATCGGGCGCGAGGCGCGCGCGCAGTTTCTGGAGAGGGAAGGGCGGCCGCCCGACGCGCTCGTCGCCTGCGTCGGCGGCGGCTCGAACTCCATCGGCCTCTTCCACCCGTTCCTCGACGACGAGGGCGTCCGCATGGTCGGCGTCGAGGCCGGCGGGACGGGCGTCGAACTGGGGCTCCACGCCGCGCGCTTCAACCGGCAGGGCGGCGGCCGCCCCGGCGTCCTGCAAGGGACGATGAGCTACGTCCTTCAGGACGAGCGCGGGCAGATAGCTTCCACGCACTCCGTCTCGGCCGGGCTCGACTACCCTTCCATCGGGCCCGAGCACGCGTTCCTGCACGACGCCGGGCGCGTCGAGTACGTCTCGGCGTCCGACGACGAGGCGCTGGAGGCGTTCCGGCTCGTCTCGCGTCTGGAGGGCGTCATCCCGGCGCTCGAATCCGCCCACGCCGTCGCGCACGCCCTCAAGCTGGCGCGTGAGATGACGTGCGCGCAGGCCCTCGTCGTCAACCTCTCGGGGCGCGGCGACAAGGACGTGCAGACCGTCGCCGGCCTGCTCGGCGAGGAGTCGCCCGCGGGCGCGGCGGGGGGGCCGGCGTGAGTCGCATCGGCGCGGCCTTCCGTGACCTTCAAGGGTCGGGGCGCGGCGGCTTCGTCCCCTACATCACCGCCGGCGACCCGGATTTGGCGACGACGCGCGAACTCGTCGTCGAGCTGGCGCGCGCCGGCGCGACGCTCGTCGAGCTGGGCGTGCCCTTCAGCGACCCCGTCGCCGACGGCCCAACCATCCAGCGCGCCTCCGAGCGCGCGCTCGCGCAGGGCGTCGGCCTCGCCGACGTGCTCTCGGTCCTCGCCGACGCGCGCCGCGAGACGGACGTGCCCGTCATCCTCTTCAGCTACTTCAACCCGCTCCTGCAACACGGCGTCGAACGCCTCGCCGCGGACGCCGCGCGCGCCGGCGCCGACGGCGTGCTCGTCACCGACCTCGTCCCGGAAGAGTCGGCCGACTTCAACGCGGCGCTCTCCCGCAACGGGCTCGACCAGATTTTCCTCGCCGCGCCGACCACCTCCGACGCGCGCCTCCGCCTCATCGCCGGGCGCGCCAGCGGCTTCGTCTACGCCGTCTCGCGGGCGGGCGTCACCGGCGCGGGCGCCGACCTGAGCGCCGAGGCCGCCCGCCTCGTCGCGCGCGTCCGCGCCGTGACCGACCTGCCCGTCGCCGTCGGCTTCGGCGTCTCCACGGCCGCCCACGTCGCCGAGGTCTGGCGCTACGCCGACGCCGCAGTCGTCGGCTCCGCCCTCGTCGCCGAGATAGAAAAGCACGCCGGCCGCCCCGACCTCGTCGCCCGCGTCGGGGCGTTCGCGCGCGCGCTCGCGCCCTAGCGCCGTTCCGCCCCGGCAGGCATTCCGCGGCCCCGGACGCGCATCCAAACTCGCGCTCGACTTGAAGCGTGGGCTGTCGTATATTGTCCCGGCTTCAGCACGGGCCGCCGGCTTCATCCCCGCCAGGGTGAAAAAAAATATTGTTGCAAGTGTGAAACGTTGTTCCATTCTCGCGCCGTTTGTGGTAGACTCTCCGAGTCTTGCGGTTAAGACACAAATTTAACAGCGTGAGAAAAGGGGACGAGAAAGAGTGATAGCAAACATGGCTGACAGGCAGGGCGCCGACCGCGGCAAGGCGGTCGAAGCGGCGCTCGCGAACATCGAAAAGAAATTCGGCAAGGGCTCGATCATGCGCCTCGGCGATAAAGAGGTTATTGACATCCCGGCCATCTCGACGACCTCGCTCTCGCTCGACGCGTCCATCGGCGTTGGCGGCATCCCGCGCGGTCGCATCATCGAAATCTACGGGCCGGAATCTTCCGGCAAGACGACGCTGGCGCTCCACATCGTCGCCGAGGCGCAGAAGACGGGCGACGTGGCCGCCTACATCGACGCCGAGCACGCGATGGACGCGGAGTACGCCGGCAAGCTGGGCGTCAACGTCGAGGAGCTGCTCATCTCGCAGCCCGACTCGGGCGAGCAGGCTTTGGAGATCGCGGAGGCGCTCGTGCGCTCGAACGGCGTCGGCGTCATCGTCGTGGACTCGGTGGCGGCGCTCGTGCCGCGCGCGGAGCTGGACGGCGAGATGGGCGACAGCCTCCCCGGCCTCCAGGCGCGTCTGATGTCGCAGGCGCTCCGCAAGCTGACGGCCATCGTCGGCCAGACGAACACCTGCCTCATCTTCATCAACCAGATTCGCGAGAAGATCGGCGTCATGTTCGGCAGCCCCGAGACGACGACCGGCGGCCGCGCGCTCAAGTTCTACTCCTCGGTGCGCCTCGACATCCGCCGCATCGGCGCCATCAAGGACGGCGACCGCGTCGTCGGCAACCGCACCAAGGTCAAGATCGTCAAGAACAAGGTCGCGCCGCCCTTCCGCGAGTGCGAGTTCGACATCATGTACGGCGAGGGCATCTCGCGCGAGGGCGACGTGCTCGACCTGGCCGTGGTGCACCGCGTCGTCGAGAAGTCGGGCGCGTGGTTCTCCTACGGCGGCGAGCGTCTGGGCCAGGGTCGCGAGAACTCGAAGACGACGCTGCGCGATAATTTGGAGCTGCGCACCCGCATCGAGAACGACGTCAGGAAGGCGCTCGGCATCGGCGTCCACGGCGAGGAGGCCGAGGAGGCCGCCGCGGCGAAGAAGTAAACGGCCGCAAGCCCGGCCCGCCGGCCGGGGCTTGTGAATGGCGAAGGCGGAAGGGCGGGGGATGAGGGTGAGGCTTAACGGCCCTGCCTTCATCCCCCGCCCTTCCGCCTTCGCCCTTTAGCCCCGCGGCGTTCTTCGCGGCCGGGCCCCGGCTTTACAGCCGCGCCCCCGCGCGTGGATAATCGCGCGGCAAGAGACTCCGCTCTCAATAACTCTCTTCGACGGTTTTTCAGATGGAGCAGACTGTCCTCATCAAGGGCGGCGTCGTCGTCACGATGGACGACGCCGGGCGGGTCGTCGCGGGCGACGTGCTGGTGCGCGGCGCGCGCGTTGAGGCCGTCGGCGACCTCTCGTCAGAGTCGGCCGACGTGACGATTGACGCGCGCGGCTGCGCCGTCCTGCCCGGCTTCGTCCAGACGCACGTCCACCTCTGCCAGACGCTCTTCCGCGGCTCGGCCGACGACCTCCCTTTGCTCGACTGGCTCAAGCGGCGCGTGTGGCCCCTTGAGGCCGCGCACGACGCGGCGAGCCTGCGCGCCTCGGCGCGACTCGGCGTCGCCGAGATGGTGCGCGGCGGCACGACCTGCGCGCTGACGATGGAGACGGTCAGCCACACGGAGGAGGCGTTGCGCGTCGTAGAGGAGTCGGGCTTTCGCGCCACCGTCGGCAAGTGCATGATGGACAAGGGCGAGGGCGTGCCCGAGGGGCTGAGGGAGGAGACGGAGGACTCCATCCGCGAGTCGCTGGCGCTGCTGGAGGAGTGGCACGGCCGCGCCGGGGGGCGCGTGCGCTACTGCTTCGCGCCGCGCTTCGCCGTGAGCTGCACGCGCGGGCTGCTCGAACGGGTCGCCCGGCTCGCGCGCGAGCGCGGCGTGATGATTCACACGCACGCCTCCGAGAACCGCTCGGAGATCGAGCTGGTAGAGCGCGAGACGGGGATGCGGAACGTCGAATTCCTCGACTCGCTCGGCGTCTCGGGCCCGCACGTCCTGCTGGCGCACTGCGTCCACGTGCGGGAGGACGAGACGGCGCTGCTCGCCTCGAAGGGGACGCACGTCTCGCACTGCCCTTCGTCGAACATGAAGCTCGGGTCGGGCGTCGCGCCGGTGACGGAGATGCTGGCGGCGGGCGTCTCGGTCTCGCTCGGCGCGGACGGCGCGCCGTGCAACAACCGGCTCGACATGTTCACGGAGATGCGCGGGGCCGCGCTCTTACAGAAGGTGAGCCGCGGCGCGGACGCGCTGCCGGCGTCGCGCGTGTTGCGGATGGCGACGCGCGGCGGGGCGCGCGCCCTCGGGCTCGAAGCCGAGGTCGGGAGCGTCGAGGCGGGGAAGCGCGCCGACCTGACAATCGTCGAGCTGGGGCGGCTGCACACGACGCCCATGCCCGAAGTCGTCTCCACGCTCGTCTACGCCGCCGAGGCGCGCGACGTGCGCGACGTGTTGATTGACGGCCGCGTCGTGCTGCGCGACGGCGTGCTCCTGACGCTGGACGAGCGCGAGGTGGTCGCCGAGGCGGCGCGCCAGTACGAACTGCTCGCGGCGCGCTCCGGCGTCTGAGCCGGCCGCGCCCTCCCTCCGAGCGCCGGGCCCGCGCGCCCGGTTGATGACAACCGCGCCCCGGCCGCCTCTCATCTAAATGTCCGGAGGGATACGGGCATCATGATGAGGAGCATTCTTAACAAGCTGTTCGGGAAGCGCGACAGGCGGCACCTGCACTCGCACGCGCACGTCGCCGAGGTCTACAAGTGCCGCTGCGGCCACACGCTGGTTCGCGAGAGGCATTAGTCATTAATAGTCGGGAAAACCCGAAGTAGTTTAAACGTCTGGAAAATCCGAGCCGTTTTGACCGGGAGGCGGGTGAGAGTTCACCCGCCCGAGTTTTTGGCGGCGAAGCTTTGTGGGAGCTAGCGCGGGGCGCGTCGGAGGTCGAAAAGGGGGAAGCGCGGATAGAAAAGTGCCAGCTCGAAGGTAGCGACGTGGGGGGCACGTTCGGCGGTCGAGCTGGCACTGGCGGGCACTAGCGATGTTCGGGCTTCGGCCGGATGTCCCTCGCGGGACGCGCCGGCTGTTTGGCAACCGGCTCCAACCTCAGACGCAACGGATTATACGCATTGCCGAAAAATTGTCAACGATTTTTTGTGACGCATTTGACAAAAAGTGAGCGGCCGGCGACCCGTTTGACAGGTCTGAAGCGACCGCCTATACTCTGCCTTTCGTCCGCGCGAGACGATTTCCGGCCAGGTAGCTCAGTTGGTAGAGCACGCGACTGAAAATCGCGGTGTCGGCGGTTCGACTCCGTCCCTGGCCATCAACAGAATCAACGACTTGCGGGCGTCCTTCGGGGCGCCCGTTTTTCGTCTACGCGCCCCCGGAGGCGGCTGCTTCCGACCCCCGTCATTCGGCGCTTGCGGAAAAAAAAGGGCCGCGACCGATCCCTGCGAGCGCGTTTTTACGCGTTGTGCTGCGGGACGCGAAACATGCCGTTTCGCAACGCACTCACAGCCGCGCGCCGCCCTACTGCCTCCGCGCCGCGCCGCCCTGACACCGAAAGGCGTATTCATGAGCATTCATCGCAGTCGCGCCAGCTTTTTCAAGCACGCCGCGACCGGAGTTTTCGCAGTAGCGTTCGTCCTCCTCTCCTTCGTGGGAGCCGCCGCCGCCGAGCAGGGACAGGACATCAAGGTCGAACGCCTGAGCTTCCCCCTGAAGCTCTCCGACGGCAGCGCCGCGGAGGTCGCGGGCTACCTCTACTACAAGGGCAGCTACAACAACCGGACGCTGCTGCTCGCCGTCCACGGCGCCAACTACAACCACAAATACTGGGACGTGCCGACCATCAACGGGCACGAGTACTCGTTCGCGCGCTACATGGCCGAGCGCAAGTACGCCGTGCTCGCCATAGACCAGCTCGGCGTCGGCGAGAGCACGAAGCCCGCGGACGGCGACCTCGTGACGCTCGACCGGAGCGCCTCGGCGATTCATCAGGTCATCACGCGGCTGCGCTCGGGCGAGAACGGCGTGGGCTACGCGTTCGAGCGCGTGGTGACGGTCGGCCACTCGCTGGGCAGCATTAACGCGGTCTACGAGCAGGGGACGTACCACGACGCCGACGCGGTCGTCACGACGGGCATGGGACACGTCCAGCACGCGATACCCGTGCCGGCCGAGCTTATCGCCGAGCTGTCGAAGTATGAATATTTCATCGTCCCGGGCGAGCTGCGCCCGTTGATGTTCTACCACGCGCCCGGGGCCGACCCGGACGTGATCCAGTACGACCGCGACAACCTCGCCGACTTTCTCCCGCGGGGGCAGCTTACGACGGGCATCCTGCCCGCGTTCACCTTCGACCTGGCCGCCACGCGCGTGGGGCAGGTGACGGGCCCCGTGCTCGTGCAGTTGGGCGAGTTCGACGGGCTGTACCCGGCCTCGCTGGCCGACGGCGAGGCGGCGCACTTTACAAGCGCGTCGGGCGTGACCGTGCAGCCGCTCGCGGGCGTCGGGCACGACTTCAACACTCACTTCCGCAACCACGAGGGCTGGCGGCTCATGGACGAGTGGTTGCGGGCGCAGGGCTTCGGGCGCTGAGGCCGGGGCCGCTGAAGGGCGCGAGCGCGTAGCCGGAACACGGGGGCCGCGCCGGCGACTCGCCGGCCGGGAAGAAAGAGGGAGGGGGCGACCTTGCGCGAGGTCGCTCCCTCCCTCTTTCTTCTGAGGGGGCGGCGGCTTCGTCCCCGGCGACGACCGTCCGTCCGGGTTTGTCAAAGCGCAGGGGAATCTGTTAGCCTGTGGCTCCTTTTCACCGATGGCGGCAGCAGCCGTCTCGTGCCGAAGTCTCGAAGGCCCCAATTGCAGTAGCCCTGCGCGTCCCTCAAACGTGCTGTGCGTCCTGACCCGATAACAGGCGGGCTACTCCATCTCGCTCAAAATTCGACGGCGTCACCTGACCACGCGAGCGCGCGCGTACCGCCCGCTACGCCGACAGGCGAGTCTGTCAGTGCCTTCAACCGTATCCACTGGAGAGAGAAAAATGCGCAAGAGCCTGCTGACGGCGTTGCTGGGGTTTGCCCTGCTGGTCACCCCCGTCGCCTTCTCGACCAAGTCAGACGCCGCGAACCCTGCGGGTCAGGACGCGCCCGCCGCCGGGAACCGCCCCCAACCGCTGCCGAACTACGACATACGCCTCGCGGGCCGTGGCGAGTTCCACGACACCGAACTCAACACCGGCGACGGCCGCCAGAGGGCGGCGGGCAGCCCGAACGCGGCGCTGCGGGCGCGCGCCTCGGCCGTCGAAAACTTACGCGCGGGGCTCGGCGCCGGGCGCGCGCGCAACCTGCGCGCGGAGGTCAACGAGGCGGGCGCGATGAAAAACCTGTTCGTCGACGGCGGCGCGCTGTCCGCGCCGCAGGCGAACACCCCCGACAACGTCGCCCGCGGCTTCCTCAGGCGGCAGGCCGCGCTGTTCGGGCTGTCGAACGCCGACGTGAACGCGCTCAAGCTCGAACACCAGGACGACGACCGGGGCACGACCTTCCTCGACTACGCGCAGACGGTCGGCGGGCTGAAGGTGTTCGAGGGGAACGTCAAGGTCGCCGTCGGCCGCGCCGGCGAAGTCCTCAACGTCCGCCAGGGCTTCGCCGTCAACGGGCAGAAGGCCGCGCTCCGGCCGACGCTCTCCGAGGCGGAGGGCATCGCAAAGGCTTTCGAGCACGCGGGGCGCGCGGTCGTCCCGTCGTTCGCCGAGACGCGCGGCCGCTCGGCGGCGGGCGACCGCGCGGCGTTCGCCAACCCGCTCAGCCCGGCCTTCGAGGACGTGCTCTCGGAGCTGAACGTCGTGCGCTTCAAGGACGAGGCGCGGCTGGCGTGGCACGTCTACGCCGAGGTCGGGCCCGAGGAGTGGTACGAGATGCTGGTTGACGCGCACACGGGCGAGCTGCTCCTGCGCCACAACCTCTACGTCTTCGAGGCGCAGGGCACGGTCTACGCGGAGGCCCCCGACAAGGGCGCGCGCTCGCTCATCTCCTTCGTCGGCGACACCGTCATCAACACGGCCGCCGGCTGGATGGGCGCGTCCACGGTGACGACCGGCAACAACGTCGAAGCCTACCTCGACACCAACGCCGACAACGCGCCCGACGCCAACAACACGACGGGGCTCTCGAACGGCCACGCCTCCTCGGCGACGCAGGACTTCACCTTCCCGTTCTCGACCGCCGTGGACCCGCGCACGCAGCAGGCGGCGGTCGTCACGAACCTCTTCTACTACAACAACGTCATGCACGACTTCTCCTACAACCTCGGGTTCACGGAGACGGCGCGCAACTTCCAGACGAACAACTACGGGCGCGGCGGCACGGGCAACGACTCGGTGCGCGCCGAGGCGCAGGACGGCTCGGGGACGAACAACGCCAACTTCGCCACGCCGCCCGACGGCTCGCGCCCGCGCATGCAGCAGTACCTCTTCACGGCCGCCAACCCCGACCGCGACAGCTCGGTGGACGGCGACGTGGTCTTCCACGAGTACGGCCACGGCATCTCGAACCGCCTCATCGGCAACGGCTCGACCGCGCTCTCGGGCACGCAGTCGGGCGCGATGGGCGAGGGCTGGAGCGACTACTGGGCGACGACGCTCAACAACGACGGCGCGGTCGGCGAGTACTCGACCGCCAACCCGGCGGGCATCCGCCGCGCGGCCTACTCCGTCCCGGCCGCGGCCGTCCACGACTCCTACGCGGACGTGTGCGCGGGCGGCTGCGCGGTGCACAACGACGGCGAGGTCTGGGCCGCGACCCTCTGGGATTTGCGGACGCAGCTCGGCGCGGCCGTCACGGACAGCATCGTCCTCAACGGCATGAAGTTCACGCCGACGCGCCCCTCGTTCCTGAACGCGCGCGACGGCATCCTCCAGGCCGACCAGAACCTGAACGGCGGCGTCAACCGCTGCGCCATCTGGACGGTGTTCGCGCGCCACGGGATGGGCGTCTCGGCCGTGGGCAACGACGGCACGACGCACACGGCGGCCAGCGACCTGCCCAGCGACTGCGGCGGGACGTGCAGCTTCTCCATCAGCCCGAGCAGCGCCAGCTTCGCGGCGGCGGGCGGCTCCGGCACGGTCACCGTGACGGCCGGCGCGGGCTGCGGCTGGACGGCGGCGAGCAACGCCGGCTTCATCGGCGTGACGGCCGGCGCGAGCGGCTCCGGGTCGGGGACGGTCACCTACAGCGTCGGCGCCAACACGGGCACGACCTCGCGCACGGGCACGCTGACCATCGCGGGCCAGACCTTCACCGTGACGCAGGCGGGCACGTCGGGCGGCGGCGCCGAGCTGCTCGTCAACCCCGGCTTCGAGTCGGGCACGACGCCCTGGGTCATCTCGGGTCAGGTGACGCGCAGCACGGGCACGCTCCCGCACAGCGGCGTGGCCTACATGATTATCAACGGCGTCAACAGCAGCTCGGGGTCGCTCTACCAGACCGTGACCGTCCCGGGCGGCGGCGCGAACCTCAACTTCTGGCTGAACATCACGACGAGCGAGGCGGCGGGCGCGTCGGTCTTCGACCGGCTCTTCATCGAGGTGCGCAACACCTCCGGGACGCTGCTGGCGACGCTGGCGACGTTCAGCAACCAGAACAGCGGCACGTCCGGCGTCTACGTGCTGAGGGGGCCGTACAACCTCAGCAGCTTCGCCGGGCAGACGGTGCGGATACAGTTCCGCGGCACGAACGACGTGACGCTGCCCACGTCGTTCCGCGTTGACGACGTGTCGGTCAAATAAGACCTGACGCGCGTGAAG
>DASVUF010000050.1:0-1652 GCA_036387195.1 Pyrinomonadaceae bacterium | reverse complement strand
ACATTCTTCCCCGCCGCCCGCCGCCCGCCGCCCGATAGCCGAAACCGGAGGTTTGCCAGTGGCAGTCATCACGATGCGCGAGGCGCTCAACCAGGCGATGCGCGAGGAGATGCAGCGCGACGAGAGCGTCTTCCTGATGGGCGAGGAGGTCGCGGCCTACCAGGGCGCGTACAAAGTCTCGAAGGGGTTGCTCGAAGAGTTCGGCGACCGGCGGGTGGTGGACTCGCCCATCACCGAGCTGGGCTTCGCCGGCCTCGGCGTGGGCGCGGCGATGGTCGGCCTGCGCCCCATCATCGAGTTCATGACCTTCAACTTCTCCATCCTCGCCACCGACCAGATCATCAACTCGGCGGCGAAGATGCGCTACATGTCGGGCGGACAGTTCAAGGCGCCCATCGTCTTCCGCGGCCCGAACGGCTCGGCCTACCAGGTCTCGTCGCAGCACTCGCAGGCGCTCGAATCGTGGTATTCGCACTTCCCCGGCCTGAAGGTCGTCATGCCCTCGACGCCGGCCGACGCCAAGGGGCTCTTGAAGAGCGCCATCCGCGACGACGACCCCGTCATCTTCCTCGAACAGGAGCGCATGTACGGCAACAAGGGCGAGGTGCCCGACGGCGAAGACTTCCTCGTCCCGCTCGGGGTGGCCGACGTCAAGCGCGAGGGGACGGACTGCACCATCGTCGCGCGCTCGCTGACCGTGCCGCTGGCGCTGAAGGCGGCCGAGGAGCTGGAGAAGCAGGGCGTCTCGGTCGAGGTCGTAGACCCGCGCACCATCCGCCCGCTCGACGTCGAGACCATCATCAACTCGGTGAAGAAGACCAACCGCGTCGTCGTCGCCGAGGAGTCGCACGCCTTCTGCGGCGTCGGCGCCGAGATCAGCGCGCAAATCATGGAGCACGCCTTCGACTACCTCGACGCCCCCGTCAAGCGCCTCTCGGGCGCGGACGCCCCCATGCCCTACGCCAAAAACCTCGAACGGCTCGCGCTCCCCGACGTCGAGCGCATCGTCAGGGCCGTCCGTGAGGTCTCTTACCTGGACTAGTTGACTGAGGACTCTTATGGCTACGCAGGTCGTGATGCCGAAGCTGTCGCCGACGATGGAGGAGGGGCAACTCTCGCGCTGGCTGAAGAACGAGGGCGACAAGGTGGGCGTCGGCGAGCCGCTCGCCGAGATTGACACCGACAAGGCGACGATGGAGGCGCAGGCGCTCGCCGAGGGCGTGCTGCGCAAGATTCTCGTGCCCGCCGGCGAGACGGTCCCCCTCGGCGCGGTCATCGCCATCATCGGCGGGCCCGACGAGGACATCTCCTCCCTGCTCTCGGAGGCCACCTCGGGCGCGGCGCAGGCCGAGAGGAACGAGTCGGTCAAGTCGGCCGAGGGGCGCGCCTACGGCATGCCCGCCGAACTGGCGACGGTCGTCCCCGACGGCGAGCGCACGCAGGCCACCATCCACGGGCAGCCGCTCAAGGGCGAGGCCGGCGGCCCGCCCTCCGACGCGCAGGCGGGCTCGGGCGCGGCGCAGCCGCAGCCAACGCAGCCGCAGCAGCCGCCGCCGCAACCCGCGGCCGCCGACCCCGGCGGCAACGGCCAGCGGGCGCAGGGCGGCCGGCTCATCGTCTCCCCCATCGCCGCGCGCATGGCCGCCGAGGCG
>DASVUF010000049.1:0-32649 GCA_036387195.1 Pyrinomonadaceae bacterium | reverse complement strand
CTCGTCACGGCCCGCGGTTTACGGCTCGCGGCGCCGCAGGCGGTTCGCGGGCTTTCAGCGGTTGTGGTCTATGATTTCGGTGATGGCGGAGAAGGGGATTTTGACGAGTTCGCCGCCCGGGCGCTCTATCTTGACGCTGGGGCGCGTGAGCGCCTGCGTCTGCTTGAGGCTGCGGACGACGCCGCGGACGCGCGCGCCCGTCTCGGTCACTATCTCGACGTTGTCCTTGCCGTAGAGCGGCTGGAGCGCCGCCAGAGCCTTGGTTACTTCCAACTTCAGCCTCCTTGGTTTGGCGGCTCTCGGCCCCCGGTTTTCAGCCTTCGGCGGGCGGCCGACGCCGGCGCTTGAAAACTAAAAACTGAAAACTAAAAACCGCCCCGGCCGCCCGCCGCCGCGGCGCGCCGCGTGACGCTTGCGCGCGGGCGCAGGCGCGAGCCACAATACTGATGTCGCCGCGGGACTTGCGTGTGCCGACGAGTCTAAGTCCCGGGCGCGCGGGATGCAACCGCGGCGCTCCGGGGGGCGTATATTCCTGACACAGGACGCCGGGCGCATCACGCCGCGGGCGCGACGCGCCGAACAGAACCCGAAGACAGCAGAACGCGGCGGGAATCGAAGACGGAGGGGCGGGCATGCGAGCTGAACAAACTGAGATGGTCAACTGCCCGAGTTGCGGCGCGACGCTCGTCGCCGGACTCAGGTTCTGCCGCATGTGCGGCTACCGCCTGGGCGAGGGCGTCGAGGAGTACGTGCCGACGCAGCGCTTCGACGCCTCGTCGATGCCGACGGTCGCGCCGCCGCCGCCCGCCGCCGACCCCTTCGCCCCGCGCCAGACGTGGGGCGCCGCGCCCATGCAGCCCGCGCAGCCGATGCAGTCCTTCGGCGCCACCTCGGCGCTCGGCCAGCAGCGGCAGGCGGGGCTGCCGGCCGCCGCCGACTGGGCGAAGGCGCGCGCGACCAAGCGGGGCGGGTGGTGGCTCTGGGTGGTCATCGTGCTGGCGATTCTCGTCGCGGGCGGGACGGCGCCGCTCTGGATGGGCGCGCGCGGCGGCCGCAGCGCGCCCGTGGCGGTCAGGTCGTTCCTCGGCGTTGACGGGTTCGAGACGGCGCCGGGCGGCGGCGCGCTCGTCACCGGCATCGCCGGGCCCGAGACGCCCATCGTCCGCGCGGGGCTCATCGGCGGCGACATCATCAAGAGCTTCGACGGCAAGCCCGTCCGGGACGAAGACGCGATGCGCGAGATTCTGGCCGAGACGCCCGTGGGCAAGACCGTCGAGGTCGTCTTCGTCCGCGACGGCGCGACCATGACGACCATGCTGACGACCGTGGCGCAGAAGGACACGCCCGGCCTGAGGCTCTTCGACCGCCGCCCGGGCGGGCGCGGCGTCATCGGCATTGACGTGGGCGGGCGCGTGCAGGTGCCGAACACGAACATCTACGGGGTGGAGCTGGACGACGTGAACCGCAACGAGCCGGCCGACATCGCCGGGCTCAAAGATGGGGACATCGTCATCAAGTTCGGCGAGCACCTCATCCGCACCCCGGGCGACCTGCGCTACCGCATCGCCGAGGCGCTGCCCGGCACGACCGTCCCCGTCCTCGTCGTCCGCGGCGCGGAGCAGGTCGAGATTCCCGTCAAGGTCGGCAGGAGCCGGGACTAGACAAAGGGCTAAGGGCTAAAGTAGAGAGACGGAAGGCGGCGCGGCCTTCATCTTCAAAGGATGATAGCCGCGCCGCCGTTCTTCTGATGAAGGCCGCGCCGCCTTCCGGCTTCCGCTTTCGCCTTCCGCCTTCCGCGTCAGCGGCCGGCGGCGTAGTCGCGGAGGCGCGCCTCCATCTCGCGGCGGACGTCTTCGCGGTCCTCCTCGTCCTCGTCGGGCTCGAACAGCTCGAAGAGGGCGTAGGGCGTGTCGCCGGCCAGGCGCAGCTCCCACGCCTCGCGCCCCTCGGCCGAGGGGCGTGAGAACCACATCGCGTCCACCTCGGACTCGGCCGCCGCCGCGCCCTCGAAGGCCGCGCCGCCCGCCGACGCCGACAACTCGGCCAGCGTCTCGGCGCGCGCCAGCACGCGCACGAGCCGCCAGCCGTGGCGCGCGTACTGCGCGTGTATCTCCTGAAATTTTTTGAGCTGACTCATCGGCCTTCCGCCCCCGGGCCGCGGCGCGCGGCGAGATTTCGGCGGGGCGGGATTGCCGGCCCCCGCCCCCGTTCGTTTACAATCGTCAGCGTGTTACCACACGACGCGGGCGGGGAACAAGCCCCGCCCCGCGAGCCCGCGGGCCGCCGGCCCGCGAGGGGCGCGCCGAGAGGAGAACCCAACACAATTGTCCCCCCGCAAGGATGAGCGTCAGGAGGCGGCGCGGCGGCCGCCCGAGTCTCAGGCCGCCGCTTCGCCTTTCCACGCCGCGCTCGCGCGCCGCGGCCTGAGCCTTGAGCGCTTCTGCCCGGCCGGCGACGTGCTGGCGCGGCGCGTGCTCGAAGAGTACGGCGCGCTGTTCGTCGCCGAGGGCGTGCGGCTCCCCGCCGGGTGCGTCTTCGAGTCCGAGGAGGCCGTCGAGCGTTTCCAGCGCGAGGCCGGCTGGCGCGCCGAGGAGATGGACGGCGCCCTCATCGAGCTTCAGCCGCCGGCGATGGCGGCGCTCGTGGCCGCGCGCCGCGAGGCCGCGCGCGCCGGCCTGCGCATCACGCCGCGTGGCGGGAGCGAGGCCGGGCGGCGCAGCTACGCCGACTCGCTGCGGCTCTGGCGCTCGCGCTGCGACCCGGCGCTCGACCACTGGTGCGCCGAGGGGCGGCTCGAAGGCCGCGAGGCCGAGCGGGTGCGCGGGCTCCCGCTGCGCGAGCAGGCGTCGGCCGTCCTTGAGCTTGAGCGCGGCGGCATCTTCTTCAGCAAGGACTTCAAGAAGAGCATCCTCCAGTCGGTGGCCGCGCCCGGCGCGTCGCAGCACCTCGCCATGCTGGCCTTCGACGTCGAGGAGTTCGCCGACCCGCGCGTCTGCCGCCTGCTCGAGCGCCGCGGCTGGTTCCAGACCGTGCTGAGCGACCTGCCGCACTTCACCTACCTCGGCCTCGACGAGCGCGAGCTGCCGGCGCGCGGGCTGCGCCGCGTCCAATCGGGCGACCAGACCTTCTGGGTGCCGGACCTGACCGCTTGAGCCCCCGGCCGCCGGCCCCGACGAGGGCGGGGCGGTTTTAATCTCGTCGCGGCTGACGGCTCTTTACTTTTCACGTCGTTTGTGAGAAAGACTTGTCGCCATTAAGTCGAGCTTCCGGGCCGGCTCATTCTGAGATGACTCCCGGCTCGGCCCGAATAATTTTCCACCCCTGAAAGACGAGCCCCGGCCGCGCGGTCGTGCGAGAGAGCGACGAGCGCGCGCGCCGGGCTGTAAAGGAGAGAAAGATGATCGCATGTCCTTCCTGCGCGGCCGAGAACGTCGAGGGCACCCGCTTCTGCGTGAAGTGCGGCACGACGCTCCCGGCCTCCCCCGCGCCCGAGTCCTGGCGCCAGAGCGGCGACCTCGGGCAGCAGCAGACGCAGCAGTCCTCCTACCAGTCGGGCTACGCGCCGCAGACTCCCCCCTCCTCCTACCCGGGCTACCCGCAGCAGCAGGGGCTGTCGTCCTACCCGCAGGGCGGCGGCGGCGCGGACTGGCAGGCCGCGGGCGCGAATAAGAAGATGGCGGCCGGCATCTGCGGCATCCTCCTCGGCGGCTTCGGCGTGCACAAGTTCATCCTCGGCTACAACACCGAGGGCGCCATCATGCTGGCCGCGTGGGTCGTGGGCATGTTCCTCACCTGCGGCATCGCCTCCATCGCGGTCGGCGTCGTCGGCCTCATCGAGGGCGTCATCTACCTCACCAAGTCCGACGAGGAGTTCGTCCGGACGTATATCCAGAACAAGAAGGCCTGGTTCTAGGGCGGCGGCGCGTGTGTCTGAGCTTCGGCGGACAAGGTTGAAGGCCGGCGCCGCGGGGGGCGCGCTCCTCGCGTCGCTGGCGCTCGCGCGGGGGCTGGCCTCGGCGGACGCGTCGGGCGTCTACGTCGCGGGCGGCGTGATGCCGGTCGTGTGTCCCGTCCGGCTGCTGTTCGGCGCGCCGTGCCCGGGCTGCGGGATGACGCGGAGCGTGCTGATGACGCTCGGCGGCGACCTCGGGGGCGCGCTCGCGGCGAACCCCGCGGGGCCGCTCCTCGTCGTCGCGCTCGCCCTGCTCGGCGCGCAACTGCTCGTCTCGGCCTTCCGCGCCGGCGGCGTCGCCCGCGGGGGCGACCCGGGGCGGCCGCGGCTGCTGCCGTGGGCTTCCGCGTACGCGGCCGTCGTCCTGGCGGTGATGTTGATTAACTGGGCGGGCGGCTTCGCCCACACGTAGGCCGCCGCGGGCGCGGGCTTCAAAAACGGGCGGGGGGGCGGGCAGGCGTCCCCTGCGCCCGTTTTAAATTCCGCGGGGCGGCGCGCCGCGGGCGGCGGAAAAAGTTTGCGCGCCGTCGCAGAAGTGCTACACTCTCCGCTCGACCGGCCGACCAGAGCCGGGTAGAACGCTTCTCCCTGAACATTCGCCCCGTTTAGTTTCACCCGTGGCGCGCGGCCGCGGCCCACACTTCTCTCTACTGCCCCGCTCAGAGAAGCAGAGAACTGGCGCCCCGAGTCCGCAGCGACCCTTCTTTCCCGAACGAGAGGGTCAGGAGATGGACATCCCCCAAATCATCGCCGGGCGGTTTCGCGTCGAGTGCGAAATCGGCAGGGGCGGCATGGGCACGGTCTACCGCGCCTCGCACCTCGGGCTCGAACGCCCGGTCGCCATCAAAATCTTAAAGCAGGAGTTCGCGGCCTACCCGGAGGTGGCCGAGCGCTTCATGCGCGAGGCGCGGACGATGGCGCGGCTCAAGCACCCGCGCGCCGCGATCATCTTCGACGCCGGCCACCTGGCCGACGGCCGCCCCTTCATCGTCATGGAGTACGTCGAGGGCTCGACGCTCGCCGAGACGCTGGCGCGCGAAGGGCCGCTCGCGCCCGAGCGCGCCGTGCGCGTCGCCTCCGAAATCTGCGAGGTGCTGTCCGAAGCCCACGCCCTCGGCGTCGTCCACCGCGACCTCAAGCCGTCGAACATCATCATCAACGAGCGCGGCGTCTGCGTGCTCGACTTCGGCATCGCCAAGGTCTTGCAGGACTCGACCGACGTGACGCGCACGCACCCGACGACCGAGTCCGGCCTCGTCATCGGCACGCCGCGCTACATGTCGCCCGAGCAGTGCCTGGGCCACCGCGTCGGGCCCGCCACGGACCTCTACAGCGTCGGCGTCCTGCTCTACGAGATGCTGGCGGGGCGCCCGCCCTTCGTTGACCAGCTCTCGTCGGTCGTGCTGGTCAAGCAGGCGACGGCGCAGCCGACGGCGCTCCTTTCGCTGCGCCCCGAATGCCCGCGCGCGCTCGCGCTGGCCGTCCACACGCTGCTCGCGAAGAACCCGGCGCACCGCCCGGCGACCGCCGCCGAGGCGTGCCGCATGGTCGAGCGCAGCGTCGAGCAGGCGCGGCGCGAGGCCGCGGGCGTGGCCGCCCCCGTTGACCCGTTCGCCGCGACCATCGGCGCGCTCGCCGCGAGCCGCTTCAACTTCACGCGCGTCGCCGCGCTCTTCGCGCTCTTCGCGATGGCCTGCACGGTGGCGGCGGCGTGGTCGGCGCGGGCGGGGAAGGGGGGCGCGCTCGAAGCGCTGGGGCGCGACCCGTCGGTGACGGCCGCCGCGCTCGCGCCGCGCGGCAAGGCGCGCTCTCAGCGTCAGCGCGAGGCGGCGACGCTCACGCGCGAGGCGGCGTGGCGGGTGGCGGCGTCGGTCGCGCGCGCCGCCGTCAGCGACGTCCGCGTCGTCGGCAGCGGCGCGCGGCAGTTGGTGACGGCCGTCGCCAAGAGCGCGTCCGAGGGGGCGGCCACGCTGCTCGTCATCGAGCGCGCGGGCGGCGGCGGCTACGCGTTGACGAAGAGCGTGCCCCTCGACGTCGAAGGCTTCCGCGGGGCCGAGTGGACGGCCGAGGTCGCCGACCTCGACGGCGACGGCCACGAGGAAGTCCTCTGCGAGGGCGCGGCCCCTTCGGACGGCGCGCCCGACGGCCGCCGCTACGTCGTCTACTCCCCGCGCAAGCGCGAAACCTACAGCCTGCACCTCGCCCCGGACGCCAGCGGCGCGCACGCGCTGCGCGCCACCTGGTCGCCCAACACGCAGGGCTCCGAGGCGCAGCTCTTCCGCTACGCCCTGCGCCGCCGCGCCATGAATTAGGGGCCGGAGGCCGCGGGCCGTTAAAAGAGCCTTGCCGTCACGCCCGCTCCCCTGCGGGGCGTGTGACGGCAAGGCTCGACTTCCTTAAGCCGGACGCTCGGCCGATGGCCGGCGGCCTCTTACACGAAACGGCCGCCGGCCTCTCACTTGAAGAAGTCGGGGACGAACTCGCGGACGAGGTTGCCTATGGCGCCGGAGACGAAGCTCATGCCGAAGCGGCGGAGCGTGGCGTCGGCGCCGACGCGGTCGTGCCCCGGCGTGCTGCGCTCCCAGATGTTGGCCAGCGCGCTCGACGTGGCCGCGCCGGCGAAGCGCGAGAAGTTGGGCTGGAGGTTCCCGTTGTCGCCGCGCGTGACGAAGAGCCGGCTGACGGCGTGCGCCGCGCGGCGGCCGACGTTTTTGGCCGGCGCGCGCTCGTAGCGCGGGTCCTGTTTGAAGAGCGCCGGGTAGACGCCGTTGCCGAAGAAGCCGTAGGTGGTGCGCGTGGCGAAGACGCGCGCGGTCGTCGAGCCCCAGTCGGCCAGCTCGTCCTCGGTGTCCTTGTGCGGCAGGCGGTCTTCGCCTATCTGGCGGATGCCGCCGTTGAAGGCGGCGATGGCGTAAGACGCGGGGTTCAGGAAGGCGTTGCGCAGAGAGCGCGTGACCTTCTGTTCGCCGGTCAGGGGCGCGCGCGGGGTCGGCTGCGGCGAAGGCTGCGGCGTCGGCTGCTGGCGCGCGCCGCCGGCGGCGGCGACCTCCTGACGCGCGTCGGACGGCCGCGCGTCCTGCGCCGCTTCGGCCATCGCTTCGGCCCCGGCGACCTCGGCCGAAGCCGGCGCGGCGCTTTCCTGCGCGCGCGCGGGCGCGCCGGCCGACAGCGTGAGAGCCAGCGCGAGCAGCGCCAGCGGCAGACGTGTGAACGCCTTGGGCATCCTCATCCTCCGGTTTGTCCTATAAGAGCTGGTAAGAGCTGGTGGTTACGACGGCCGTCATTGTAACCCAGACTCGCGCCCGCGGCACACAACATTCCCGGGCAGCGGCGTGCGGGGATGTTTGCCCCGGGCCGCCGAACTGAATAAAATTCGGGCGCGGAAAAAGTCTCGCGCCCCGTCGCCCTCTCGTCCCCCGGTTCAAGTGGCAGGTCTGACAGGAGTCTCCCGATGCACTTCAAACAGTTCTACCTCGGTTGTCTGGCGCACGCCTCTTACCTCGTCGGCTCGGACGGCGAGGCCGCGGTCGTGGACCCGCAGCGCGACGTCGAGCAGTACCTCGCGGAGGCCGCGGCCGAAGGGCTGAGAATCAAGTACGTCGTCGAGACGCACCTCCACGCGGACTTCGTCAGCGGCCACAGGGAGCTGGCCGCGCGCACGGGCGCCGAGATAGTCTTCGGCGCGCGCGCCGGCGCGCGCTTTCCGCACCGCGCCGTCGGCGACGGCGACGAGCTGAGAGTCGGGCGCGTCGTCCTCCGCGTGCTGGAGACGCCCGGCCACACGCCCGAGAGCATCTCGCTCCTCGTCATAGACACCGAAGTCTCGCCCGAGCCGCAGAAGGTCCTGACGGGCGACACGCTCTTCGTCGGCGACGTGGGCCGCCCAGACCTGGCGGGCGCGCGCGGCTACACGCCGCACGAGATGGCGGGGATGATGTACGAGAGCCTGCACGGCAAGCTGCTCAAGCTCGACGACGCGGTCGAGGTCTGGCCGGCGCACGGCGCGGGCTCGATGTGCGGCCGCAACATCTCGAAGGAGACTTCTTCGACCATCGGCCAGCAGCGCCGCCTCAACCACGCGCTCGCGCCCGTCGGCCGCGACGAGTTCGTCCGCATGCTGACGACCGACCTGCCCGAGGCGCCGGCCTACTTCCCCGTGGACGCCGAGATTAACCGCGCCGGCGCGCCGCCGCTCTCAGAGATGCGGCGGCCCGCGGCGCTCATCCCGCAGCAGGTCGCCGGCTACGCCAACCTCGGCTACGTCGTCCTGGACGCGCGCGCGGCGGGCGAGTTCGGCGCCGGCCACATCCCCGGCGCGCTCAACATCGGCCTCGGCGGGCAGTTCGCTAGCTGGGCCGGCTCGCTGATTCCTTTGGGCGCGCCCGTCATCCTCGTCGCCGGGGACGAGGCGCAGGTGGACGAGGCGGTGACGCGACTGGCGCGCGTCGGGCACGACTCGGTGCGCGGCTACCTGCAAGGCGGGATGGGCGGGTGGCGCGAGGCGGGCTTCGAGGTTTCGGAGGTCGAGCAGGTGTCCGTGGCCGAGCTGCGCCGCATGCTCGCGGAGGAGCCGGGGCTGCAACTGCTCGACGTGCGGCGGCCCGCAGAGTTCGCCGCCGGCCACGCGCCGCGCGCCGAGAGCGCGCCGCTCTCGCCGCGGCTGCGCGAGGAGGCCGCGCGCCTCGACCGCGAACGCCCGCTCGCCGTCATCTGCGCGGGCGGGTACCGTTCGAGCGCCGCGACGAGCCTGCTCCGCCCGCTCGGCTTCCGCCGCCTCTACAACGTCGAGGGCGGCACGGGCGGCTGGATAGCCGCCGGCTTCCCCGTCGAGAAACCGACCGCCGCGCTTTAAAGCGCCCCGCACGCGGCGTCGTCGTCGTCGTCGCCGCCGTTCGCAAACTGCTAACCCCTCCTCCGGCGCTCGCCTTTTGCAAGCCGCGCGGGCGCCGTCCCTCAAAATTCCAGGCGTAAGTCCCGCGCGCGCGCCCGGCACGGGGCTTGAAACCCTACCCGCCGAAGGCGCCGCCGCAGGGCGCCGCGAGGAGGTTGAAAGCTCATGTCCGAGGGGCGCTTGTCGAAGGGTCGCGTGGTGCTGGCCGGCGGGAGCGGGTTTCTGGGGCGGATGCTGGCCGAGGAGTTCGCGCGCGCCGGCTACGAGCCGGTCGTGCTGACGCGGAGGCCGTCGAAGAAGGGCTCGGGCGCGCGCCGGGTCGCGTGGGACGGGCGGACGGCCGGCGCGTGGGCGCGCGAGCTTGAGGGCGCGGCGGCGGTCGTCAACCTCGCCGGCCGCAGCGTGGATTGCAGGCACACGAAGCGGCGCAGGCGCGAGATAGTCGAGTCGCGCGTCGGCTCGGTCGAGGCGCTCGGGCGCGCGCTCGCGTCGTGCGCCGAGCCGCCGGCCGTCTTCGTGCAGGCCGGGTCGCTCGCCATCTACGGCGACGCGGGGCGCAGGATTTGCGACGAGCGCGCCCCTGCGGGGGCCGGCTTCCCCGCCGAGGTCTGCCAACTGTGGGAGCGCGCGTTCGACTCGCTCGAACTGCCCTCGACGAGAAAGGTGCTGCTCCGCATCGGCTTCGTGCTCGGGCGCGACGGCGGCGCGCTCCCGACGCTGGCGCGGCTGGCGCGCCTCGGCCTCGGCGGGACGACGGGCGAGGGCCGCCAGTACGTCAGTTGGATTCACGCGCGCGACTTCTGCCGCCTCGTCCTCTGGTGCGTCGGGCGCGCGGACGCCGCCGGCGTCTTCAACGCGACGGGCCCGTGCCCCGTCACCAACGCCGAGTTCATGTGCGAGCTGCGGTGCGCGCTCAGGCGGCCGTGGAGCCCGCGCGTGCCGGCGTGGCTCGTCCGCCTCGGCGCGTTCCTGCTGCGCACCGAGCCCGCCCTCGCGCTCGAAGGCCGCCGCTGCCTGCCCGAGCGGCTGGTCGAGTCGAACTTCAAGTTCCTCTACACCAACCTTGAGAGCGCGCTCGCAGACCTTCTGACGAAGGCCGCGCCGCCTCAGGCGGACACCGAAGCGCCGCGGGCTCAGAGCGAAGCGACATGGACTCAGAGCGAAGCGCCGGGGGCGGCGGCCGAGGCGTCGGGGGCGGAGGGCGAAGCCGCCCCCGGCGGGCGCCGCGAGCCGGCCGCCGCGGCGACGCTGGCGCACGGCGCGGGCCGCTGGTGAAGTCACGCGCCGCCTTCCGCCTTTCGCCCGCCGCCCTCACCTTTTGCCCCCCGGCCCTCCGCCTTTTCGTTTGACGCCCGCGCGCCGTCCGTTTAGCATCAAAGCCGTCTCCCGCAAATCCGCCGCGCGCCTGAGGGGTGCTCGCCATCGAGTGGGTTAACGCCGTCGTCCACAGCAAGTGGTTCGAGCTGTTCCTGATAGTCTTCGTCGCCACCTTCCACGGCTACGGCGCGGCGTGGCTCGCCGTGCGGATGCTCTTCCGCCCGCACCGCCCGGTGAAGGTCCTCGGCCTCACCGTCTGGCCGCAGGGCATGATTCCGCGCCACCGCGAGCGGCTCGCGCAGACCATCGGCAACGCCGTCGGCAACGAGCTGGTCTCGCAGGAGACGGTCGTCCACGCGCTGTTCGAGACGGGCTTCTTCCGCCGCAAGGTCGAGCAGTTGGTCGCCGGCTACACCGACGAGCTGCTCGAACGCAACTACACGACCATCCTCGACGCGCTGCCGAAGTCGGCGCGCGCGCCCGTCCTCGACGCGCTCGCCGCCCTCCAGCTACGCATCGGCGAGCACATCGCCGGCGCGCTCAAGGGCGAGGAGACGGCCGAGGCCGTCACGCGCTTCGTTGACCGACGCGTTGACGAGATACTCGCGCAGCGGCTCTCCGACGTCGTCGGCCCCGAGACGTTCGAGCAGGTGCTGGGCTTCGTCGAGGACCGCCTGCGCGGCGTCGTCACCGAGCGCGGCTTCGAGTCGAAGGTGCGCGAGTTCGTCTCGTCGCGCGTGGACGAGCTGGCGCAGAGCCGCGCCACGCTGGCCGAGATGTTCACGCCCGACACCGTGGCCGTCATCAAGGAGCGCATTGACAGCCAGGTGCCCCCCATCGTCCAGCACCTCACCGAGCTGGCGACGAACAAGGGCACGCGCAAGCAGATCGGCGCGCTCATCAAGCGCGAGGTGGACGACTACTACCAGCAGCTCAACTTCTTCAAGAAAATCTTCATCTCGCGCGAGCGCATCCACGGCGAGGTTGACGACCTGGTCAACAAGACGCTGCCGCGCCGCGTCGAGGAGTTCCTCTCGGGCGAGGCGTTCGAGCACCAGGCCGAGGAGTTTTTGAACTCCTCGATAGACGGCGTGCTGGCCCGGCCCGTCAACGAGCTTGTGGGCAACATCGCCCCCGACAAGCTCGACCTCATCAAAGACCAGATAGCCGAGCGCATCCTCTCGGTCGCGCGCAGCCCCGAGCTTTCGACCTCCGTCTCGGCCTACGCGACCGACGCGCTCCAGCGCGTGCGCCCGCACACGCTGCGCGCCCTGCTCGAACACGCGCGCCCCGACTCGGCCGAGCAGGTCAAGAGCTTCCTGGCGCGCGGCCTGATGGCCGTGCTCTCGCGCGAGGAGACGGGGCGCATGGTCAACGCCATCCTCGCCGCGCAAATCGAGAAGCTGCTGGTGAGGCCCATCGGGCGCGTCGGCGACCTGCTGCCCGAGGAGAAGGTCAGGCGCGCGGCCGCCGCGCTCGCCGACCGCGTCGAGTCGGCCGCGCGCGAGCGGCTGCCCGCGGCCATCGCCGAGTTCGACATCGGCCGCATCGTGCAGGAGAAAGTCTCGGGCTACCCCATCACGAAGCTCGAAGACCTCGTGCTGTTGGTCGCCAAGCAGCACCTCCGAACCATCGAGCTGTTCGGCCTCCTCATCGGCTTCGTCATCGGCGTGGCGCAGGCCGCCTACCTATACTTCCGCCTGCTCTGGCAGTAGGCGCCCGGAAGGCTCGAAAACCCCTCGATGAACGCCGACACGCAGCACACGAGCCCGCAGGGCGAGCCGCGCGCGTGGCTGCCGCGCCTCGTGCTGTGCGGCGTGCTGGCGGCGACCGCCGCGGCGGCCTACGCGGCGCGCGCCTCCTCGGCGGCCAACGACCGCCTGCGCTTCGACAACGCCGCGCAGCGCACCTCCGACGCCGTCGAGGAGCGCATCCAGACGCACGTTGACGTGCTGCGGGCCGGCGCCGGGCTCTTCGCCGCCGACCGCGAGGTCAGCCGCGAGGAGTTCCGCCGCTTCGTCGAGCGCGCCGAGGCGCCGCGCCGCCACCCCGGCTCGCAGGGCGTCGGCTTCACCGCGCGCGTCCCGGCCGCCGAGCGCGAGGCGTTCGTCGAGTCGCTGCGCCGGCAGGGCGCGCACGACTTCGCTGTGCGGCCCGCGGGCGAGCGCGAGGAGTACCAGCCCGTCACCTACATCGAGCCGTCCGACCGCCGCAACCTGTCCGCGCTCGGCTTCGACATGTGGTCCGAGCCCACGCGGCGCGAGGCGATGGAGCGCGCGCGCGACACGGGGCTGCCCGCCGCGTCGGGGCGCGTCACGCTCGTCTCTGAGGCGGACGAGCGCAGGCAGGCGGGCTTCCTCATCTACGTCCCCGTCTACCGCGGCGGCGGCGTGCCCGGCGGCGTCGGCGAGCGGCGCGCGCAGCTCCGCGGCTTCGTCTATTCGCCCTTCCGCGCCGACGACCTGCTCGGCGACGTCTTCGGCACGCTGCCCTCACCGCTCTGCGACATCGCCGTCTACGACGGCGCGGAGGCGCGGCCCGACAGCCTGCTGCACCGCTCGGACGTGGCGCGCGGCGAGCCGGCGGGCGACGACTACCGCCCGCGCTTCACCTCCGAGAAGACGCTCGACGTGGGCGGCCGCCCCTGGCGCGTCGTCTCGTTCGCGCGGCGCGGCTCGGGCGTCGAGCGCGAGGGGCGCGCCGCTCCGCTCATCGCGCTCACGGGGCTCGGCTTCGGCCTCGCGCTCTTCTTCGTCACGCGCGCGCAGGCGCGCGCCCGCTCGCGCTCGGCGGCCGTAGCGGCGAACCTGCGCGCCTCGGAGAACCGCTTCCGCACGCTGGTCGAGCAGTCGCCCGTCAGCACTCAAATCTTCTCGCCCGACGGCCGCACCGTGCGCGTCAACCGCGCGTGGGAGGAGCTGTGGGGCGCGACGCTCGAACGCCTCGGCGGCTACAACATCCTCGAAGACCCGCAGCTCGAAGAGAAGGGCATCGCGCCCTTCATCCGCCGCGGCTTCGCCGGCGAGCCGACCGCCGTCCCCGCCATCCTCTACAACCCCGAAGAGACCATCCCCGGCCTCACGCGCAACGAAGACCCGCGCCGCTGGGTGAGCGCCGTCATCTACCCCGTCAAGGACGAGGCGGGGCGGGTGCGCGAGGTCGTCCTCATGCACGAGGACATCACCGAGCGCGTGCGCGCCGAGGAGGAGGTGCGCAGGGGCGCCGACCGGCTGGCGCTGGCGCTCGCCTCGGCGCGGCTCGGCGACTGGAGCTGGGACGCGCGCACTGACGTGATGGAGCTGTCGGAGCGCGCCGCCGAAATCTTCGGCGTCCCCGCCGCCGGGCCCGTGACGTGGGCGGCGCTGCGGGCGCTGCTCCACGCCGAAGACCGCGAGCGGGCGCGCGCGGCGGTCGCGCACGCCGCCGCCGCGCGCGGCGACTACGACATCGAGTACCGCGTCGAGCGCCCCGACGGCGCGAGCGTCTGGGTCTCGGCGCACGGCCGCCCCACCTACGACGCCGCGGGGAGCCTGCTCGGCATGCTCGGCGTCGTGCAGGACGTGACCGAGCGCAAGCGCATCGAGGCCGAGCTGCGCGGGCAGACCGAGGAGGCCGAGCGCGCGCGCCGCGCGGCCGAGGACGCTTCGCGCCTCAAGGACGATTTCCTGGCCACGCTCTCGCACGAGCTGCGCACGCCGCTGACGGCCATCCTCGGCTGGGCGAAGATGCTGCGCGCCGGCCCGGCGGACGCGGCGATGACGGCGCGCGGGCTCGAAGCCGTCGAGCGCAACGCCGTCGCGCAGACGCGGCTGATAGACGACCTGCTCGACGTCTCGCGCGTCATCACGGGCAAGCTCAGGCTAGAGGCGCGCCCCGTCGAGCTGTCGCGCGTCGTGGAGGCCGGGGTCGAGAGCGTGCGGCCGGCGGCCGAGGCGCGCGGCGTCCGGCTCGACGTGCGGCTCGGCGCCGGCGGCGCGCTCGTCTCGGGCGACCCGGACCGCTTGCAGCAGGTCGTCTGGAACCTACTGTCGAACGCCATCAAGTTCACGCCCGGGGGCGGGACGGTCGGCGTCACCCTCGCGCGCGCGGGCGGCCACGCCGAAGTCGTCGTCGCCGACACGGGGCGCGGCATCGAGCCCGAGTTTTTGCCGCACGTCTTCGACCGCTTCCGCCAGGCCGACCAGCGCATCACGCGCGAGCACGGCGGGCTCGGCCTCGGTCTCTCCATCGTGCGCCACCTCGTCGAGATGCACGGCGGCGTGATAACGGCCGAGAGCGAAGGCGCCGGGCGCGGCTCGACCTTCCGCTTCCGGCTCCCGCTGCTCGGCGCGCGACTTGCGCCGGACAACCATTTCGTCGGATAACATCACCAACCCCCAGCGACCCCCGCTTCAGGTCATTTGGACGCGACGGCGCCCGGCTCTCTCCCGGCGGGCGCGGCCGCAGTTTTTTCGTCAGGGAGGGAGAGAGATTTTCATGTTCGCACGCGGAATTTCGAGAGGCGCGCTCGCGGCCGTCGCGCTGTTCGGCGCGGCGTCGGGCGCGGTCGGCGCGGCCGGCGCGCCGCAGCCGCAGCAGCAGCAGCAGAGCGTCGCGCGCTACGACCGCTTCGAGTCGGAGCGCTCGGACAGGCTGACGGGCGGGCGCATCGAGCGCGCGCAGTTCGAGCCCGGCCAGCCGGACATCCGTCTGACGCTCAACGTGCCCACCTTCCGCCTCACGCTCTGGCAGAACGGGCGCGAGGTCAAGTCCTACAACGTCGGCGTCGGGATGAAGGACTACCCCATATACATCGGCGAGCGCGAGGCGACCGAGGTCATCTGGAACCCTTCGTGGATTCCGCCGTCGAGCGACTGGGTCAAGGGCCACGGCGGCGTCCGCCCCGGCGAGGTCATCAAGGCGAGCGACCCGCGCAACCCGCTCGGCAAGCTCAAGATTCCTCTGGGCGACGGCTACCTCATCCACCAGGCCAAGGGGCCCGGCGATTTGGGCAACCTCGTCTCGCACGGCTGCGTCCGCATGCTGCGCGCCGACCTCTACGACCTCGCGGAGAAGATAGTCGCGGCGCGCGAACTCCCCGTCACGCGGCGGCAGATAGCGGCGGCGAAGGCGACCAAGAAGACGCTCACGGCCGAGCTGGACGAGCCGCTCCACGTCGACATCAACTACGACACGCTGGTCGTCGAGGGCGGCGTGCTCCACATCTACCCGGACGTCTACGACCGCGGCACGAACACGCCCGCGCGGCTGCGCGAGGAGCTGCGCGCCAGCGGCGTTGACGTCGGCGGGCTCGGCGACGCCGAGCTTCGGAAGATGCTCGCCGGCGTCACGCGCCGCACCAAGTTCCTCGTCCCCGTCCGCAGCGTCGAACGGGGGCGCGCCCTCGCCGACGGCCACACCGAACCCCTGCTCGCCGCGCCCAAACCCGCGCGCCGCCAGCGCGTCGTCGGCGGCCGCGGCAGGTGAGCCCGGCGCCGTCAGTCCCGAACCGGGCTTGAGACTCAAAGGGAGGAAGACGCCGAAGGGGGCGCGGAGAGTGGAAACTCTCCGCGCCCCCTTCTTAAATGCGCGCCGACCGTCGTCCCGTGCCTACTCCGAGTCGGGGCGGCGGCCGACGTTCTCGGCGAGCGTGCGCGCCTCGGGGAAGAGTTCGAGGGCGCGCAGCAACTGCGGGTCGCCTTCGAGGAGGAAGCGGGTGGCGGCGTCGCCGCCGTGCGCCGCGTTGACGAGGTGCTCGCGGATGCGCAGCCGGACGTACTCGGCCTCGCGGTCAATCTGCGCCGGGGTGAGCGCCGACTCCGGGTCGCGCCGCGCGAAGTCGCGGAAGGCTTGCAGCACCCTGTCGTTGACGGGGAAGTCGGCCGGGCGCGGCGAGCGGCCGAACTGCGGCTCGGCCGTCACGCGGTAGCTCTCAAGCCCCTGAATCTGCCCGCCGGCGAGCTGCCGGACGAAGTGGAAGACCTCCTCGTAGATGCGCGCGCGCACGGGGCTGGCGACTTCGAGCGGCTTGACCTCGCGGTCGGGCGTGATGCCGCCGCCGCCGTAGAAGACGCGCCCGCCCGCCGTGCGAATCGGCGGCCCGGCGGGCGTGGGCGCGGGCGTCGGCCGCGGCGTCGGGGTCGCGGCCGCGCGGCCCGGCGCGGCCGGCGTCGCCGGATTCTGGCCGGGCTGCGGCGTCGTCGCCTCGTTCGGGTTCTGGTGCGTGTAGTAGTCGTAGATGGAGCCGCCCGTGTAGGCGCGCTGGATGAGGCGGCCGTAGGGCGTGTAGTACTTCGCGGTCGTCAGCGTCAGCCCCGCGCCGTAAGGCAGGTTGAAGATGCGCTGGACGAGCCCCTTGCCGAAGGTCGTCTCGCCGACGACCAGCCCGCGCCCGTGATCCTGCACCGCGCCGGCCACAATCTCCGAGGCCGACGCCGACCCGCCGTTGACGAGGACGACCAGCGGGTACTCGACCGGGTCGTAGAAGACGTTCTTGTACTCGCGCGTGTTCTCCTGCTCGCGCGCGCGCACGGAGACGACGCCCTTGCCGCGCGGGACGAAGCGGCTCGCCACCTTGATGGCCTGGTCGAGCAGCCCGCCCGGGTTGTTGCGCAGGTCGAGCACGAGCTGCTGCATGCCCTGCGCCCCCAACTGTTCGAGCGCCAGCGCCAGCTCGTCCGAAGTCGTCTGCGTGAAGCCGCCCGTCAGGCCGACGTAGGCGACGCCCGGCCGAATCATGAAGGCGTTGCGGATTGAAGGCTGCGGGACGCTGCCGCGGCGGATGGTGAAGAAGAGCGGGGCCTGCGAGCCGGCGCGCTCGACCTTGATGGTGACGGGCTCGCCCTCGGGGCCGCGCACCGCCTTCGAGACGGCCTGCGTCGTCCAGTCGCGCGCGTCCTTGCCCTCCACCTCGACGATGCGGTCGCCGAAGCGCAGGCCGGCCTTGGCGGCGGGCGTGCCCTCGATGGGCGTCTGGACGTAGACGCCGTCGCGGTGCCGAAGGATGGAGACGCCGATGCCCGTGAAGCGCGACTCCTGGTCTTGCAGGAGCCGCCGGTACTCGGCCGGCGTGAAGTAGTTCGAGTGCGGGTCGAGCGAGAGCAGCATCCCCTGGATGGCGGCCTCGTTGGCCTTCTCGTAGTCCACGGTGTCGGCGTAGTTCTCCGTGATGACCTGGAGCGCCTCGTTGTAGGCTGACTCGATGCGCGCCGCGCCGCCCTCGGCGCCGTCCGCCTGCTGCGAGAAGGCGCGCCGGCCGTAGATGCCGCCGACGAGCGTGGCCGCCGTGATGATGACCGCCGCCGTGATGCGTCCGAACGTCCTGCTGCTCATAGCTTGAAAACTCCCGAACTCCCCTTGCCCTCTCACACTTTGATGCGCCGACGCGGAGATTTTACCACCCGGGACTTGGAAGGCAGTAGCCCGCGGACGGTTGTCGGCAGGCGTCGGAAAAACCGTTCCGCCCGGCCGCCCCGCGCCCGCCCCCGCGGCGTCGGGCGCCGCCCCGCTGCCGACTACTGTCTACTGCCTGCATCTGTTATATTGCCGCGGCGGAATCATAGCCGGAAGTTTTGCCGAACCGATGTCTTCATCTTCTCTCTCCATCGTCATCCCCGCATACAACGAGTCGGCGCGCATCGCGAAGACGCTGCGCCAGGTCGTGGACTACCTCGAAGACCAGCCGGGCGGCGGCGAGGTCATCGTCGTGGACGACGGCTCGAAGGACGACACGGCGCGCGTCGCCGAGGCGGTCTTCGCCGAGCGCGCCGCGGGCGGCGTCTCGACGCGCGTCATCCGCGTCGAGCCGAACCGCGGCAAGGGGCACGCCGTCCGCACGGGGCTGCTGGCCGCGCGCGCGCCCGTCGCCGCCTTCTTCGACGCCGACCTCTCGATGCCCGTCGCCGAGACGCCCAAGCTCGTCGAGCCCATCCGCTCCGGGCAGTACGACGTCGTCTTCGGCTCGCGCGCGCTCGACCGGCGGCTCATCGGCACGCACCAGCCCTGGATGCGCGAGCAGTCGGGGCGCGTCTTCAACCTCATCATGCGGCTGCTGACCGGGCTCCCCTTCAAGGACACGCAGTGCGGCTTCAAGGCGTTCCGGATGGACGTCTGCCGCCCCGTCGTCGAGGGCGCGCTCATAGACCGCTTCGGCTTCGACGTGGAGCTGCTCTTCATCGCGCACCGCGCCGGGTTGAAGATGCTCGAATACCCCGTCCGCTGGGACGACGTGGCCGGCGGCTCGGTCGGCTTCCGGTCGGGGCTGCAAGGGTTCGCCGAGCTGCGCGAGGTCAGGCGCAACGCCTCGCGCGGCCTCTACGACCGGGCGGTCGCGGCGGCGCGCGCGGCGGCCGACGGGGTCAGGAACCGCCGCCGGCTGGCGGCCGACGCCGAGGTCGCAACCGACGTCTCGCCCGAACTCGCGGGGCAGAGGATTTGACGCCCACGGGGGCGGAGGGTTGAGAGAATGACGGCGAGGCTCAACGTCAACATTGACCACGTGGCGACCGTCAGGCAGGCGCGGCGCGCGCCCGAGCCGAGCGTCGCGGCGGCCGCGCTGATGTGCGAGCAGGCCGGCGCCGACGGCGTCACCGTCCACCTGCGCGGCGACCGCCGCCACATACAGGACGAGGACATCTACACGCTCCGCCGCGTCGTCTCCACCTACCTCAACGTCGAGATGGCCGCCACCGACGAGATGATTCAGATCGCGCTCGACTCGCGCCCCGACGCCGTCTCGCTCGTCCCCGAGACGGCCGGCGAAATCACGACCGAGGGCGGCCTCGACGCCGCCGCCAACGCGGACGCCGTCCGCTCGGCGGTGGACCGCCTGCGCGAGGGCGGCCTCTTCGTCAGCCTCTTCATAGACCCGGACGCGCGCCAGATAGAGGCCGCGCACGCCGCCGGCGCGCAGCAGGTCGAGCTGTGCACGGCCGCCTACGCCGAGGCGACGCTCGGCGCGCGCGCCGTCCACTCGGAGGGGCGCGCGCGCGCGGCCGCCGAGCTGCAACGACTGGGCGAGGCCGCCACGCTCGCCGCGCAGTACGGCCTGCACGTCGCCGCCGGCCACGGCCTCACCTACCGCAACGTCGGCGAGGTCGCCGCCATCCCCGAAATCACCGAGTTCAACATCGGCCACAACGTCATCGCGCGCGCCGTCCTCACCGGCCTGGCCGACGCCGTCCGCGAGATGCGCGCCCGCATCCGCGAGGCCAAGTCCTAGGGGCCGCGCCTTAAGGGCCGCGCCCGGCCGCAGCCCCGCCCGGGGGCCCTTCGCACGGCCTGAAGTCCCCGGCCGCCTCACTTCGGTCTGACGCCGCGGGCTGTTAAAATGTCCCCGCTCCCCGGCGAAAATCAGAAGCAAAACGGAGATACCCCGTGACCTCGTCACAGCCTCATCGCGCCAATCGTGTGTCCGCCGCGCTGCTCTGCGCCGCGTGCCTCGCGCTCCTGCTGTCGGCCGCGCCCGCCCGCGCGCTACAGCAGAAGCCCGTCAGACTCGACCGCATCGAGTTCAAAGGTCTGGAGCGCGTCAGGGACGCGGAGGCGCTTGAGAAGAGCGGCCTGCAAGTCGGCCAGAGCGTTGACATAGACGCGGTCGAGGCCGCGGCCAACCGCCTCCTGGAGTCCGGCCTCTTCGCCAACCTCAGCTACACGCTCAAGGGGACGACCGACAAGGCGCTGCTCACCTTCGAGGTCGTCGAGCGCAAGTGGACGATGCCCGTCGTCTTCGACAACTTCGTCTGGTTCACCGACGACGAGCTGAACGCCGCCGTCCGCCGCAAACTCCCCGCCTTCGACGGCACGGCGCCCGAGGCCGGCGGCGTCACCGAGCAGATAAAGCAGGCGCTCGGAGAACTCCTGCGCGAGCGCAAGATCGAGGGCGCGGTCGAGCACGCGCTCTCCGAGAACCCGGCGGCGCGCAGGGTCGAGCACCTCTTCAGCGTCAGGGGGCCGGGGCTGCGCGTCTGCAAGCTCGACTTCGCGGGCGCGCGCGCCGTGGACGAGGAGACGCTGGTCACGAAGTCGGGCGGCCTCTTCGACAACGACTTCTCGCGCACGTACGCCGCCGGCTTCGTCGAGAGCAACCTGCTGCCGCTCTACCACGAGCGCGGCTACCTGCGCGCCGCCTTCAGCCCGCCGCGCGTCACGCCCGAGGCTTCGCCCGAGTGCCGCGGCGTGGCCGTCGCGATGACCGTTGACGAGGGCTCGATTTACGTCTGGGACAAGGCCGCGTGGGAGGGCGCCGCGGGGCTGACGGCGCAGGAGCTTGACGCCGCGCTCGGCATGAAGGGGCGCGAGGTCGCCAACGCCGTCAAGATAGCCAAAGGGCTGGCGGCCGTGCGCCGCGCCTACGGCCGCAAGGGCTTCCTCGGCGTGCGCATCCGCCCCGAGACGGAGTTCGACGACGCGGCGCGCAGCGTCTCCTACCGCTTCCGCATCGAGGAGGGCGCGCAGTACCGCATGGGCGAGCTGACCGTCAACGGGCTCGACGAGGTGGCGACGAACAACCTCCGCGGCCGCTGGCGTCTGCTCAGCCGCGAAATCTACGACGAGGGCTACCTCGACGAGTTCGTCAAAAAGTCCGTGCCCGAGTACGTCCGCGAGATGGCGCGCGCTGGCACGCCGCTGCCCGCCTTCAAAATCGAGACGCGCGTCACGCCCGACCACGCCAAACAGACCGTCGCCGTCCTCATCAACTTCAGGCGCGAGGCCGCGCCGCCCACGCCCTGACGACGGGACTTTCAAGGCAGACCGGCCGCCGGACACACCGAGGCGGGCGGCGTCGAAGGCTCCCGATCCTCCGACGCGCGCCCGCCCGGCGCTTTTCGGCCCCTCGCGGGGCCGAAATCCTAATCCTGTTTCCGCTTCGGCGGCGTGAACCCCATGTGCTTGTAGGCGGCGGGGGTGCAGACGCGGCCGCGCGGCGTGCGGTTGAGGAAGCCTATCTGGATGAGGTAGGGCTCGATGATCTCCTCGATTGATTCGCGCTCCTCGCTGATGGAGGCCGAGATGGTGCCGACGCCTACGGGGCCGCCGTCGAACTTCTCGATGATGGTCGTCAAGACCTTGCGGTCTATCTCGTCGAGCCCGAACTTATCAACCTCCATCTCGTCCAGCGCGCGGCGCGACACCTCGCGCGTCACGCGCCCGTCGTACTCGACCTCGGCGTAGTCGCGCACGCGCCTCAGCAGGCGGTTGGCGATGCGCGGGGTGCCGCGCGCGCGCCGCGCTATCTCCGACGCGCCCGAAGCCTCCATCTCGACGCCCAGAATCTCGGCCGAGCGGTGGACGATAATCTCCAGGTCCTTCTGCGAGTAGAAGTCCAGGTGGAAGACGATGCCGAAGCGCCCGCGCAGAGGCGCCGTGATGAGCCCCGCGCGCGTCGTCGCGCCGACGAGGGTGAACTTCGGCAGGTCGAGCTTGATGGAGCGCGCGGCCGTGCCCTGCCCGATCATGATGTCGAGCTGGTAGTCCTCCATCGCCGGGTACAGCACCTCTTCGATTTGAGGCTTGAGGCGGTGTATCTCGTCAATGAAGAGGACTTCGCCCTCCTGCAGGTTGGTCAGGACGGCCGCGAGGTCGCCGCCGCGCTCGATGGCGGGCGCGCTGACCGACTTCAGCGGCGCGTCCATCTCCGAGGCGATGATTTGCGAGAGCGTCGTCTTGCCGAGCCCCGGCGGGCCGAAGAAGAGCACGTGGTCGAGCGCCTCGCGCCGCGCCCTGGCCGCGCGCAGGAAAATCTTGAGGTTGGTCGTAATCTTCGGCTGGCCGACGTACTCTTCGAGCGAGCGCGGCCTGAGCGAAGACTCGACCAACTGGTCTTCCGAAGTCGCCGCGCCCGAGACTTCGCGCGGCGCCTCGATAACATTTCCGGCCGCCTCGTGCGCCGCCTGTGACATCAGTTTCACGCCCCCTTGCCTTGCTTCAATCAGTACCGAAGTCGAGGCCGTCATTATGCCACGGGCGGGCAAATGTTTCAAGCGTGAAACGCCTGCGGGGCGAAAAATTCTTCGCCTTTCGCGAAAGCGAAGGGGCGCTTCGACCGTCCCGGCCGAAGCGCCCCCGCGCGTCTGTTTGGAGGTCGGTTTTAGTGGGGGCGGCCGCCTTCAACGTGCGGGGCGTTGCCCGAGGCGAGCTGGAGGCGCGTGCTGGCGCGGTCGAGCTGGGCCCGGACTTCGGCCAGCTCTTCGGGCGAGCCGGTGAAGCCGCCGAGGCGGCGTTCGGCCTCGTCGCGCTCGGCGCGGGCGCGCGCGGCGTCAACTTCCTGCGGGAACTCGGCGAGGTCGGCGAGGACGGAGACGCGGTCGCCGTTGACCTCGACGAAGCCGCCCGAGACGAGCAGGCGGCGCGTCGTCGCCCCTTGGGTGTACGAGAGCACGCCCGTCTGGAGCTGCGAGATGAGCGGCGTGTGGCCGGGCAGGATGCCCAGCTCGCCGCCGAGGCCGGGCACCGTGACCGCGTCCGCCTGCTCCGACAGCAGCCGGCGCTCCGGCGTGATGACGTCGAGTTGAAGAGCCATAGTCATCCTCAGGCGCCGGCGGCCATCTTGACGCCCTTCTCGCGCGCCTCCTCGATGCCGCCGACCATGTAGAACGCCTGCTCGGGCAGGTCGTCGTGCTTGCCGTCGATAATCTCCTGGAAGCCCTTGATCGTCTCGGCGATGGGGACGTACTTGCCGGGGATGCTGGTGAACTGCTCGGCGACGTGGAAGGGCTGCGAGAAGAAGCGCTGCACCTTGCGCGCGCGGCTGACGACCAGCTTGTCCTCCTCGGACAGCTCGTCGAGGCCGAGGATGGCGATGATGTCCTGGAGGTCCTTGTAGCGCTGGAGAATCTGCTTGACCGCCTGCGCCGTGCGGTAGTGGTCTTCGCCGACGATGCGCGGGTCGAGGATGCGCGACGAGGAGGCGAGCGGGTCCACGGCCGGGTAGATGCCCAGCTCGACGATCTGGCGCGAGAGCGCGGTGACGGCGTCGAGGTGCGCGAAGGTCGTGGCCGGCGCGGGGTCGGTGTAGTCGTCCGCGGGGACGTAGACGGCCTGAATCGAGGTGATGGCGCCCGTGCGCGTCGAGGTGATGCGCTCCTGCAACTCGCCCATCTCGGTCGCCAGGTTCGGCTGGTAGCCCACGGCCGACGGCATGCGCCCGAGCAGCGCCGACACTTCCGACCCCGCCTGCGTGAACCGGAAGATGTTGTCCACGAAGAGGAGCACGTCGAGCCCCTGGTCGCGGAAGTACTCGGCGACGGTCAGGCCCGAGAGCGCGACGCGCAGCCGCGCCCCCGGCGGCTCGGTCATCTGCCCGTAGACGAGCGCGACCTTCGACTGGCCGAGGGTGTCCATGTTCACCTTCGTCATGTCGAACTCGCCCGTCTCCTCGAAGTGCTTGTTGAACTCCTCGCCGAACTGGATGACCTGCGACTCGACGAACTCGCGCAGCAGGTCGTTGCCCTCGCGCGTGCGCTCGCCGACGCCGGCGAAGACCGAGAAGCCGGAGTGCTTCTGCGCGACGTTGTTGATGAGCTCCTGGATGAGCACGGTCTTGCCGACGCCCGCGCCGCCGAAGAGGCCGATCTTGCCGCCGCGCAGGAAGGGCTGGATGAGGTCCACGACCTTGATGCCCGTCTCGAACATCTCCATCTCGGTCGCCTGCTCGTCGAGCGTGGGCGCGTGGCGGTGGATGGGGTAGCGCTCGGCGGAGTTGACGGGGCCGAGGTTGTCCACCGGCTGGCCGATGACGTTGAGGACGCGCCCCAGCGTCGTCTCGCCGACGGGCATCGTGATAGGGCCGCCCGTGTCCACGGCCGTCATGCCGCGCACGACGCCCTCGGTCGGCTGCATCGAGACGGTGCGGACGCGCCCCTCGCCGAGGTGCTGCTCGACCTCGCAGATGATGTCGATGGGGTCGGGCACGTCGAAGCCCTCCGACGTGATGCGCAGCGCCGTGTAAATCGGCGGCAGGTAGCCGTCGCCGAACTCCACGTCGAGGACGGGGCCGATGACCTGCACGACCCTGCCCGTGGCCGCGCCGTTCGTGTTCGCGTGTGTGGACATACTTTTAGTTTAAAGCTCCTCTTCGGCAAAGCTATAAGGCGAGAAATTCGCAGTAATTTTAAGCTCGAAAGGGTAGCACACGCCGCGCGCCGTGGCAAAGCGGCGCGCCCGCGCGCGGCGGGGCGCCCGGACGGACTTATTTGATTGGCTGTCGGGTGGGGAGCCCGGCCCCGCTCAAGCTCTCTGAGCTGACGCTGCGCCGCGGGGACGGCGAGGCCGCGGCGGACGCCGAGCGCCGCCGCCCGCGTCGCCGAAAGACGAGGGGCGAGCCGCCACGTAGGGTGGCGGCTCGCCCCTCGTCTTTCGGCCCGGGGCCGTGGGCTCAAATCTCGTCGGGGCGGGGAACGCGCGCCTTCGGCTTCGAGCCGGAAACCGCCGGCGGCTCACTCCGCGTCGTCGAAGCGGATGCGCATGCTGCGGAGCGTGCGGCGGTCTTCGTCGGTCAACTCCAGGCGGAGCGAGTCGTCCTCGTCGTTCTCTTCGCCGCCGTCGCCGTGCTCGCGCAGGCCGATTTCGAGACGGAGCGTCAGCTCCATCTCGTAGCCGGCGCCGCGCAGCCGCTCGATGGCCGCGGCGACCTCCGAAGAGTTCTCGACCGCGGAGTTGATGGCCTCGCCCAGCTCCTGCACTATCTCCTTAGCCTCGTCGTTAATCTCCAAGACCGCCTCTCGCGCGCCCCGTGGAATGTTTGAAGGGGTCGCCTCTTTCCGCCAAAGATGCTACGCGGCGCGCGGTTGCAGGTCAACCGCGCGCCGCCGGCCTCCATTTTACCCAGGCGTAATACACTATTTTAGTTGACAGGCGCGCGCCCGCGGACTATAAGCCTACCGCGCATTCACCGTCCGGCGGAATCCCGCGCGACCGCGGCGCGACCGGCCGGACCAGTCTCGACTTCACGCCGTCTTTCAGTCAACACCTCGCGGGGTTTCGTCACGACGAGCCTCGGCCGGCCCCCCACCCGAAAGGAATACCGGAATGAACGAAAAAACCGACGTCACGAAAACAGTGGACGCCGTCGTGCTGGAATACCTCAAAGCGACCACCTCGTCTTCAGACCGTTCCCGCGCCGTGCTGGTGGCGATGATCACCGCGAGCGTCCTCGTCTTCACCGTCATCTGGAACACAGGCGGGTGGGGTAAGAGCGGCGGCGGGTGGCTCGACGCGCGTATCCGGCTCAGGGAAGGGGCGCTCGACTTTTTCGACCCCAGGTTCGACCCGAAGAGCCCCGCGCTCGCGGCCGCGGACAGAGAATTTTACGGCAGGGTGGAAGAGTTCCTCGGGCTCGCGGGGTTTGATCGGCGGAATGCCGACGACAAGGGAATAATCCTGAAGGAGATAGAAGATTTGAAGAAGATTCGCACCGAGCAAATCCGGATGATTCGGGTGCCCTTCTTCGGCGTAATCTTCGACATGAACGATTTAGGGCTATTCGCCGGCATCACTTTCACGGTCGTCCTGCTATGGCTGACCTTCAGCCTGGCGCGCGAGCGTCGCAACCTTAAACTGACCTTCAAGGAGGCCGCCGAGAGGGGGCAGACCAGGGTCTGTTACGACCTGCTGATGATGCACCAGGTGCTGACCGTCCCGCCGATGCGCGGGCAGCCCTTCGGGAGGGTGTGGAACGCAGTGCCCAAGCTGCTCTACCTCATCCCGGCGGCGATCTACTTCTTACAGTTCAAGACCGACATGGACTCGCGCCCCATCGGCAACATCCTGAGCCCGACGAACACATCGCTCCTGACGAACGCGGGCATCACCTTGCTGGGCCTGATACTGATGTTCACCGCCCTGTGCGTAGCCCTCTCCTTCGGCGCGGACAAAGTTTGGGCGGCGGCGTTTAAAGAGGCTTACCCCGACGAGAGGCGGGAGGCTAAGGGGAGCGGCCGGGACGAGCCCTCGGCCGTCGTGCAGGCCGGCGGCGCCGTGGCGCCGTGAAGTCGGTTTCCCCGGGGGGCCGGTCGCGGCCCCCCGGGGAAAGTCTTACGAGCGGGAGTCGAAGTCCAGGTTGGCCTCGACCGCCGAATAGATGCGCAGGTACATCTTGGTTTCCTCGGGGATGAGGAGGCGCCAGGCGGAGCCGCCGCGGGCCAGGTACTTGGGCAGCTTGCGCGGGTTCGAGTTGTAGCCGGCCGCCAGCAGCTCCTCCTGCGTGGCCAGCCCGGCGCCCATCGCCGCCGCGACCTCCTCCTGCCCGGCGAGGTAGTCCCACGTGTCCTGCATGTAGAGCAGCATGGCCTGCGTCGCGTTCTCGTGGTCGCGCATGCCCTCGACGAAGTCGGCCTTGAGCCCGACGCGCGGGAACTGCTCGCGGATGGCCTTGTAGGTCGGCGGAATCATCTGCACCATCCCGCCGGCGCCGGCCGAGCTGACCGAGTAGCGGTAGGTGTCGCCCGCGTTCAGGGCGTAGAGCGTCCGAATCTCCTCGAAGAGCGGGGCCGGCTCTTCGGTCAGGAAGCGCTTGTGGTCGGTGTGCTCGACGTGCGCGAGGCGCTCGGCCACGTCAACGATGGCCGGGTCAATGCGCTCGCCCTTGGCGGCGAGCCGGCGCGCGGCCTCGTCGAGCCGCTCGCGGACGTAGCGGCCGCCGGCGCGCGACACGTCCTCGTCCTCGACCGCCGGGTGCGCCGACGTGTAGTAGGCGACCTCTTTGAGCTTCCCGTCCTTCTCGACCGGGTAGCGCACGACGAGCGGCTGAAGCTCGCGCCCCTCGGCGTCGGTGACGCGCACGGCCGTGTTGACGTAGTTCGGGCGGACGACCGAGACTTTCAGGGGCTCGCCCGACGACGAGACGGCGGTGAACTCGCCGCCCTTCTGCAAAAACTCTTCCTTCGAGGCGCGCAGCGTCCGCACCTCGCCCGAACCGTCGGCGACGGCCAGCGTCACCTCGTCGAGCGAGTCGGCCGGGAGCCGGCGCAGTTCGCGCCTGGCCTCGCCGATGCGGCCGCGGAGGCGTTCGGCCTTGGGGTTGGCGGAGGGCTTGCGCAGGCGGCTCGGCTCGACGCGCGTGTCGGACGGCGCGACCAGGAAGCCGAAGAACGACGGCATGATGTTCGGTAGCCCGGCGAAATTAGGCCCCAGAAACACGAGTAGCGGGAGAACAGAAAAAAGCGTCTTTCTCATCGGCAAAAACTCTCTAATTGTTAGGAAGATTGTTACCGCCGGCGTGCCGAACCCCTTGTTCGCTTCCGGAAACCCTGCTCGCCTGTTGCGCCCGCGTTGTGCGTTTATTGCAACAGTGTTCAGACGCCCGGGAACGGCTCGCAGTTGTACCCGCCGGCCCGTTCAAGTTGGCGAAGGAATACCGCACACACCGGCCTCCCCGCGCTGCACAGAAACCGTTCGTTGCCCGCCCCCGAACGCCTGTGCTAGGCTTCGACCAAACCCCCGCGGCGAAAAAAAACGGGCGGCCCCGTACAACCTGAAGAGAACTTTTATGAGCACGAAGACAGACGCGCCCGCGGCGCGGCGCGAGCGCCGGGAGCGGTTCGAGACTTCCTCCGGCATCCCGCTGCCGAACGACTTCAACCCGTCGAACGCCGGGCCGCTGGACTACGGCCGCGACCTCGGCGACCCGGGCGACTTCCCCTACACGCGCGGCGTCCGCCGCAACCTCTACCGCGGGCGGCTCTGGACGATGCGCCAGTACGCCGGCTACGCGACGGCCGAGGAGTCGAACGCGCGCTACAAGTTCCTGCTCTCGCAGGGGACGACCGGCCTCTCGGTCGCCTTCGACCTGCCGACGCAGATCGGGCTCGACTCGGACGACCCGCTGGCGGCGGGCGAGGTCGGCAAGGTCGGCGTCGCCATCGACTCGCTCGAAGACATGGAGCGCCTCTTCGACGGCATCCCGCTGGGCGAAGTCTCGACCTCGATGACGATTAACGCGACGGCCGCCATCCTGCTCTGCCTCTACGTCGCCGTGGCGAAGAAGCAGGGCGTGGCGGCTGACAGGTTACAGGGGACGGTCCAGAACGACATCCTCAAGGAGTACATCGCCCGCGGGACTTACATCTACCCGCCCGCGCCTTCCCTGAGGCTCGTCACCGACACGTTCGCCTTCTGCGCGGCGGAGGTCCCGAACTGGAACACCATCTCCATCAGCGGCTACCACATCCGCGAGGCCGGCTCGACCGCCGTGCAGGAGGTCGCGTTCACGCTGGCCGACGCCGTCGCCTACGTCGAGGCGGCGCTCGCCGCCGGCCTCAAGGTTGACGATTTCGCCCCGCGCCTCTCCTTCTTCTTCAACGCGCACAACAACCTGCTCGAAGAGGTGGCGAAGTTCCGCGCCGCGCGCCGCCTGTGGGCGCGCCTGATGCGCGACCGCTTCCACGCGCGCGACCCGCGCTCGCAGATGCTGCGCTTCCACACGCAGACGGCCGGCTCGACGCTCCAGGCGCAGCAGCCCGAGGTCAACGTCGTCCGCGTCGCCATCCAGGCGCTCGCCGCCGTGCTCGGCGGCACTCAGTCGCTCCACACCAACGCGATGGACGAGGCGCTGGCGCTGCCGACCGAACAGTCGGTGCGGCTCGCGGTCCGCACGCAGCAGGTCGTGGCCCACGAGTCGGGTGTCGCCGACACCGTGGACCCGCTGGCCGGCTCCTACGCCGTCGAGAGTTTGACGACCGAGATAGAGCGGCGCGCGCTCGACTACATCGGGAAGATAGACGCCATGGGCGGGATGCTGCGCGCCGTCGAGTCGGGCTACGTCCAGCGCGAGATACAGGAGGCGGCCTACCAGTACCAGCGCGCCGTCGAGACGGACGAGGCGGTCGTCGTCGGCGTCAACCGCTTCCGCTCCGAGGGGGACGAGACGCCCGTGCCGACGCTCCGCATAGACCCGGCGACCGAGCGCGCGCAGGTCGAGCGCGTCCGCGCGCTGCGCCTTCGCCGCGACCCGGAAAGGACGGAGGCCGCCCTCGCCCTCCTCGAAGACGCCGCCCGCGGCTCGGACAACCTGCTGCCGCGCATACTCCAGTGCGTCGAGTCGCTCGCCACCGTCGGCGAGATCAGCCACCGCCTCCGGGGCGTCTGGGGCGAGTACCGCGAGGCCGTGACGGTGTGAGGCGCGCGCGCGGCCCGGCCCGCGCCGGGCCGCGCTTGAAGTTCGCGCCCGCTTCCCCACATACTCTCTGTCAACGATGTCGCACCTGCTGGAAGTCAAAAACTTGCGGACGCAGTTTCCGACGCGCGCGGGGGTCGTGCGCGCGGTCGATGGCGTGAGCTTTCACGTGGGCGAGGGCGAACTGCTCGGGCTCGTGGGCGAGTCGGGGTGCGGCAAGTCAATCACGGCGCTGTCGGTGATGCGCCTGATAGGCGCGCCCGGGCGCATCGCCGGCGGCGAGGTGTGGTTCGCGGGCGAGAACCTTCTGGCCGCCTCCGACGCGCGGATGCGCGAGATTCGCGGCGACGACATCGCGATGATCTTTCAAGACCCGATGACGTCGCTCAACCCCGTCTACACGGTCGGCGAGCAGATAGCCGAGGCGCTGCGGCTGCACCGGAAACTGAACAGGAAGCAGGCGCGCGAGGCGGCCGTCGAGGCGATGCGCGAGGTCGCCATCCCCGACCCGGGCCGGCGCGCGGACGACTACCCCCATCAACTCTCGGGCGGGATGCGGCAGCGCGTGATGATAGCCATGGCGCTGGCCTGCGACCCGCGCCTGCTCATCGCCGACGAGCCGACGACCGCGCTCGACGTCACCATCCAGGCGCAAATCCTCGAGCTGATAGACGAGCTGCGGCGGACGCGCAACCTCGCCGTCCTCCTCATCACGCACGACCTCGGCGTCGTCGCCGAAGTCGCCGACCGCGTGGCCGTCATGTACACGGGGCGCATCGTCGAGGAGTCGCCCGTCGCCGAGCTGTTCGCGCGGCCGAAGCACCCCTACACCGAGGGGCTGCTGCGCTCTGTGCCGAAGCTGACCGAGGCCGAGGTGAAGAAGGCCGTGCGGCTCTCGACCATCGAGGGCTCGGTGCCGAAGCCGACGGACCTGCCCGACGGCTGCCACTTCGCGCCGCGCTGCCCGCACCGCATGCCGCGCTGCACGGAGGGCGACCTGCCGCTCTACCAACTCGAAGGCGGCGTCGCGGTGCGCTGCGTGCTCTACGACCTGACGGCGGCGGTCGCGGCCGACCGCGAGATAGGGCGGATGGCGGAAGGGGGCGTCGGTGGGAGCGAGAACTAACGAGCGCGGCGAGGCCGTCCCGCAGGCCGAGGCCGCGGCGGCGCGCGCCGAAGAGGACGCCGCCCGCGCCGGCGGCGCGCGCGAAGGGCTGGTCAGCGTGCGCGGCCTCTTCAAGCACTTCCCCGTGGCGGGGGGCGACGACGTCGTGCGCGCGGTGGACGGCGTGACGTTCGACATCTACCGCGGCGAGACTTTGGGGCTCGTGGGCGAGTCGGGCTGCGGCAAGTCAACGGTCGGCCGCTGCCTCCTGCGGCTCATCGAGCCGACGCGCGGCGAGGTCGAGTTCGACGGGCGCGACGTGCTGGCGACCTCGGGCGCCGAGCTGCGGCGCCTGCGCCGCGAGATGCAGATAATCTTCCAGGACCCTTACGCCAGCCTCAACCCGCGCATGCGCGTGCGCGACATCGTCTCGGAGCCGCTGGTCGTCCACGGCATCGGCGACAAGACGGAGAGGCGCGCCCGGGTGGCGGAGCTGCTCAAGAAGGTCGGCCTCGACCCCGACTACATGAACCGCTACCCGCACGAGTTCTCGGGCGGGCAGCGCCAGCGCATCGGCATCGCGCGCGCGCTCGCGCTCAACCCCAAGCTCGTCGTCGCCGACGAGCCCGTCTCGGCCCTCGACGTGAGCGTGCAGGCGCAGGTCGTCAACCTGCTCGAAGACTTGCAGCAGGAGTTCAACCTCACCTACCTCTTCATCTCGCACGGGCTGGCGGTGGTCGAGCACATCTCAGACCGCGTGGCCGTCATGTACCTCGGCCGCGTCGTCGAGGTGGCGGCGGCCGAAGAGCTGTACCGCAACCCGCTCCACCCCTACACGCGCGCGCTGCTCTCGGCCATCCCCATCCCCGACCCGACGCGCAGGCGCGACCGCATCGTCCTCAAGGGCGACGTCCCGACCCCCATCAACCCGCCCTCCGGCTGCCGCTTCCACACGCGCTGCCCCGAGGCCATCCCCGACTGCGCGCGCATAGACCCCGACCTCCGCGAAGTCGCCCCCGGCCACACCGTCGCCTGCATCCGCGTCCCCGGCTGGTTCGAGGCCGAGACCAGGGCGCAGTAAGTCGCCCCCGACGACGGCAGTCCCGGCCCCGGGGCGCGCGCCCCGATCAGGTGGAGGCGTCAGAAGGGTGAGGCCGGCGGGAGAGGGCGCGGCCTTCACGCCCCGCCGTCGTGGCCTTCGCCGACGACGGCGGGCTTGAAACCTTGGCGGGCGCGTGCGCGTAACAAGGGGCGGTTCGGGCGCGCGCCCTTTGTGACGGCGGGCGCGCGGCCGCATCTCAATCTCGCGTGTGAAGCAAGGAGTCTCCCCCGTGGTTCGTCGCACATACACATACATCGTCTTCGGCGTGGGCGCGCTG
Organism: Pyrinomonadaceae bacterium; assembly: GCA_036387195.1. Lineage (GTDB taxonomy): Bacteria > Acidobacteriota > Blastocatellia > Pyrinomonadales > Pyrinomonadaceae > QHXN01. The sequence continues at coordinate 915 of DASVUF010000049.1, read as the reverse complement.
CTGGCCGTGGCGGCCGCGTTGAAGGCCCCCATCGGGTTCGGGCCGGGGCTGGCGCTCTGCTTCATGGGGCTGGCCCTCTTCGGGCTGAGCTTCATCCCGGTGGCGCGGCCGGCCGGCGAGCCGCCGGCGCCGATGACCTTCCTCCAGCGGCTGACCGGCATCTTCTTTGAGCCATCGAGCGTCTTCCGCGACCTGCGCTGGCATCCGCGCTGGCTCGCCGCGCTCGTCCTGAGCGCGCTGCTCAGCTTCGCCTACTCGACCGCCTTCGTCCAGCGGCTGACGCCCGAGCGCATCGTCAACTTCACGACCGAGAAGGTGGCCGAGCAGTTCACAAGCATCCCGCCCGAGCGCATCGCGCAGATGAAGGCGGAGCAGATAGCCGAGGCCAAGTCGCCGGGGAGGGTCGCCGGCGGCGCGGTGACGACGCTCGTCGGGGGCTTCGTCCTGATGTGCATCGTGGCGGGGCTCTACATGCTGCTGGTGCTGCTCTTCGGCGGGCGACTGGGGTTCTGGCAGGCAATCGCGACCGCGGTCTGGGCGGCGCTGCCGCCGCTGCTCATCGGCCGGCTGCTGAGCCTCGTCCTGCTCTTCATCAAAGACCCGGACGACATACACCCGGTGCGCGGCGGGAGCGGGCTCGTCACGGACAACCTCGGCGTGCTCGTCAACGCCTCGGAGCACCCGGTCATCTTCGTCGTCCTGAGCTTCTTCGGCGTGCTCTCGTTCTACGGCCTGTGGCTGACGGCGACGGGGCTGCGCCACGCGAGCGAGAAGCTCGGCTCGGGCTCGGCGTGGACGATAGCCGTCATCCTCTGGCTCTTCGGGATGCTTTTGGCCACGGTCTTCACCGCCCTCTTCAGCGGCTTCATCACCTAAAGGCCGAAAGGCCGTCGGGCGTAAATCGTGAGCCGCGAC
>DASVUF010000048.1:0-21273 GCA_036387195.1 Pyrinomonadaceae bacterium | reverse complement strand
CTCGCGCCCGCCGCCGAAGATGCCGCCGCGGAAAAGAAGTGACGGCGCGCGCGGCGCGGCCGACCCCGAAGCGCCGCCCGCCGCCGCCGACGACGCCGCGCCGCTGAACCCGCGGCTGCGCGCGCCGCTCCTCTTCCTCCTCGTCTTCGCGTTCGCCTTCGCCGGACTCCACCTGACGCACGACGCGCTGCTCGGCCTGCCGTACTACTGGGACGAGGCCGGCTACTTCATCCCGGCCGCGCGCGACATCTACGCCGACGGCGCGCTCATCCCGCACTCGACGCTCTCGAACGCGCACCCGCCGCTCGTCATGGCCTACCTCGCGGCGGCGTGGAAGCTCTTCGGCTTCGACATCGAGGTGGCGCGGACGGCGATGCTCGCCGTGGCGGCGCTGGCGCTCGCGGGCGTCTTCGCGCTGTCGGCGCGCGTGGCGAACTTGCGTGTGGCGGCGGCGACCGCCATGCTGACGGCCGCCTACCCGGTCTTCTTCGCGCAAAGCTCGCTCGCGCACCTCGACATGGCGGTGGCGGCGCTGACCATGTGGGCGCTCTACTTCTACATTCCGCCCGCGCACGCCGACGCGCCGCCTCCGCGCGGGCGGACGCCGAATCTTCGCCGCGCATGTTGCGTTCTGTTGCTGGCGCTGGCGGCGCTGGCGAAGGAGACGGCGGCGCTCGTGCCCGTGACGCTGTTCGGGTGGGAACTGTTGTGCGCGCTCGCCGGCGGACGGGAGAGGCCGGCGGCGCTGGTCTGCCTTGAGAGGCGGCCGGCGTGGCGGTCTTTGACGCTGCTGGCGGCGTGCCTGCCGCTGGCGCTGTGGTTCGCGTACCACCGCGCGCGCACCGGCTACACGCTCGGCAACCCGGAGTACTTTCGCTACAACGTCGAGTCCACGCTCAACCTCGCGCGCGTCCTCGACACCGCGTGGCGGCGGCTCGGCCACGTCACCCTGCACATGAACCTCTGGGCGCTGACGCTGGCGGGGCTGGCCGCGATGTTCCTGCGCCCGCGCCGCGACGGGGCCGCCGAGCGCCCGCGCATCGCCGTCCCCGTGCAGTTGCTTTTCGCGGCGCTCATCCTCGCGCACGTCGTCGCGCTCTCGGTCGTCGGCGGCGCGGTGCTGGCGCGCTACATGCTGCCGGTGCTGCCGCTGGTCGTCCTCGTCTGGGTCTCGACGCTCTGGCGGCGCGTGGCCGCGTGGCCGCTGGCGGCGGCGCTGGTCTTCGCGGCCTTCGCCTACCGCGTGGAGGTCAACCCGGCGCACAGCTTTCCCTGGGAGGAGAATCTCGCCTACCGCGACTTCGTGCTGCTCCACCGCGACGCCGCGCGCTTCCTCGAAGGGGGGCGCGCGGGCGCGCGCGTGCTCACCTCATGGCCGGCGACGGACGAGCTACGCAACCCTTATTACGGCTACACGTCGCGCAGCTTCGCGGTCGTCCCCGTCGAGAACTTCCTCCGCCCAGAGCTTGAGCGCGCCGCCGCGCGCAAGGCCGACTACGACGTCGCGCTCCTCTACTCGACCCACGGCGGCCCCGACCTCGAAGAGGCCGTCCGCGTCCTCGGCGGCCGCGTCGTCTTCCACGAAGAGCGCGACGGCCAGTGGGTCGCGGTGGTCGAGAAGTAGCCTGTAAACGAAAAGCAGACGGCGGACGGCGGACGGGAAGCGGGCGGCGGACGGTAGGCGGTGGCGCTCCGCGCCGCCGTCGTTGATACTGGGGGCGGCGGGGGTTTCCGACTCCAGACGCTTTTCTACAGACCACAGACTACAGACTACAGACTACAGACCACCGGCTTTCATGCCTTTTGAACTCTTTCTCGCGCTGAGGTATTTGCGCGCGCGGCGGGGCCGGCGCGTGGCGCGTTGGACCGCGGCGGCCGGCGTCGCGGGCATCGCGTGCGGGGTGGCGGCGCTGATAGTGGCGACGGCGCTGGCGAACGGGTTCCGCGACGAACTGCGCGACAAGATTCTGCGCGGCACGGCGCACGTCACGCTGAGCCGCGAGGGCGGCCTGTCGGCCGGCGAGGCGGCCGGGGCGGCCGCGCGCGCGCGGCGCGTGGGGGGCGTGCGCGACGCGGCGGCGACGACCTACGAGGGGGCGCTTTTGAGCGGGCCGGCGGGCGCGGCCTACGCGCTCCTGCGGGGCTTGGACGCGACTTCGCCGCGCGCGCTCGAAGAGGTGCGCGGGACGCTGACGGCGGGCGCGCTCGACCCGCTCGCCTCGGCCCCGCGCGACGCGTCCGCCGCGGGGCGGCCGGGCGCGGGGGACGACAAGGCGGAGGGCGAGGAGGGAGGCGACGAGGAAGCCGAGCCGCTGCCGTTGATTCTCGGCGAGGAGTTGGCCGCGCGGACGGGGCTCGCGCGCGTGGGAGACGAGGGGTGGGTGCTGACGGCCGAGGCGGGCCACGGCGCGTCGGAGGTCGAGGCGCGCTCGCGGCGCGTGCGCGTGGCGGGGCTGTTCCGCACGGGGCTCTACGACTACGACTCGGCTTGGGCTTACGCGCCGCTCACGCGGGTCGGGCGGGCGGCGGGCGCGGCCGACCCCAACACGGTCGTCAGCGTCGAGGCGCGCGACGCCGAAAGCTCCGGGGAGGTGGCGCGCCGTCTGCGCGAAGCTCTGGGCGCGGGGTGGGCGGCGCTCGACTGGCGCGAGGCGAACCGGCCGCTCTTCGCCGCGCTCGAACTTGAGAGGCGCGCGGTCGGGCTCATCATCATGCTCGTGACGGTCGTCGCGGCGCTCAACATCACGACGACGCTGGCGCTGGTCGTCGTCGAGCGACGCGCGGACATCGCCGTCCTCGCCACGCTCGGGGCGCGCGCCCCGAGCGTCACGCTCGTCTTCGTCGTCGAGGGCGCGCTCATCGGCGCGGCCGGCTCGCTCGCCGGCGTCGTCGTCGGCCTCGCCGCCTGCTTCGTCGCCGACCGCTTCCGGCTCGTCAGCCTGCCGCCCGACGTCTATTCTCTGAGCGCCGTCCCTCTGCACCCGCACGCGGCGGACGTGGCTCTGGCCGCGCTCGCCGCTTTCGCCGTCAGCCTGCTCGCCACGCTCTACCCCGCCTGGCAGGCCGCGCGCGTCCGCCCGGCCGAGGTCTTGAGGCACGAATGACGAGTCCCGGGCTCCAGCCGCCAGGCCCGAAGTCGCGGGAGGGGGAGGCGGGCGTCGCCGGCCCCGCCGCCTCCGCGAGCCTCGGATCAGGCGCTCCGGGCTTTGGGCTGAGGGTCGAAGACCTCCGCAAATCTTTCCGCGAGCCGTCGGGCGGGACGTTGGAGGTCTTGCGCGGCGTGTCGTTCGCGCTGGCGGCGGGCGAGATGGCGGCGGTCGTCGGCGCGTCGGGGTCGGGGAAGACGACGCTGCTGCACGTCGTCGGCGGGCTGGAGGCGGCGGACGCGGGCGGCGTGCGGCTCGGGACGTTCGACGTCGCGGGCGCCGGCGCCGGCGCCCTGGCGCGCTGGCGCGGGCGCGAGGTCGGATTCGTCTTCCAGTCTCACCGCCTGCTCGCAGACCTCACGGCCGAGGAGAACGTGGCGCTGCCGCTGCTGATAGGGCGCGCCGGGCGGCGCGGGGCGTTCGCGGCGGCGCGCGCCCTTCTGGAGCGGGTCGGGCTCGCCGGGCGGCTGCGCCACGCGGCGGGCGAGCTTTCGGGCGGCGAGCGGCAGCGCGTCGCGGTCGCGCGCGCCCTCGTCACGCGCCCGCGGCTCGTGCTCGCCGACGAGCCGACGGGCAACCTCGACGAACGCGCGGGCGCAGAGGTCGGCGCGCTGCTCCTCTCGCTCTGCCGCGAGGCGCGCGCCTGCGTCCTCGTCGCCACGCACAACGGGCGGCTCGCCGCCCTCTGCGACCGCCGCCTGGCCTTGCGCGGGGGGAGGCTCGGGGAGGCGGGGCTTTAAAATCTGACAGCGGCGCTCGGTTTCAGTTATAATGCGTCGCGGGCGCCCTGCGGCGGTTCTCCCGAAATTTAGACGCGCCGAAGCCCGAGCAAACGTCCTTATCTGCCCGGTCGGAAACAGCCTTTATGTTTGAGCGATACACGGAGAAGGCGCGGAGAGTCATCTTCTTCGCGCGGTACGAAGCCTCCCAATTCGGCGCGCCCGCCATCGAGCCCGAGCACCTCCTGCTGGGCCTGATGCGCGAGGACAAGACCCTGACGGCGCGCTTCCTCGCGCGCGCGCAGACCTCTCTCGAAGCCATCCGCAAAGAGATAGAGGGTCGCGCGCCCCTGCGCGAGAAGATTTCGACCTCGGTCGAACTGCCGCTCGCGCCCGAGACCAAGCGCGTCCTCGCCTTCGCGCACGAGGAGAGCGACCGCCTGCAACACCGCCACATCGGCACCGAGCACCTGCTGCTGGGCCTGCTGCGCGAGGAGCGCTCGATGGCCGCCGAGATTCTCTACGAGCGCGGCCTGCGCCTGAACGCCGTGCGCGAGGAGGTCTCGCGCCAGTCGGGCAACGACCCGCGCGCGGCGCAGAAGAAGGAGACGCCGCACCTCGCCGAGTTCTCGCGCGACCTGACCGAGGACGCCTCGAACGACAAGCTCGACCCGCTGGTCGGCCGCGAGGCCGAGATCGAGCGCGTCGTCCAGATACTCTGCCGCCGCACGAAGAACAACCCCGTGCTCATCGGCGAGCCCGGCGTCGGCAAGACGGCCATCGTCGAGGGGCTCGCCCAGCGCATCGTCCGCGGCGACGTGCCCTCGTTCCTTGAGAACAAGCGCATCCTCTCGCTCGACCTCTCGCTCATCGTCGCCGGCACGAAGTACCGCGGCCAGTTCGAGGAGCGGCTCAAGCAGATCATGCGCGAGCTGGTCGAGAACCCGCAGTACGTCGTCTTCATAGACGAGCTGCACACGCTGGTCGGCGCCGGCTCGGCCGAGGGGTCGCTCGACGCGGCGAACATCCTGAAGCCGGCGCTCTCGCGCGGCGAAATCCAGTGCATCGGCGCGACCACGCCCGCCGAGTTCCGCAAGTCAATTGAGAAAGACCGCTCGCTGGAGCGCCGCTTCCAGGCGGTCAAGGTGCCGCCGCCCTCGGAGGCGGAGGCCGTCTCCATCCTCGACGGCGTGCGCGAGCGATACGAGGCGTTCCACCAGGTGCGCTACACCGACGACGCCATCGAGGCCGCCGTCTACCAGTCGAACCGCTACATCCCCGACCGCTTCCTGCCCGACAAGGCCATCGACGTGATTGACGAGGCCGGCGCGCGCGTCAAGCTGCGCGTCCGCCGCGACGCCCCGCCGCGCCCGCCCGCCTACGACGAGCGCGACCGCGGCGGCTACTTCCGGCCGGCGCTGCCCGCGCCCGCCATCTCGGAAGAGGACGAGCTCATCATGTCGGTCGAGGTCACCAGGGACGACATCGAGGACGTCATCGCGCGCTGGACGGGCATCCCCATCACCTCGCTCAAGGAGGAGGAGACGCACAAGCTGCTCCGCATCGAGGAGGAGCTGCGCGGCCGCGTCATCGCGCAGCGCCCGGCCATCTCGGCGCTGGCGCGCTCCATCCGCCGCTCGCGCGCCGGGCTCAAGAACCCGCTCCGGCCCGTGGGCTCGTTCCTCTTCCTCGGGCCCACCGGCGTCGGCAAGACCGAGGTCGCGCGCTCGCTGGCCGAGTTCCTGTTCGGCTCCGAGCGCTCGATGATCCGCTTCGACATGTCGGAGTTCATGGAGAAGCACTCGGTCTCGAAGCTCATCGGCTCGCCGCCGGGCTACGTCGGCCACGAGGAGGGCGGCCAGCTCACCGAGCGCATCAAGCGCTCGCCCTACAGCGTCCTGCTCTTCGACGAGATAGAGAAGGCGCACCCCGACATCTTCAACGTGCTCTTGCAGGTCTTCGAGGACGGCATCCTGACCGACGCGCTCGGCAACACCGTAGACTTCAAGAACGCCATCATCATCATGACCTCCAACATCGGGGCGCGCTACATCCAGAAGAAGGGCGCGATGGGCTTCCAGGCCAGCCCCGACGCCTCGCGCGAGAAGATGGAGGAGATGGTGATGAACGCCGTCCGCCACACCTTCAACCCCGAGTTCATCAACCGCCTCGACGAGATCATCATCTTCGACCAGTTGCTCGACGAGGAGCTGGTCGAGATCGTCGGCCTCCAGGTCGAGCAGTTGAACCGGACGCTTTCGCGCCGCGGCCTCGAAATCCGGCTGACCGACGAGGCCAAGCGCTGGATAGTCGAGAAGACCTGCGCCGACCGCTCCTACGGCGCACGGCCCCTGCGCCGCGCGCTCCAGAAGTACGTCGAAGACCCGCTCTCCGAGGCGCTCATCCAGGGCACGCTCGGCGGCGCGCTCATCGAGGTCTACGCCGAGGGCGGCGAGCTTTCCTACCGCCCCGCGGTGGTCGAGGAACCCGGCGACGCGCTCTTAATTCACTGAAAAAAATAGCCGGCCGACGGTAGCCGGCAGACGGTAGAGACCCGCCCGGGCCTTTCTACCGTCTGCCGGCTACTGTCTACTGCGCGCTTCCCCGGTTGGAATTGCCCGCCCCGTCATTTATAATGCGCCACTTTGCAGGGGTTTGCGGAGGCTGGCAACTGTAGGGCGCGCGGGGCGAATCCAAGTTCCGCCTGTTCTAACACCAGACGCCTAAAGCCGGGGCCCGCGCGCCGAGAAGCGCGCCGCCCGGGCGGAAAATTCTCGAAAAGTTTTTTCTCTATTAAAGTCTCCCGATTCATTCGACCGCACTTCAAGAGGCGAAAAACTAAGTTTATGCGAATCCGCGCGCCTTGGCTCTGTCTCGTGGCGGCCCTCGTGGGCTGTCTCACGCTCCTCTCGCTGGCGCACCCGCTCGTGTCCGCCAGCGCGCAGGAGCCCGCGGCGGCCGCGCCCGCGCAGCAGCGCTTCCTCGTCGAGGACGTCCAGGTCGAGGGCAACCGGCGCCAGCGCGACGAGGACGTGCTCTACCACGTCCAGACCCGCAAGGGCGACACCTTCAACGAGGCGCAGATTCAGCGCGACCTCCAGGCGCTGCTCAACCTCCCGTTCTTCGACAAGACCGAGACGCGCGTCGCCGTCACCGACGGCCCGCTCGGCGGCAAGGTCGTCATCTTCTACGTCAGGGAGCTGCCCGTCATCCGCGAGATGACCTTCAAGGGGCTCTCCAGCGTCGGCGAGGCCGACGTCCTCAAGGAGTTCCGCGAGCGGCGCGTCGGCATCGCCCGCGAGCAGACCTACGACCCCGTCAAGGTCAACAACGCCCGCCGCGTCATCCGCGAGCTGCTCTCGCAGCGCGGCCACCCGAACGCCACCATCGAGGCCAACGTCGAGGAGGTCTCGCAGACCTCCGTCTCGCTGACCTTCGACGTGGACGAGGGCGACCGCGTCCGCGTCGTGGACATCCAGTTCGAGGGCAACCAGCGCTTCTCCGACGGCGAACTGCGCGGCGCCATGCAGCTCGTCAAGGAGGCCGGCCTCCTCTCGCGCTTCCGCGGCCAGGACATCCTGCACCTGGAGAAGCTCGACTACGACCTCCGCAAGAACGTCGTCGACCACATGCGCTCGAAGGGCTACCTCGAAGCCCGCACCGGCGAGCCGCGCGTCGAGGGCGTCGGCCCGCGCCGGACGGGCTTCCCCATCCTGCCGCTGCCCATCATCTCCTCGACCGACGAGGGGCTGCGCGTCACGGTCCCCGTCACGGAGGGGCGGCTCTACCGCCTCGGCGAGATCAGGATCGAGGGCAACTCCATCTACTCCGAGGAGGTCATCCGGCAGGTCATCGGCCTCCGCCCGGGCGAGATAGCCAACGGCGAGCGCATCGCCAAGGCCGTCTACGAGGACCTGAAGAACCTCTACGGCCGCTCGGGCTTCATCCAGTACGAGCCCGAGATCACGCCGGCCTTCAAGCCCAACCCGCAGAAGCCGGACGAGGGCGTGGCGGACTTCACCATCACCATCAACGAGGGCAAGCAGTTCTCGCTGCGGCGGCTGGAGTTCCTCGGCAACACCTACACGCGCGACAACGTGCTGCGCCGCGAGGTGGCCGTCAACGAGGGCGACATCTTCGACCGACAGCTCTGGGAGTTCTCGGTGCTGAAGCTGAACCAGCTCGGCTTCTTCGACCCGATAGACAAGGAGAAGGACGCCGAGTTCCGCACCAACGAGGAGACGGGCGAGGTCGAGATCAACCTCCGCGTCTCGGAGCGCGGGCGCAACCAGATAGCCTTCAACGGCGGCGTCTCGGGCATCGGCGGCTCGTTCTTCGGGCTCGACTACTCGACGAACAACCTGCTGGGGCGCGGCGAGTCGCTCTCGTTCCAGTTCGCCTTCGGCAACCGCCAGAAGTCCATCCTCTTCTCGTTCACCGAGCCCTACGTCAAGGACCGGCCCATCTCGGTCGGCTTCTCGCTCTTCACCCAGTCGCAGAAGTTCTTCGGCGAGGGCACGCTGCTCTCGCAGAACCTTGAGGCGCTGACCGGCGCCTTCTCGGGCAACGCGCAGAGCTTCCTGACGACGGGCGAGGAGAACCTGTTCACGCAGAATACGACCGGCGGGAGCGTCTACGCCACCTCGCCGCTCTCCGAGTTCTGGCGCCCGCGGAGCCGCCGCTTCATCCAGGTCGCGCGCGCCTCGCGCGTCGGCCTCTCCTACTCCTTCTCGCGCTCCTCCATCGAGGAGCCGCTGGTCAACCGCGAGGGCGACACCGCCAGCTTCATCCCCGTCGTCTACTCGCAGCCCAACATCACGACGAGCCGCGTGACGCCCTCGTTCGTCTACGACACGCGCAACGGCACCATCGACCCGACGCAGGGCACGCAGGTCTCGCTCTCGATGGCCGTCGCGGGGCTCCTCGGCGACGTGCGCACCATCCAGCCGACGCTCTCCTACACGTCGTTCATCCCCCTCCGCCGCAAGCGCTCCGAGCGGCCGGAGGTCTTCGGCTTCCGCCTCGTCGCCGGCCACGTCCGCAGCTTCGGCATCACGGGCAAGATCGCCGAGGCGCAGCGCACCTCGCTCTCGTTCATCAACGGCGTCCCCGTCTACGAGCGGTTCTTCCTCGGCGACGAGTTCACCATCCGCGGCTACAACGTCCGCTCCATCGCCCCCATCGCCCCCATCGACGTCTTCGTCACCTCGCGCAACGTCATCACGTCGGCCACGCCGACGGGGACGCCCGAGCCGCTCAACGACCGGCTGCCGGCGACGCTGCGCGACCAGCTCGTCGAGCTCGGCACCTTCAGCGGCGCGTCGGGCGGGAACTCCATCCTCATCGCGCGCGACTTCCGCTTCCTCGGCGGCGACACGCAGCTCCTGGGGAACTTCGAGTACCGCATCCCCATCTTCGGCCCCATCCAGCTCGCGGCCTTCGCCGACATCGGCACGGCCTTCAACCTGACGACGAGCGGCGACCAGATTTTCTCGACCGAGTTCCTCGCCGACCAGCCCTTCCTCGGGAGCGCCGGCGGCCTGACCGAACTGGTGGCGCGGCGCAACCCGCAGCTCGCGCTCTCGCCCGGCAGCCGCTTCGCCGACCCGACGACGGGGACGCTCCAGCGCTCGCTGCTCGTGCAGGGCGACCGCCTGCTGACCAAGGAGGAGTTCGCGCAACTCCTGCGCGTCGGGCCCAGCGACCCGCTGACGGGGCTCCCGCTCGGCGTCCAGCCCGTCTTCCTGCGCGGCGAGGCGCAGACGAACACCGTGGCGCGCATTTCGCAGAGCCTTTTTTCAAAAATCAGCGACTACCGATCCAGCGTGGGGCTTGAGTTGCGCATCCAAATGCCCGTGATCAACGTGCCGTTCCGCTTCATCTACGCCATCAACCCGAACGCGCAGACCACGCTAATTCGCGAGGAGAAGAGGGTCTTCCGGTTCAGCATCGGGCGCACCTTCTAAAAGAGCCTTCAGGGAGACTTTGAAACCACGGGGAAGCGCGCAGGAGAAACCCCCGGGCCGCGAGCGGCCGGCGGCCGCGCGAGACAGTTTCGCCCGCTAACTTGAGCTAAGGAGCAGTACAGGAAAGACCATGAAAGCGATTCGCACAACCCTTTTCGCCGCCGCCTTCGCGGCCTCCGCCGCCTTGACGGCCGCCGCCCAGACCGCCCCGGCCGCCGGCCGCCCCGCCGCCGCGCCCGCGCAGGGCGGCGCCGCGGCCGCCATCGCCGAGGGCAAGTTCGCCATCATCGACACCGAGGCGTTCAACGACCCGGCGCAGGGCATCAAGCGCCTCGTCGTCGCCCTCCAGACGGTCGAGCGCGAGTTCAAGCCGCGCCGCGACGAGATACAGACCCTGCGGACGCGCTACGACGCGCTCGTCAAGGAAATTAACGACACCAAGGCCGTCTCCGACCAGAGGGCCCTGGCCACCAAGGCCGACCAGGCCGAGCAGCTCAAGGTCGAGATAGAGCGCAAGCAGCAGGACGGCCAGAAGGCGCTCGACCGCCGCGTGCAGGACCTGACCGCCCCCGTCTACCAGGACATCGGCCAGGCGCTCCAGGCGTTCGCCCGCGCCCGCGGCCTGACGGTCGTCTTCGACGTCAGCAAGATGCAGGGCGTCGTGATGGTGGTCAACGACTCGGTGGACATCACCAACGCCTTCATCGCCGACTACAACCAGCGCAACCCGGCCGCCACGGCCGCGGCCGCGCCGGCCACCAACCGCTAACCAGCCGACGACAGACGATAGACCATGGACGACGGGGGCGGCCGCCCCCCGTCCATGGTCTATCGTCTGTCGTCCAGGGTCCGACTCCCCATGGAAACCCTTCTCGACACCCGCGCCATCCAGGACATCCTGCCGCACCGCTACCCGTTCCTGCTCGTGGACCGCATCGTCGAGTTGACGCAGGGCGTGCGCATCGTCGGGGTCAAGCAGGTGACCATCAACGAGCACTTCTTCCAGGGGCACTTCCCCGGCGCGCCCGTCATGCCCGGCGTCCTCATCGTCGAGGCGATGGCGCAGGTCGGCGCCGTCTACGCGCTCCGGCAGATAGAGGGGCGCGAAAGCAAGCTCGTCCTCTTCAGCGGCATTGACAACGCGCGCTTCCGCCGCCCCGTCGTCCCCGGCGACACGCTCACCATCACGGTCACGCCTTTGCGCGTCGGCGGGCGCGTCCAGAAGATGCACGGCGAGGCGCACGTCGGGGGGCAGCTCGCCGCCGAGGCCGACATCATGAGCGTCGTCGCCGACCGCGGCGCGGTGAAGTAGGTGGCGGCGGCGTCAACTTCAACCCCGCGCGGGCGGGGCCCCGCCCCCTGGCGTCCGCCGCCCGCTGCTTTCTGATGCCCGTATTCGTTCACCCATCAGCCGTCGTCAGCCCGCGCGCCGAACTGGGCGAGGGCGCGCACGTCGGGCCGTTCTGCACGGTCGGCGACGAGGCGCGCCTCGGCGCGCGCGTGCGGCTCGAATCGCACGTCGTCGTGGACGGGCGCACCGAAATCGGCGACGACACGCACGTCTTCCCGTTCGCCTCCATCGGGCTGGAGCCGCAGGATTTGAAGTACCGCGGCGAGCCGGCCGAGACGCGCGTCGGCCGGCGCAACCGCATCCGCGAGTTCGTCACCGTCCACCGCGGCACCGAGGGCGGCGGGATGCTGACCTCCATCGGCGACGACTGCCTCGTCATGGCGCAGGCGCACGTCGCGCACGACTGCCACGTCGGCAGCGGCGTCATCATGGCGAACGCGGCCACGCTCGCCGGCCACGTCGCCGTCGAGGACGGCGCGAACGTCGGCGCGTACTCGGGCGTCCACCAGTTCTGCCGCGTCGGGCGCGAGGCGTACGTCGGCGGCTACTCGGTCGTCGTCAAGGACGCGCTCCCCTTCGCGCTCACCGTCGGCAACCACGCCAAGTGCTACGGCCTGAACACGGTCGGCATGAAGCGCCGCGGCTACCCGCAGGAGACGGTCGAGGCGCTGCGCCACGCCTTCCGCCTCCTGCTCTCCTCCAGGCTCAACACCACGCAGGCGCTCGCGCGCATCCGCGACGAGCTGCCCGGCGCGCCCGAGGTCGAAGAGCTGCTCCGCTTCATCGAGACCTCCGAGCGCGGGGTCGTCAAATAAAGGACTGAGGACTGAGTTAAAACCCTGATGACGAACAGCAGCCCCCACCCGGTCCCCGGCGCTCCGTCCTCGGCACTTTTCCCATGCGCTACGGCTTAATCGCGGGCAACGGACGGTTCCCCTTCCTGGTGCTGGAGGGCGCGCGGCGCGCGGGCTGCGAGGTCGCGGTCGCGGCCATCCGCGAGGAGACAGACCCGGCCATCGAGCAGGTCGCCGACCGCCTGGCGTGGGTCGGCATCGGGCAGTTGGGGCGGATGATTCGCTTCTTCAAGCGCGAGGGCGTGGAGAAGGCCATCATGGCGGGGCAGGTCAAGCACGTCCAGATTTTCAGCGGCGCGCTGCCCGACGTGCGGATGCTGAAGATGCTGCTCTCGCTCCCGCGCCGCAACACCGACGCGCTCATCGGCGGCGTCGCCGCGGAGCTTGAGCGCGAGGGGATAGAGCTGATTGACTCGACCCACTTCCTCAAGGACCAGCTCCCGGCCGAGGGCGTGCTCACGCGCCGCGCCCCCTCGGCGGCCGAGCGCGGCGACATCGAGTACGGCCTTGAGGTCGCGCGCGAGATAGCCCGCCTCGACCTCGGGCAGACCATCGTCGTGCGCGCGCGCGCCTGCGTCGCGGTCGAGGCGATGGAGGGGACGGACGAGACCGTCCGCCGCGCGGGGCGGCTCGCGCGCGGCCGCCTGACCGTGGTCAAGGTCGCCAAGCCGAACCAGGACATGCGCTTCGACGTCCCCGTCGTCGGCGTCCCCACCATCGAGACGATGCTGGAGGCCGGCGCCACCTGCCTCTGCCTGACCGCCGGCAAGACCCTCATGTTCGACCGCGACGACATGCTCCGCCTCGCCGAGCGCCGCCGCATCTCCGTCGTCGCCGCCCCGCCCGTGTAGGTGGAAGGTGGGCAAAAGCGGACGATAGAGAACCGCCGGCGGGCAAAAAAAGGGCGGCGCGTCCCGGTCGGATTAACCGGGACGCGCCGCCCTTCCTTCGGCTTCCTGCCGACTACTTGTCTACCTGCTCACTCGCTGACGCCGGAGGCGGCCTGCTGGGCGGCCTTGGGGTCGTAGGGCGTCTTGAGGTAGTCCTGCGCCGAGCGCTGCGCGCCGTCGAAGTCAATGCCGGAGTCCACGGCCTGCTTGTACTCGTGGACGGCGCGGGCGCGGTCGCCCATCGCGTCGTAGGCGTTGCCGCGCTTGATGCGCGCCCACGCCTCGATCCAGGCCGGGCGGAGGTTCCCGTGCAGCGCGGCGTCAAAGTTGTCGAGCGCCTGCTGGTAGTTGCGCTGCTCAAGGAAGATGAGCCCGAGGTTGTAGTAGACCCAAGAGTTCGACTTGTCGAGCTTGAGCGCCTCCTCAAGCTGCCTCTGCGCTTCGAGGTACTGCCCCTCGCGGAACAGCTCCAGCCCGCGGCGCGCGACGATGGAGATGCGCAGCTCCTCGGACGAGCGCAGCAGCTTGTTGTTCGGGTCTACGACGACCTCCAGCGGCTTGCCCTTGACCTCGAAGTCGAAGTCCTCGCTGCGGTCGGCGACGAAGACGGTCGTGTCGGCGTCGTCGCCCTCGGCGCGGAGCTGCAGCTCGACCGGCATCCGCAGGTTGTCCACGTTCTGCTTGATGGTGCCGCGCGCGCGGAACTTGCCCGAGCGCGTGCGGATGATCTGGTAGTCCACCGAAAACTCGGGGACGCCCGTCCCCTCGACCCAGCGCGCGAAGAAGTAGCGCATGCTCTCGCCGTTGACGGCCGTCGCCAGGCGCTCGAAGTCGTCGATGGACGCGTTCTTGCCGCGGAACTCGCCGACGTAGCGCTTGAGCAGCTCGTCGAACTTCGCCGGCCGCATCGTCTCGCGCAGCATGCGGAAGACCATCGCGCCCTTGTAGAAGACGACGGCTTGGTAGGCGGCCGACTGGTCGTCGAGCGTCGAGGGCGCGCGCGCGATGGAGGCCGCCTGCTCGAACATCAGCGCGCGCTCCAGCATGTCGCGCTGCGCCGTGTCGAGCTGACCGCCCGAGAGCTTGCCCTCGCGGAACGCGAAGCTGCTCCACTCGGCCAACCCCTGCGAGAGCCACGCGTCGTCGAACGACTTCAGCCCGACGGTCAGCCCCCACCACTGGTAGGCCAGCTCGCGCACCAGCCGCTCGTCGAGCGAAGCCTGGCGGCCGGGCGTGAAGAAGCGCGGGCTGAGGAACTGGACGCCGGGCGCGGCGTAGGCGTCGAGGCTCGCGTCGTCAATCTGGACGACGTTGAGGTGCGCGCCGAAGGCGGGCTGCCCGTACTTCTGCGTGTAGAACTGGAGCGCCTCGCCGGCGAGCTGCGCGTAGGGGTCGATGAAGCTCTCGCTGCCCGGCTGGACGTGGAACGTCAACTGGTAGCCGCCTATCCGGAGCGTGCGCGTGATGAAGCGCCCGACGGCGAAGCTGCCGACGAGGCTGGGCTGGCGCACGACGAAGCGGTAGCTGCGCAGGCCCCCGGCCTGCGCAGCGGAGCGCGCCGGCGCCGTGCGCGCCTCCGTCCCGCCCGCGGGCGGGAGGAACTGCGCGCCCGACAGCTCGGCCGCGGGCTCGTCGCTCATGCCGGCGACGGTGTAGCCCGCGGGGACGCTGATGGTGAAGTCGGAGGTCGCGCGGTCGGCCGCGTACTCGTGGAACGGGAACCAGCGCGCCGCGTACATCAGGTACGACATGTCCTGCCCGACGTAGGCCAGCCGCTTCGTCAGAAGCGGCCCGCCCTCGGGCGTGACGAGCGCGCCCGACCAGCGGAACCGCAGCGTCTGCTGCCGCCCGGCCGGGACGACCTCGCCGAGGTCAACGCGGACGAACGGCCCGATGGTTTCCAAACCCGCCTGGTCCTGCACGACGTTCGTCAGCGCGACGCCGTTGCGCTCGACCGACTCGACCTTGAGCGAGCCGTTCAGCTCGAAGACGACCGAGCGCGTGTTGTCGAGCGGCGTGAAGGTCACGTCGCCGGCGGCGGTCAGGAAGTGCTGCGCGGGGTTGAGTTCGGCGACGACGCGGTAGTGGTTGACGTCGAAGCGGGCGCGCTGTCCCGGCGCGAGCGGCGTCTCGGCGATGGTCTGCGCGGGGGCGGGCGTCGGGGCGGGCGTGGGCGTCGGCCGCGCCTGCGGGGCCGGCGTCCTGGCGGGGCGCGCGCGGCGCGGCTGCGCCGAGACCTGCCCGGCCGCCGGCAGCAACGCCAGCGCTAAAAGGGCGTAGTTAAAGAGTCTCTTCATCTTCTGATTTTCCTGCTGGGGCGATAAGCAACGATACGCCGCCGCGGCCGCGCCTGACAACCTTCCGGGCGGCCGCCCCCGCCTCCGGGTGAGTCCGCGCGCGCCGCGCGAAGAGGCGCGCCGGGGCGGGCGTTTGCGCTAATACGGCAAGCGTTTTGATGTCACCCCCGTCCCGACCGTTGTACGCGCCCCGCCGCCGCGCCGGGGGCAAAACTGCCCCGCTTGACACGCCGCGCCGCGCCCCGCCATTCTTCGGGGATGGACACATACGGCGACCCCGCCATCCGCATCACGCTGCTGCCGCGCGACACGAACCCGCAGGGCACCATCTTCGGCGGCATCATCCTCAGCTACATCGACATCGCCGGCGCGGTCGAGGCGCACCGCCGGACGGGGCTCGAACGCTTCGTCACCGTCGCCATGCGCGAGGTCATCTTCCACCAGCCGGTCTTCGTCGGCGACCTCGTCAGCTTCTACGCGCGGACGACGCGCGTCGGCACGACCTCCATCACCATCCGCGTCGTCGTCGAGGCCGAGCGCTACGGCGGCACGAGCGAGCGCATCAAAGTCACGGAGGCCGAGGTCGTCTACGTCGCCGTTGACGCCAACCGCCGCAAGATGCGCATCAACAAGGAACTCATGAAGGGGCTCGAAGACGTTGAGCAGCACGAGACCTCCTGACGCGCCGCGCGCCCGCGCGTCACGCATGACGAAACTCGTCGCGCCGCCGCCGCTGCTGCTGCTGCTGCTGCTCGCCGCCCTGCTGACGGCGCCGGTCGCGGCGGCCGCCGCGCAGAGCGCCCTCAGGCTGACGGTCAAAGACCGCGAGACGGGCGCGCCCGTGGCCGGCGCGCGCGTGTCGGTCAGGGGCGCGGAGGTCACTGCGACGACCGATGACGCCGGCGTCGCGCTCCTCGAAGGCGTCCCCGACGGCGAGCAGACCGTCGAAGTCTTCTCGCCCGGCTACGAGCCGGCCGAGCTGAAGCTCTCTTTCCCGACCGCGGGCGCCGAGTCGGACCGCGTCGTCCTCATCAGGGTCACGAACGAGCTGGGCGAGGTGACCATCGTCGAGACGACGCGCGCCGGGCGCGAGATTGACGACACGCCGACCCGCGTCGAGGCCATTGACGAGGAGGAGGTGGACGAGAAGATGAGCATGCGCCCGTCGAACGTCTCGATGGTGCTGAACGAGAGCACGGGCATCAAGGTGCAGCAGACCTCGGCCACCTCGAACACGCAGAGCGTCCGCATACAGGGGCTCGACGGCCGCTACACGCAGATTCTCAAGGACGGCTTCCCGGCCTTCGGCGGCTTCTCGGGCAGCCTGAGCCTGCTCGACATCCTGCCGCTCGACCTCCGCCAGGTGGAGATAGTGAAGGGGCCGGCGGCAACCTTCTACGGCGGCGGGGCCATCGCCGGCGTCATCAACTTCGTGACGAAGGAGCCGGGCGACGAGCCGGCCACCTCGCTCATCTTCAACCAGACTTCGGCCGGCGGCACGGACTTCTCCGTCTTCGACGCGCGCAGACTCGGCCGCTTCGGCTACACCGTCCTCGCCTCGGTCAACCGCCAGCGCGAGTACGACGTGGACGACGACCACTTTACAGAGCTGCCGCGGACGAACTCGCTCACCCTCAGCCCGCGCCTCTTCTTCGACCTCGGCGCGCGGACGCGCCTCGTGGTCGGGAACTCGACCTCCTACCAGAGCCGCGAGGGCGGCGACGTCCTACGCATCCGCGGCCGCGGCGACGCCCTCCACACGTACTTCGAGGGGAACGAGTCGCTGCGCAACGTCACGACCCTGCGGCTCGAACGCGAGCTTTCGGCGGGACGCAAGCTGGTCGCGCGCCAGAGCCTCGCCTTCTTCCGCCGCGCGACCGAAATCCCCGACTACCGTTTCGCGGGGCGGCAGTTCAACTCCTACACCGACGTCTCGTACTTTCACCCGGCCGAGGGGCACGCGCTCGTCTTCGGCCTCAACGCCGTCCACGACCGCTTCCGCGAGGGGCGCGCGAGCGGCGGCGCGGCGACGGCGGCGCCGCGCGACGAGAGCCGGACGACCTTCGGCGCGTACGCGCAGGACAGCTTCGACGTGACGGACAGGCTGTCGCTCGAAGCCGGCTTCCGCCTCGACCACGTCCGCGGCTACGGCCTCTTCCCGCTGCCGCGCGTCTCGGCGCTCTACAGGTTCACGGACCGCCTGAGCAGCCGCGTCGGCTTCGGCTTCGGCTACAAGGCGCCGAGCGTCTTCACGGAGGAGGCCGAGACGCTGCTCTTCCGGGGCGTGCTGCCCGTCGGCGACGCCCTGAAGGCGGAGCGCAGCCGCGGCGCGACCTTCGACGTCAACTACCGCGGCGGGGCGGGCGGCAGGTTCAGCTACTCGCTCAACCAGATGTTCTTCTACACGCGCATCGAAGACCCGCTCGTGCTCTCGGCCGCGGAGGGCGGGCTCTACCGCTTCGCGAACGCGCGGCGGCCGGTGAGGAGCGCCGGCTTCGAGACGAACGTGCGCGCCTCCTACGACATCGTCAAGCTGTTCGCGGGCTACACCTTCACGGACGCGAAGGCGCTTCACCTGCCGGCGGGCGACCGGACGCTGCCGCTCACGCCGCGCGGCAGGCTCAACTCGGCGCTCCTGTTCGAGAAGGAGGAGAACTTCAAGGCGGGCGTGGAGGCTTACTACACGAGCGCGCAGACGCTGACCGACCGCACGCGGACGCGCCCCTTCTGGGTGATGGGCGTCTTCGGCGAGAAGACCTTCGGCAAGTACAGCCTCTTCCTCAACGCCGAGAACGTCACGGACACGCGGCAGGGGCGCTTCGGCGCGGTCGTCCTGCCGCCGCACGCGCGGCCGACCTTCGCCGAAATCTACACGCACACGGAGGGGCGCGTCTTCAACGGCGGCGTCAAGGTCAGGTTCTAGGCCGAAGAGAGTTGTGAGTCATGCGGGGGAAAATCCTTTCGGGGTTGTGGTGGCTTCGCGCTCTGCGGCGCGGCGGGTCGCCTGGCGGGTCGGGGCGGCGACCGGCGGACTTTAACACGCGCCGCGGCGAAGTCGAAAACCGCGGCGCGGGCCTCGCGCGCGGCTCACGCCCCGAGGCCGCGCGCGACCGGCAGCCAGCGCCCGCGCCAGTCGTACTCTTCGAGCCCGCCGAGGGCGCGCTTGTAGTCGTAGGGCGAGGGCTCGCGCGTGCCGTAGCCGGGGTAGTAGTGGCGGCGCCCCGAGTCGCGCGTCCAGCCGGCGGCGAGCAGGATGCAGTAGACGCCGAGGCTGCGGCGCGACTCGGCCGGGTCGAACATCGAGTAGACGGCCGAGGTCGCCTCGCGCCCGACGTCGAGGAAGTGCGCGGCGACGAGGCGCTCGCCGGCGTAGACGCGCAGCGTCTCGTTGCGGCAGGGGACGCGCGCCGGCGTGTGCGAGAGGAAGTCGTGTAGCGAGTCGGGCGCGTCCTCGCGGAAGCGGCGGCGGTGCGCCTCGAACATCCGGCGGAGGTCGTCGTCCAGCTCGGTGGGGCGGACTTCGACGCGCAGGTCGCGGTTGCGCGCGGCGACGCGTCGCTGGCTGCGCGACAGCCCGAAGCGCGAGAGGTCAACGCGCAGCGGCGTCACCGTCAGCTCGCGCCCGCCGCGCCTCCAGACCCGGTAGCGGAAGAAGACCGGCCCGAAGTGTCGCCACCCCTCCGCCCACAGCCCGTCCATCGCCTCCGGCCCGGCGCTCCAGCAGAGGAAATACTCTTCCTGCGAAGGCATACGTAAGCTGTCGGGCGCCGCTTGCTTGCTTATAGGCTCGGCGCCTACCGGCCGCGCTTTCGGCCGAGGCCGACGGCCAGGATAACGGCCTTCCGCTCAGTTCAGCCTGGCCTGCACGCGGCGGAGGGCGGAGGCGGCCTGCGCGAAGCCGGGCTGCTCTTCGAGCGCGAGGCCGTAGTGGCGCGCGGCGTCGAGCAGGCGCTGGCGCTCCTCGTAGACGCGGCCGAGGTTGAAGTGCGGGAAGGCGTAAGACTCGTAGCGCGGCGCGGCGAGCGCGCGGCGGAACCAGCGCACGCACGTCCAGAGGTCGCCCTGCGCGATGAGGTAGCTGCCGATGTCGTTGTAGGGGTTGCCGAAGGTCGGGTCAACGCGGATGGCCTTCAGGCACTCGTCTATGGCCTCGCCGTAGCGCCCGTCGAAGCTGTAGACCCACCCCAGAAAGGTGTGCGCCTCGGCGGTCGGGTAGGTCGCTATCGAGCGGCGGTAAAGCTCGGCCGCCTCGGCGTACCTCTTCTCGACCTGCGCCTCGTACGCGCGCCGGAAAAGCTCGACGGCGCGCAGCCGCGGCTCGTGCGAAGTCGTCTCTGCTTCCTCTTCGAACATACTGCTCGCAAAAGCCGGCGGCGGCGCTCAGCAGCCGGCGGCCTTCGACGCGGGTGCCGCGGGCTGCGCGGGCTGCGCGGCCGGCCTGCACGGCTGCGCGCCGGCGGGCGCGTCGAGGCGGCGGATGCGGCCGTCGGCGCGCGGCGCGATTGCGCCGGCCTCCTCGATGGCGCGGCGCAGCACGCCCGAGTCGGTCAGCTTCGCCTTCAGGACGTTGGGCCGCCCCTTGAACATCGCGTACTGGTCGCCGCCCTCCGCGACGAAGGAGGTCGTGACCAGCCTGTAGGTCTTCTTCGGGTCGAGCGGCGCGCCGCCGACCGTCACCTCGGCGACGCGCGCGCCCGGCAGCTTCGAGGCGTCGAAGGCGAAGCGCAGCCCCGAGACTTGCGGGAAGCGGCCGGGCTCCACGCCCGGCCCCGTCGCGGCGACGCCGTGTTCGAGCGCCTGCAAGAGCACGTCGCCCGTCACCTCGATGACGGCGAGGTCGTTGCCGAAGGGGAGTATCGAGAGCACGTCGCGCACGGTCAGCTCGCCCGCGGGCAGCACGTCGTCGGCGCGGATGGAGCCGCCGTTGACGAGCGCCACGTCGGCCTGCGCGGCGCGGCGGAAGGCGTCGGCGATGAAGTCGGCGGTGTTCGTCTCCTCCGTCCGGCTGGTGGCGCTGCGCGCGTCGAGCGGGACGCTCGTGCGGCCGACCGGCGCGGAAAGCTCGGCGGTCAACTTCGCGTACTTCTCGACGACGGGCGCGAAGGCCGGGTCGTCCTCGACCGCGTCGGTGACCGGGATGATCTCCCAGTCTATGGACTCGACCCGGCCGGTCGCCGGGTTGATGTTGAGGTCTATGCGCCCCAGCTCGCGCGCGTCGGCCGTCATCTTGAAGATGGGCACGCCGCCCGAGGAGGACTGGAGCAAGGTGTGCTCGTGGCCGCCGAGGATGACGTCGATGCCCTCGGCGCAGCGCGCGAGCGCCTTGTCCTGCGCGAGCGAGAGGTGCGTCAGCGCGACGATGGCCTGCGCCCCGGCCGCGCGCATCTGCGGGATGACGGCGCGGG
The DNA here is from genome assembly GCA_036387195.1 of Pyrinomonadaceae bacterium. Taxonomy (GTDB): domain Bacteria; phylum Acidobacteriota; class Blastocatellia; order Pyrinomonadales; family Pyrinomonadaceae; genus QHXN01. The sequence continues at coordinate 645 of DASVUF010000048.1, read as the reverse complement.
CGGTCGCGCACGGGTCGCGGAACTCGGTCGCCGGGCCCGGCTTCGAGGTCGTCTTCGTCTCGGGCAGCACGAGGCCGAGGACGCCGACCTTGACGCCGCCGAAGTCGCGCACGTCGAAGAGCGGCGTCCCGCCGAAGGGCTGGCCCGTCTTCGCGTCCACGACGTTCGCGCCGAGCCACTTGAACCGCGACTCCTTCATCCGCTGCAGGAGCACCTCGTCGCCGTAGTCGAACTCGTGGTTGCCGAAGACCGAGTAGTCGAGCCCCGCCTGGTTCCAGGCGTCTATCATCTGCCGGCCGCGGTAGGTGATGGACTCGACCGAGGGCGAGATGGTGTCGCCGGCGAGCAGGAAGAGCGCGTTGGGCGAGTCGCGCATGACGCGCTTGCGCAGCGTCGAGACGCGCGCCAGCCCGCCGCGCGCGCCGCGGTCGGCGGGCGTGAAGCGGTAGACGTCGTTGACCGTCAGCAGCGTGACCCGCGTCACGCAGGCGGCCGGGCGCTGCTGCTGCTGCCGCGCGTCCTGCGCCAGCGGCGCCTGCGCCGCCGCGACGAGCGCGAAGAGCGCGAAGAGCGCGAGCCGGCGCGAACGCGCGCGCATGAGTGCCAGGGGCATAGAGGTAAACCCTTCCTTAGAAAATGTTCGGG
>DASVUF010000047.1:0-7702 GCA_036387195.1 Pyrinomonadaceae bacterium | reverse complement strand
CCCCCCCCCCCCGCCTCTCCTTCCACAGTCCTTTCCTCCGACAGCCTTTTCTTCTACGGCCCGCCGTCTACTCCACGCGCCTCGGCCCCGCCCGCGCGCGCTCAGCCGAAGCAGTGGAGCTTGCCGTCCTGCGCGCCGACGACGACGCGCCCGGAGGCGACCGCCGGCGAGGCCGAGACGGGCGCGCCGAGGTTGAACTCCGCCAGCTTGCGGCCGTCGCGGAAGCCGAGCACGTAGAGGCGGCCGTCGTTCGAGCCGACGAAGACGCGCTCGTCGGCGACGGCCGGCGACGACTCGACGCGCGCCTGCGTCCCGAAGGCCCAGAAGGGTCGGCCCGTGTACGCGTCGAGGCAGTGCACCATCTTGTCGCGCCCGCCGACGACGACGCGCGCGTCTATGACGGCCGCCGACGAGTAGAAGGGGAACTGCCGCTGCGGGTTCTGGTAGCGCCAGCCGACGCGGCGCGCGACCAGGTTGACGCCGAGCACCTCGTTGTTGAAGGTGCCGTAGAAGGCGTTGCCCGCGAGCATCGCGGGGCTCGCGCCGGTGTAGGCGCCCGAGTGGAGCTGGAAGACCTCGCGCCCGTTGGCGACGCGCACGGCGCGCAGAATCTCGTCGCACCCGGCGACGTAGGCGACGCCGTCGGCGACGCCCGCCGTCGCGTGCACCTGCCCGCCCGTCTTCAGCTTCCACATCAGCCGGCCGTTCGTCGCCGACAGGCAGTAGAGGTGCGTGTCGTACGAGCCGAAGACGACGCGCCCGGCCGTGACGACCGGCGACGACTTGACCTCCGAGCCCGTCTTGAACGTCCACAGCCGCCGGCCGTCGGCCGCGCCGACCGCGTGCATCACGCCGCCGAGGTCGCCGACGTAGACGACGCCGCGCGCCACCGCCGGCGAAGACTCGCCCACGGGGCTGCCGGCCGCGTAGCGCCACCGCTCGCGCCCGTCCGCGAGGTTGAATGCGACCAGCTCGCCCCGCTGCGTGCCGACGTAGACCACGCCGCCCGCCACGGCCGCCGACGACTCGACCGACTCGCCCGCGTCCGCCGCCCACAGGTGGCGCAGGTTCCCCGCGACGCCCGAGCCCGAGAAGCCGGTCAACTGCGGGTTGCCGCGGAACTGCGGCCAACTGTCGGCCGGCGTCACGTAGCTGTTCCAGTTCGCGCGCGCCGCCGAAGGCAGCAGGCAGAAGGCGAAGGGCAGCAGCAGAAAGTCGCGCCTGCGCAGCGACAGCCCCCCGCCCGGCCCCTCCCCGCCCGCCCCGAATCTCGTCTCCCCGCCCGCCACGGCCTCGGCCTTTCGCCTTCCGCTCAGTATGCCCACTCGTACACCTCCAGCGCCCCCGCGGCGTCGAAGGCGCGCGGGTTGAAGCGACCCGTCCACTGCCCCGCCGCCTCCTCCGCGAGCGCGCGCAAGTCCTCCCTCGGCACGCCCGACTCGGCGAGCCCGCGGCGCAAGGCCCCGGCCTCGGCCAACTCCTCGACGCGTCGCGCCAGCGCCTCGGCGCCCGCGGCCGCGCCCCCCCGCCCCGACAGCTCCGCGTAGCGCGCGCCGGCCTCGGGCGCGTTCCAGCGGACGACCGACGGCAGCAGCGCCGCCAGCGCCGCGCCGTGCTCGGCGCCGTAACGCGCCGTCAGCGGGTTGGCGCAGGCGTGCGCCGCGCCGAGCATCGAGTTCTCGATGGCCGCGCCCGCCATGTGCGCGCCGAGCAGCATGCGGCCGCGCGCCTCGACGTCTTCGGGCGCGGCGAGCACGCGCTCGTAGGCGCCTTCGAGCAGCCGCCACGCCTCGCGCGAGAACATCTCGGAGAGCGGGTTGCGGCGCGTCGTGACGTACGTCTCGACGGCGTGCGCGAGCGCGTCGAAGCCCGCGGCGGCCGTCACCGCGCGCGGCGCGGAGAGCGTCAGCTCGGCGTCGAGGATGGCGACGCGGAAGGCGGCCGACGGGTCGCCGCAAGCCATCTTGGCGTGCGTCCGCTCGTCGGAGATGAGCGCGTAGCTCTGCGCCTCGCTGCCCGTCCCGGCGGTCGTCGGCGCGGCTATCATCGGCAGCAGCGGCCGCCGCGCGCGGCCGTAGCCGGCGAAGTCCTGCATCCGCCCGCCGTTCGTCAGGAGGAAGTTGACGCCCTTCGCGCAGTCGAGCGAGCTGCCGCCGCCGAGCGCCACGAACGCGTCCACGCCGAGCGGCGCGGCGAACGCGCGGCCGCGCTCGACCATCGCCGCGTCCGGGTTCGGCCCGAACTCGTGGAAAGTCTCGACCCGGACGCCCGCCGCTTCGAGCAGCCCGCGCGCCCGCGCGACGTGCCCGGCCTCGACCAGCCCGCGGTCGGCGACGAGCAGCGCGCGCCTCACGCCCAGGCCGCGCGCCTCCTCGCCGAGCCGCGCCAGCGACCCCGCGCCGAAGATGACCCGCGTCCGCGGTTGGAAGTCGAAGCCCTGCATGGGTGGCCGCCGTCGGCTCTGAGCCGTCGGCTTCGTCAAGTTCGGGCGGCGGGCGTTCCGCCCGTCTTTAGCCGAAAGCCGACGGCCGACGGCCTTCGCCTTCCGGCCTCCGCTTCGGGCGCGCTCACGGCTTCGCGGGCGGGGCCGCCCCGGCGGGCTTGGCGGGCGGCGTCGGCGCGGCGGCGGCCGGGCCCGCGCCCTCCGCGAGCGCGTAGAGCTGGTTGCGGTTGGTGATGAAGAGGGCGCCGCCCGCCGGGATCGGGGTCGAGTAGACCGAACTCCCCATGTTGATCTCGGCCAGCACCTTCTTCTCGCGCCCGGCCTGCATGATGACGACGTCGCCGTCCTCGTCGCCGAGGTAGAGGCGGCCGTCGGCCGTCAACATCGGCGAGCCCCAGACGGCCGCGAACATGTCGTGCACCCAGAGCGCCGCGCCCGTCTTCGCGTCGAGCGCGTGGAGGAAGCCGCTGAAGTCCGGCTGGTAGACGACGCCGTCCGCGATGGCCGGCGTCGAGATGGAGCGCCGAATCTTGTCGTAGTGCCAGACGCGCCCCGTCTGCGTGATGTCGCCGCGCTTGGTGGCGTCTATGCAGTACATGTGGCCGACGCCCTCGCCGTGCTCTGGGTCCTGCCCGTTGGCGAGGTAGACCCTGTCCTCGTAGATGACCGGCGTCGAGATTATCTCGTTGCGCGTCTTGGGCCACGTCGAGTCCTTCGGGTTGGTGTCGAACTCCCAGAGCTTCTTGCCCGTCGCCGCCTCGAAGCCGCGCACCCAGCCGTCGCCCTGCCCCATGACGACCTGGTCCACGCCGCCTATCTTCCCGACCGTGGGCGTGGACCACTGGCCGTGCAGAATCTTGTCGCCGGGGCTGGCGTCCTCCCAGACCACCTTGCCGGTCTTCTTGTTGACGGCGATGATGGCGGGCGCCTTCGGCGAGGGGATGTTGACGTGGCTCTCGTCCTGCCCGTTCGAGGTCGAGACGTAGACGAGGTCGCCGTAGACGTTGGGCGAGGAGTTGGCGAGGTTGTGCGGGAAGGTCCCGACCTCCTCCATCATGTCGAGCCGCCAGACCACGTCGGCGTTCGTCTCGGCGGTCGCCTTCTCGTCGGTCACGGGCCCGTCGTTCTCCTTGTCGCGGAAGCCCTGCAGGTCAACGCACATCAGCTCCGCGCGGTTCGAGACGTAGTAGGCGCGGTCGCCCTCGATGAGCGGCGAGGAGGCGATGCCCTGGAACGGCCAGTCGTTGACGCGCCCCGCGGCCACCTTGTCGTGGACGGCCTGCCAGAGGAACGAGCCGTCGGCGGCGCTGAAGGCCATCAGCACGCCCTTATCGCCGACCACCTTCGGGTCGCGCTTGGCCTCGTTGTTCGTACCGACGAGGACGACGCCGCCCCCGACCGTGATGTTGCCGTAGGTCTGCGAGCCCAGCTCGGCCACCCACTTGACGTTCTTCCTCGTCTTCACGTCCCAGGACGTGGGCATCCCCTTCGCCTTCGACACCATGTTGCGGTCGGGCGTCCCGCCCCACATCGGCCACTCGCCCGTGCCGGGGTCGGAGGCGGAGGCGGGGAAGGCGGCGGACAGCAGACAGTAGGCGGCAGTTAAAACTGCCAGACTCAGGCCGGCGGCCCGGATTCCCGTTTGACGTTTTCTCGACATTGATTTCATCCTCAAACTCCGCCTCTCCTCCCGGCCGGCGGCCGGGCGGGCGCCTACCTGTTCGCGTACACCTTCAGGTTGTCGAAGTAGATTTCCGCGAGCGCGCTGCCGAAGATGCCGGGGCTGCCCTGGCGGTTGCCGACCGGGTCCGTGCGCTCGACCGTCCAGGCGTCGGGCTCGGGCTGCCCCGCGGGCCAGACCTTGCCGCGCGCGCGCACCTGCCCGCCGGGCAGGTTCTCGACCCGCAGCTTGACGCGGTACCAGGCGTCGGTCTTCCACTCGAAGGGGACGCTGGCGACGCGCTGCGTCTCGGGCTGCCACGGCGTCAGCTCAAGCTTCTGCGCGTTGCCGAAGAGCGTCAGCGAGTAGCGCTGCGCGACGACGCCGGCGTCGCCCACCTGCCGCCGCTTCGTCGTCGCCAGGATGTCGGCCTCGACCGTGTAGTCGTGCAGGTCGGCCGGCCCCATGAAGGCGCGCGCGCGGGAGAGGAGCGAGGAGCCTTCGGTGGTCTTCACCAGCACGCGCTTCCCTTCCACGTCGCGCGTGATGAACTTCATCCCGGTGTTCGTCCAGTGCTGCGGGAAGGTGTTCAGCTCCATCGCGTCGAAGTTCTCCTCCCACGGCAGCGGCGGGATGACGCGCACGCGCGCCGCGCCCGTCACGCCGCCGATGGTGGCGCGCACCTCGCCCGTCTGGACGGCCGCCTCCGGCGCGGCCGTGAACCGCCCCGCGTGCGTCTCCCGCACGCCCCTGAACGTCTTCTCGGAGCCCGAGACGCTGCCCTTGAGATGGTCGAGGGACCAGGCGACGGAGCTGGTGACGGTCAGGCGCCCCTGCTCGTCGAAGAGGTGGACGCGGAACTCCGCGCTCTCGCCCGGCCGCAGCGTCAGTTCGGCCGGGACGACCTGCACATGCCTGACCGCCTCCGGGCCGGCGGGCGCGCGGCTGAGCCACGGGGGCTGGGGCCCGGACTTCGGCGGCGCCTGCTTCCTGCCGATGCAGTAGAGGTTCGAGTCGGTGACGAGGAAGACGCGGCCGTCCGAGACGGCGACCGAGGCGATGACCGTCTCGGGCTGCTGCTCCGTGCCGAGCTGGTCTTCGTCCAGAATCTTGGCGCCCGTCGCCGAGGGCTCGATGATGAAGAACTTGCCGTTCTCCGTCCCGACGTAGAGCTTGCCGTCGGCGAAGACCGGCGACGCCTTCTGAATCGTCCCGAGGTTCTGGAGCCAGAGCTGCTTGCCGGTGTTCACGTCGAAGGCCGCGAGGTTCGCGCCGTTGTCCACCTGATACAGTCTGTCGCCGTCGAGCACGGGCGACGAGAAGCCGCCCTGCCAGCCGTAGACCTTCCACTTGAGCTGCGACATCTTCAGCTCGCCCTTCAGCGAGGCGTCGAGCGCGGCCATCAGCCCCATCTCGTTCGAGTCGAGGTTCTCCTCGCTGTGCGTGATGATGGCGTCCGAGCCGTGGACGACGACGCCGGTGTTGAGGCCGCGCTTCGAGACTTCTATCTTCCAGACCGGCTCGCCCGTCTGCGGCTTGACGGCGTGCACCCAGCCGTCGCTCGCGCCCTGGATGAGCAGGCGCGTGCCCCCCACTTCGGCGATGACGGGGGCGGCGTAGGTCGTGTCGTAGGGGCGCGCGCCGGGCGCGCTCGTCCAGACCGTCTCGCCCGTCCGCTTGTCGAAGGCCATCCAGCGGTGCAGCCCGCGGTGGTGCGCGCCCCAACTGAAGGTGACGCCGCTGACGATGACGAGGTCGCCGTCAACCAGCGGCGAGACGGTGCGCCCGCCGTGCGTCGTCAGCAGCCCGAAGTCCTCGCCGAGCGAGCGCTCCCACAGCACCCTGCCGTCCTTGCCGGAGAGCCCTGCGAGGTGGCCGCCGCCGCCGAGCGCGTAGACGTTCCCCGTGGCGGGGTCGCCCACGGGCGAGGCCCAGCCGACGCGGTGCGGCGGCACGTCCGAGAGGTAGACGTTAAAGCGCCGCTCCCACACGACCTTCCCCGTGTCGGCGTCGAGGCACATCAGGCGCTCCTGCAAGCGCTCGCCCTTGTCGTAGGCGTTGAAGAGGTAGACGCGGTTCGCCATCACGACCGGCGTCGAGCGCCCGCCGTAGGGCGCCTTCCACGCGAGGTTCTCGCCCGCGGGCGACCACTTCGTCGGCAGCCCCTTCTCGCGCGACACGCCGTCGCGCGCCGGCCCGCGCCACTCGGCCCAGTCAGCGGCCGCGGCCGTCGTGGCGGCGGCCGCCGTCAGCAGGAGCGTCAGCGCCAGGAGCGCGTAGACCTTCGTCCCTCGGGGGTGTGAACTCGTCTTCAAGATGTTTCGCCTCGCAGTCCTCAAGCTTCGGGTTCGTTGAGCGGGGCCGGCCGCGCGCCACGGCGCGGGAGGCGCGGCGGGCGCCGGCGGAAGCGGAATTTATTCTACGACGCGGGGCCGGGGCGCCCGGCCGCGCGGCCGCCTGAAAAATCGGCCCGAAAAGAAACCTTGCGCGGGTCTCGCACGTTTTATCACAGGTCGTAGGATGAGTTCCCGCCGCCGCGCGGCCAAAATTTTCCTTGCTTTTGCGAGCCCGCGGGTTGTAAATACGGCGAAGCGCCGCGATAGGTTTTTACGCCGGCCGGCGGCGATCTCACCGGCATCCCGAATCACGTACACGCGCCCAATTTATTGGACTTGGGGCGCGCCCGCGCGGCCGTCCGCGCCGACAAAGTTAACACCACCGCGGCGGCGACCAAAACCGGAGTGAAGACCATGACTCTCACGCGCAAGACCCTTCCCGCGCTGCTGCTGCTGGCGCTGGCGCTGGCCGCGCCGGCGGCGGCGCAGGACCCGAAGCAGGCGCTCAACGAACAGCTCTACGAGGCCGCGCGCAGGGGCGACATCGCCGAAGTCAGGGCGGCGCTCGACCGCGGCGCCGACGTCAACGCCAGGTTCCGCTACGGCGCGACCGCGCTCTTCAAGGCGGCCGAGCGCGGCCACACGGAGGTCGTCAGGCTGCTCATCGAGCGCGGCGCCGACGTGACGGTCAAGGACACCTTCTACGGTGCCACGGCGCTCTACTGGGCGACCGACAAAGGGCACGCCGGCGTCGCGCGCGCCATCCTCGCCAAGAGCGCCGAGGGCGCGGGCGAGGTGCTGCTGGCGGGCGTCCGCACGGGCAAGGCCGACATGGTCGCGGCCGCGCTGGAGACGGGCAAGCTCCCGGCCGACACGCTGACGGCGGCGCTCGTCGCGGCCGGCTCCGACGAGAAGAACGCGGCCATCGCCGAGGCGCTCCGCAAGGCCGGCGCGCAGCCGCCGCCCGAGGTGGACGCCGCCACGCTCCAGTCCTACGTCGGCAAGTACAGGGGCGAGCCCGGCCCCGAGATAAACATCACGCTCAAGGACGGCAAGCTGGTCGGCGCGGGCGGCGGCGGCGTGCTCACGCTCTTCCCGCTCGACCGGACGAGCTTCCGCCCCGCGGAGTTCGACGGCCTCGTCTTCACCTTCAAAGTCGAAGCCGGCAAGGTCACCGGCGTTGACTTCAAGCAGGGGACGAGCGTGAGGCCGCTCAAGAGGGTGGAGGGCGGTCAGTAGCCGGCGGGTCGGCCGCGCGCAGGC
>DASVUF010000046.1:0-18916 GCA_036387195.1 Pyrinomonadaceae bacterium | reverse complement strand
CGTGGACGAAGGCGTCCCGCCCTGCTGCGGGGGCGTCCCCGCCGGCGGGGGCGTCGCGCCGCCCTGCGGGGCCGCGCCCCCCGCGGCCGGGCCGCCGCCCGCGGTGCGCGTCGCAGTGAACGTGCCGGGGCCGCGGCCGACGACCTGAAGGCTTCCGCGCATCTCGCCGCCGGTAATCGTCCCCGTGAAGATGGCGTCGGTGGTCTGGCTCGCCGGCGCGGGCAGCGTGACGGGCACGGTGAAGTTGACGTCCGAGCCCGCGACCGTCCCCGAGGCTATCGCGCCGGAGCCGAGCTGCCCTTGCAGCGAGCCCGTCAGGCGGTCGCCCTGCTGCTGGAGCGTGAGCGTCGCGCTCAAGTCCTGCCGCTCGTTGCCCGAGCCGCCGAGCGTGACGTTGAGCGTCCACGTCCCGGAGGCCCCCGCGCCGGCGGTGGCCGACGCGGCGGCGGCCGGACGAAGCTCGACCTGACGGCCGTCTATAAAGAGGTGCGTGACGCGCCGGTCGCGCGCGAACAGGTCGCCGCGCGTCACGGTCAGGTTGGCTATCTTGCCGACCTCGACGGAGCCGAGCTGCGCGGCGACGCCGAGAATCTCGGCCGGCCGGAGCGTCAGGGCGCGCACGGCCTCGTCGCGCGGCAGCCCGGCCTCGACCGCCCGCGCGGCGTTCGAGAGGAAGTCGTTCATCGTCGTCATCCCGCCCGACTGGAAGGCGAAGCGGACGCCCGCGGCGGCGAGCCGGCCGGCGGTCTTCGGCGCCTCGACGCGCTCGCGCAGGACGCGCAGCGGCTCGGGGTCGGACTCGGGCGAGGCGGCGGCCGCGCGGCGCGGGAAGTTCAGCGAGAGCAGGACGGGGACGTTCGCCGCCTTCAGGCGCGCGGCGAGGCGGTCGGCCTCCAGCCCGCCGTTGATGACGAGCTGGAAGTTGAACTCCTGCGCGAGGTCGAGGGCGCGCTCTATCTCGCGCTCGCGGTCGGCCTGCATCACGACCGGAACCTGCCGGGCGAGCACGGGCAGCAGGGCCTGGAGCGACTTGTCCTGCTCGGGGCGCCGCAGGCCGCGCGGGTTGCGCTCGTAAATCTCGTTGGCCTCGCGGAAGCGGCGCGCGTCGAGGAGCATCTGCCGGACGGCGGAGAAGACGCCCATCAGCGAGCCCGGGTACTGCCCCTGCCCGATGGGGCTCAGGCCGACGTAGAGCGCGACGGGCGAGCGGACTATCATCGCCTGCGGCGTGTCGCCGGCGAGGTTGATGACCGCCGACTGGCCGAGGAAGACGTTGCCGCGCGGCGCGGTCTGCGCGGTCGTGATGCCCGCGCCGCGCGCGGCCTCGATTTCGGGGCCGCCCGGCCGGATGACGTCGGAGGCGAGTATCTCGGGTTGCAGGCCGGGCAACTGCGTCGAGTTGGGCGAGACGGCCGAGGGCGCGCTCTGGCCGAACAGGGCGGCCAGCCCGCCGCCTCCGCCGCCGCCGCCGGGGGCGCCCGCGGCGGGCGTCGGCGTCGGGCGCGGGACGGCCAGCGTCGTGCTGGCGTCGAACAGGCCGGGGTAGACGGTCAGCCCCGCGCCGTCAATCGTGCGCGCGTCGGGCGGCGCGGGCAGATTGGCCCCGACGGCCGCGATGAGGCCGCCGCGGATGACGACCGTCCCGCGCTCGATGACGGGCCCCGAGACGGTGACGACGCGCGCGTTGGTGATGGCGTAGACGTCCACGCCGCCGCCCGCCGGCCGGCCGCCGCGCTGCGCGCCCGCCGGGGCGGGGAGCCAGAGCGCGGCCGTCACGGCGGCCAGCGCGGCCGCCGCCAGGGCGAAGGTTCTTTTCTGAGAGAGTCGCATAAGGTGGTTTCCTGCCGAGAGACGGAAGACACGGCCCGCGCCCTCCGGCTCGGCGGCCGGGGCGTCAAGCGCGCGACGAATTGTGACGATTAAGACTCGGGAGCGCGCACGCGGCGGCGGAGCCTGCTCAAACGGACGGCCTGCCTGTGGGTGCGCGCGTGCTGCTACGGGGGCGGCCTCGGAAAAGTTTCAGGGCGCGGGGGCGGGGGCGGGCGGCGTGCGGCGAGAAAAGGGCCGTATCAACTCGCCGCACGGCGGCCCGCCCCGCCTCCCGTCCTTCAGCCCTTCTTGTTCGCGTTGGCGGCGCCGGAGTTGGCGCCGCCGTTCGAGGAGCCGGAGGCGCGGACTTCGAGCCGGTTGACGACGCGGGTCGCGCCCTCGACCTTGGCGGCCCGCTCGGCCGCGGCCTTCTGCTCGGCGCTGCCGACCGAGCCGCGCAGCGTCACGACCTTGTTGTCAACGTCCACGTTGATGGTGGAGTCGCGCAGGTCGTTGACGGCGGCGAGCGCGCCGCGCGCCTTGAGGTGAATCCAGCCGTCCTCGATGTTGGAGCCGATGGAGTCGCCGGCGTTCTTGGCCTCGGCCATGTAGCCGTTGGCGTTGCGGTTAAAGTCCTCGCGCGTCATGTTGTAGTTGCGCGAGTTGGCGTTGCCGCCGGCGTTCCCGTTGGCGTTCGTGTTGGCGACCGTCACGTTGGAGTTGTTCGCGTTGGCGTTGGCCGCGCGGTTGGCGTTCGCGTTGGTGTTGTTGTTGGCGTTGTCGCCGCCGCCGCAGCCGGCGGCGGCGAGGGAAAGCGCCGCCCCGGCGATGCAAGTTAGCAAGGTTCTACTGCTCATTTTTTCTCCCGGGCTCGGGGCCCTCGTGGTTTACCGCTGCCCCGCGCACGCGCCCGCGCGGCCGCGCGCGAAGGGCGGCCGCGGAAAGCTTCGGACGTGTGTGTGGGGTGAAAACTGGCGTGATTCTAACGCCGCGGGAGGGGAAGGGACAAGAAAAAAGTGGGCGGCCGCGCGGCGGGCGTCGGGGGACGGGGGGAGGGCCGGCGGGCGGCGGCGCGGGCCGCCGGCCGGCCTTTTAAACGGGCGGCCGGCCGGCGGCGTCCCACGTCTTCACCACTTGATGGTCCCCTCCCTTGAGGTGTCTATCTGGGCGGGGGCCTCTTCGCCGCCGCCGAAGAAGAAGCCCTTCATGTTGTCGAAGAGGAAAGCCTGGGCGTCGTCCTTCATCAGGTCGAGGCCGTAGTGGTTGATAATCATGTTCTGGCGCTGAAGCCACTCCTTCCAGCACTGACCGCAGACCTCCGCGCCGATGCGCTGCCCTATCTCGTTGGGGAAGGGCGCGTAGCCGAGCCCCTCGCGCCGCTCGCCGCAGCGCACGCACTTTACCTGTTCGGCCATGGACAAATCTCCTTCACAAAAAATTCCGGATGAGAAGTTTTACGCGCGCGCCGTAAAGATAGCACGGCGGGACGGCGAACCCGGAACGCGCGCGGGCGGGGGCGACGCGGGCGGCGCGACGACGGAGGCCGCCCCGCGGCCGCTCACCCGGCCGCCTGCGCCGCGCGGATGGCGGCGAGCACCTCGTCGTCCTTCGGGCGGAAGAGCGAGAGCGCCTGCGCGCGGTTGTGGCGGACGCGCCCGTCGGCGCCGATGACGACGACGGCGCGGGCGGCGCGGCCCGGCAGCCAGGATTTGGCGCCGAACATCTCGGCCACGCGGCGGTCGGGGTCCGAGAGCAGGCGCAGCGGGAGCGAGTGTCGCTCGGCGAAACGCCTGTGCGACTCGACCGAGTCGGTCGAGACGCCGACCACCTCGGCGCCCGTCGCCGCGTAATCCTCCCAGCGGTCGCGCACCGAGCACAACTGCTTCGTGCAGACCGGCGTCTCGTCGCCGGGGTAGAAGAGCAGCACGACGACGCGCCCGCGCCGTTCGCTCAGTCGCCACTCGCGGCCGTCGCCGTCACGCAGCGCGAAGTCGGGCGCGCTCTCTCCCACCGTTGTGCTCAACTCTGTTCGCCCTCAGGTCTGCGGGAAGTCGCGGATGTCTTTGAAAGGCGTCTCGGGGTCGGCGAAGTCGGGGCGGTAGTAGTGCGACGCGCCGTCGTACTCCTGCATCCAGCCCTCCTCCATGCCGAACCGTTCGAGCAGCGAGACGGCGCGCCACCACTCGCCCTCCGAGACGCGGCGCGAGAGCAGCGCGTAGCGCGGGTCGGTCGCCGCCTTGTTCGTCGCGTAGTACTGCGCCATCAGCGAGACGGCCACGCGCGGGCTCAACTCGCCGCGTATCCATTCGAGCGACTCGCGCACGCCGGCGATGTCGTTCGGCAGCACCAGCAGGCGCACGATCAAGCCCCGCCTGAGCGTCCCGTCATCGGCGAAGGCCAACTCGTCGCCGGTCTGCCTGAACATCTCTTTCAGCGCCGCGCGGGCGCGCCCGGCGTAGTCGGGCACCTTCGAGTAGGCGTAGCCCTCGGACGAGTCCGCGTACTTGAGGTCGGGCAGGTAGACGTCCACGACGCCGTCGAGCAGGCGCAGGACTTCGACCGAGTCGTAGGCGTTCGTGTTGTAGACGACCGGCACGCGCAGCCCGCGCCCGGCGGCGATGAGCAGCGAGCGCGCCATCTGCGGGGCGAAGTGCGTCGGGCTGACGAAGTTGACGTTGTGGCACCCGCGCGCCTGTAGCTCCAGCATCATCTCGGCCAGCCGCTCGTGCGTGACCTGATTTTTGACCTGCTCCTTGTGCGCCTGCGAAATCTGGTAGTTCTGGCAGTAGACGCAGCGCAGGTTGCAGTTGCCGAAGAAGATGTTGCCCGCGCCCTTCGAGCCGGTCAGCGCCGGCTCCTCGCCGAAGTGCGGCGTGTAGGAGGAGACGACCGGGAGCGCGCCCGAGTAGCAGCGCGCCAGCTCGCCCTCCAGCCGGTTGTTGCCGCAGTCGAGCGGGCAGACGGTGCAGCTCAGCAGAAGCCTTTCGAGCGCCTGCGCCCTCTCCGCCAGCTCCCCCGATTCATACAAGGCCAGATAGTTCGGCCGATACTCTTCTGCCGCCATGATTACCCCCGGCGTCGCCATAAAACGATTACCGTCGCGGGCGCCCGCGCGCGCACCCCCTCGTTCGCGTGTCAGTATACCGGAAGCCCCCGCGGTTAAAGAGCGGGCTTTCGCAGGGCCCCCGGGCCGGCCGCGCGTCCGCTCACGCGAACTCCGCCAGTTCCGCCCAGCGTTCGAGGTCGCTTGCCAACTGCCCCGTCAACCTCTCGCGCTCTTCGTAGAGCCTGTGCACGACGTGAGCGTCGCTCGCGTTCACGGACAGCTCCTTCTCTATCTCGGCCTGGCGCAGCTCGGCGGCCTGGATGCGCGCCTCCGTCTCCTCCAGCTCTTTCCGCTCTTTAAAGGAGAGCTTGCGTTTGGCGGCCGGCGGCGCTTCGGCCTGCCGCCCGGCCGGCCGCGCCGCGTCCGCGGGCCTGGCGGGGGCGGCCTCGCCCTCCTCCTCCTCGCGGCGCGCTTCGAGAAACGCGGAGTAGTTGCCGGGGTACTCGCGCAGGCGCCCCGCGCCCTCGAAGCGGATGACGTGCTCCACCGTGCGGTCGAGGAAGTAACGGTCGTGGCTGACGACAATCAGGTTGCCGGGGAAGCCGTCCAGGTAGTCCTCCAGCGTGATGAGGGTCTGGATGTCGAGGTCGTTCGTCGGCTCGTCGAGCAGCAGGAGGTTCGGCGCGCCCATCAGCACGCGCAGCAGGTAGAGCCGCCTGCGCTCGCCGCCCGAGAGTTTGGCTATCGGCGCGTACTGCATCGCGCCGGTGAACAGGAACCTTTCGAGCATCTGTCCGGCGGTGATGAACGAGCCGTCGGCCGTCTCGACCCGCTCGGCGACGGCGCGGACGTAATCTATCACCCGCTCCCCCTCGTCGAGGGCGCGGCTCTCCTGGTCGTAGTACCCGATGCGGACGGTCTGACCCACTTCGAGCGAGCCGGCGTCGGGCGCGACCCTGCCGGCGATGATTTCGAGCAGCGTCGTCTTGCCCGCGCCGTTCGGGCCTATGACGCCTATGCGCTCGCCCGGCTTGAGTATGCGGCTGAAGCCGCCGACGAGCGGCCGGCCGCCGTAAGACTTCGCGACGTCGCGCAGCTCCAGCACCTTCTTGCCCAGCCGGGTCGAGCCGACCGACAGGTCGAGCGCGGCCCTCGCCGCCTCCCTGGGCTGCGCTATCAGATTCTCGGCGCGCTCCACGCGGGACTTCGACTTCCGCGTGCGCGCCTTCGCGCCGCGCCGCAGCCACGCCAGCTCGCGGCGGATGAGCATCTCGCGCTTCTGCCCCTCGACGGCGCGCGCCCTCTCCTGCTCCTCCTTCTTTTCGAGGTAGTAGGCGTAGTTCCCGTCGAACGTCTGCACGCCGCCGCCCTCGACTTCGATGATGCGCGTCGTCACGCGGTCGAGGAAGTAACGGTCGTGCGTGACGAGCAGGAGCGCGCCGCCGTAGCCGTTCAGATAATCTTCGAGCCAGGAGATGGTCTCGGCGTCGAGGTGGTTGGTCGGCTCGTCGAGGATGAGGAGGCCGGGGCGTTCTATCAGCGCGTGCGCGAGCGCGACGCGCTTCCGCTGCCCGCCGGAGAGCGCGCCCATTTTGGCGCCCGTGTCGGTGACGCCGAGGCGGCCGAGAACCGTCCGGGCGTTCGTCTCCAGCTCCCACGCGCCGGACGCCTCCAGCCGCCGCCCCAGTTCCGAAACGCGGTCCAGCGCGCGCTGCTCGTCCCCGCCCCCGGCCCCCAGCTCGCCGCAGGCGCGCTCGTAGTCCAGCAGCAATTTCGTCCTGGCGTCGCTCGCGGCGAACACGGCTTCGAGGACGGTCGCCTCCGCCGCGAAGGGCGGGTTCTGCGGCAGGTATCCGACGGTGACGCCGTCGGCGAAAGTGATGCGCCCGGCGTCCGGGCTCTCTTCGCCGGCGACGAGGCGGAGGAACGTCGTCTTGCCGGAGCCGTTCACCCCGACCACGCCGACGCGGTCCTGGCTGTCGAGGCCGAGGCTGACCTTATCGAGAATCGGCCGCAGGCCGTAGTCTTTGCTGACCGCTTCGACGGATAGAATGTGCATTAACTATGGCCGCGCCCCTCAACGCGCGTTCGTCCCCGGAGACTCGATTTTGTTGACGGCCTCCGCGACGGCGAGCCTGACGACCGTCGCCCGGTCATTCCGCATCTCGTTCAACGCGGGCAGCGCCGCCCGCGCCGCGCCCCCCAGCTTGCCCAAAGCCGTGGCGGCGGCCGCGCGAACCAGCGCCTCCTCGTCCTTCAACAGCCCGACCAGCGCGGCGACCGACTCCGCGGCCTCGCCCCCGATGTTACCCAGCCCCTTCGCGGCGCTGAGGCGCACGAACCTGTCCCCGTCCTTCAACGCCTCGGTCAACGCGGGCGCGGCCGCCTTCGCCTCGGGGCCCATCTCGGCCAGCGCCTCGGCGCCGTACCTGCGGACGTGCTCGCTGGCGTCGCCGAGCGCCCCCGTCCACACCGTCACGGCCTCGCCCGGCTCCAACCCGACGCGCTTGAGCGCCTGCGCCGCGTTCATCCGCACGACGAACTCCGGGTCTTTCAACGCTCCCATCAGGGCGGGCGCGGCGGCGCGGGCCTCCGGCCCGATTCCGCCCAGCGCCTCGGCCGCGGCTTTGCGCGCCGACGCGCCCTCGTCCTTCAGCAGCAGAACCAGCGCGGGCGTCGCCGCCTTCGCCTCGGAGCCGAACCGCCCGAGCGCCTCGGCCGCGTCCCTTCGGACGCCTTCGTTCTTATCTTTCAGCAACTCTATCAGCGCCGGGGCGGAAGCTTTCGCGGCGCCCCCGATTCGCCCCAGAGCGCGGGCGGCGCCGGCGCGCGCCCAGGGGCTCTCGTCCTTCAGCAGCGCGGCCAGAGCCGGGACGGCCGGCTCCGACTCCGCGCCGACCTGCCCCAACGCGAAGGCTGCGGCGCCTCGCACCGCGCCGTCGCCGTCCCTCAGCGCGTCGGCGAGGGCGGGCACGGCCGACTTAGCCTCCGGCCCCATCCTGCCGAGGGCCTCGGCCGCCGTCTTGCGCAACTCGCGGTCGGGGTCTTTGAGCGCCGCCGCCAGGGCGGGCGTCGCGGCCTTCGCCGCCGCCCCCAGCGCCTTTATCTCCGCGGCGGCGGCGAGGCGCTCCCGCCTGTCGCCCTCTTGCAGGCGCCGGACGAGGGCCTGCGTCTGCGCGTCAACGCCCCCCTGCGCGAACGCGGCTTCGCCGAGACACAGGGCGGCGAGGAGGCTCACGCCGAACAGCCGTAACACGAGACGCGGGGCCATGGGCGACTATCTCCTTTCGCGGGCGCTGTCGGACGCCGGGCGGAATGTTGCCAAATCGGCCGGCGCCAGGCAAATTCGGGCGTCGGCCCCGGCCGAGCCACGGCCGCGGCGCGGGCCCGCCGCGGGAGAGGGCGAAACGGCTACTGCTCCTCTTCGTCCTCGCCGCCGCAGTCCGCCTCCTCCCAACTGTTGAGCTGGTACTGCTTCTTGAGGCTCATGAAGACCTGCGCCGAGACGTTCGTGGCGACGTCCACGTTGTTCTCCGCGTCCTCGACCTCCACCCTGAGGCAGAGCCGGTAGACCATCCCCTGAACCACCTTCTGCTCGGCGGCCACGACGGAGAGGAGCCTGATGTTCGTCTTCTCCTTCTTCGCCTCCGACGCGACCGCGGCCCTGGCCGCCTCCACCACCCTGGGGTCGTTCGTGGCGACCGGCTTGAAGCCGCCCACCGCAGGCCCCTGCCCCGCCGCGCCCGCGTGCGAGGCGCCGAAGGTCACGCCGAAGACGAAGAGCAGCAGCGCCGCCCGTAAAATGTTTCTCATCCTGCACACCACCTGACCGCCCGGACTCGAAAGAGCGCGTTCAGAGTAACACGGCCGCCCTGACGCCAACCCCCGCCGCCGAAGGGGGAAGCCCGCTGACCGCGCGTCGGGTCGAACACATAGCCCCCCGGCTTTACGACCTCTTCAAAGCTGCTCCCGCTGAACGAAGGTTCAGCCCCCGGCGGGCGAAAATGAAAATCATCAAGACCGCGGCCCGCCGCCGCGCGAGGGCGTGCGCCCGGCGTCGCGGCCGCGCGGCCGGCCTTCGGGGCTCTCGCCCGCGACGACTCCGAACTATTGCGGGCCGGCCGGAATCCCCGCCGCTTCGCGGGGCGCGCGGCGCGCGGGCGCTAAAGCTTCCTTCTGAGCGTGAGTGGGTTGTGATGCGGGCTGCGCGTCTGGCGCAGGTCGGGCGGGGCGAGCGCGCGCCCGAGCTTCCAGATGAAGTCCATCTCGGCGTTCAGGGCGTCCTGCGCGACGCGCGACTCGCGTATGAGGAGCACGCTGCCGTAGAGCAGCCCCGTCGCGCCCGAGAGCCCGAGCACGACGGGGAACCACGCGTGGCCGGGCCGCCCGACGGCGGCGACGACGCCGATGGAGACGCTGGTGGCGACGAAGACGCCGAGCGCGAGGTAGAAGACGCGCATGCTCCTCTGGAGGAGCCGCGTGCGGGTCGTCAGCTTGTCGAGCTGGTAGAAGAGGACGGAGCGGCGCTCCTCGAACAGCTCGACGCCCTCCGTCTGCTGCGTCCTGGCCATCTCCTCGAAGCGGTCTATGAGCAGGCGCACGCGGTCTACGGTGCGGCCGAGCCGCGTCGAGGTCGAGAGTATCAGCGCGCCGCAGGCCGAGATGAGCACGGCGGGCGTAATCATCGCCGTCAGGACGGCGACCGCTGAAGAGAGAGCTTCCATCTGTCCTTCACCGCGTCGTCGGGGAATCGCGGCGCCAATTATGAAGGCTCGCGGCGCGCGCGGGCAAACGCGCGCGCCGCGGCCCCTTAAGAACGGGCTCGTACATACAAGCGAGGGCGGCGGCGTGTATGTCTTAGGCCGCGCGCGGCTCGGCGGCGGGACTTTATGAAGCGGGCGAGGACGAAGCGGCTCTCGCGCGCGAAAGTATATGCTACCCTCCGCCGCAAAGCTGACAAACTTATCCGCGCTGCGCTTACAACGCTAGGCACGACCCCGCCTCTGCGCGGGGTCACACTTCTCGCAAAGGAGCAGAACCACTGATGTCGAGTGTGAGAGACGACGGCTACGATGACGCGGCGGGCGGCGGCGAAGAGACGGGCGGCGAGACGGGCGGCGGCCACGGCGGCGCGGCCATCGGCCGCACGACCGGGATGGGGGCCGGCATCACGGGCGGCGGCACGCCGGGCGCGAGTGAGGGCGCAGGCGAGGGCGAGTCCGGCGGCGGCGGTGACGCCGGAGGCGGACTCGCCGGCGGTGACGCTGGCGGCGCTACCGGCGACGACACGGGCGGCGGCGCTAGCGGCGAGGACATGGGCGGCGGCGCTACTGGCGGCGAAGGCGGCGGCGAAGGCGCGACGGGCGGCGGGACGGCCGGGGCCGGCGGCGGACTGACGGGCGGCGGCGAGTCCAACCGAGGCTCGTCTTCGCGCGCGGGCGCGGGCGGCTCGTCCAAGACGGGCGCGCGTGCGGGCGGCGGCTCGGGCGCGGCGACGCGCGGCGGCGCAGGCAAAGGCGGCGCGTCGAAGGGCGGCGCGTCCAAAGGCGCGGGCAAAGGCGGCGCTTCCAAGGGCGGCGGCGCTGCGAAGAAGGGCGGCAGCGGTTCGGCCAAGGGCGCCGGCGCAGGCAAGGGCTCCGCGACAAGCGGCGGCGCGAAAGGCTCGGCTAAGGGCGGCGGCGCCTCGAAGGGCGGGGCGTCAAAGGGCGGCGGCTCAAAGGGCGGGGCGTCAAAGGGTGGCGGCGGCTCGAAGGGCGGCGCGACTAAGGGCGGCGCTGCCAAGGGCGGGGCCAAGGGCGGCGGCGGCCGCGGCGGTTCGGGTGGCGGCGGCGCTTCCGGGAAGGGTGGCGGCGGCGCTGCGAAGAAGGGCGGCGGCGCGAAGGGCTCCGCGTCCAAAGGCGCTGCGAAGGGCGGCGCGTCCAAAGGCGGCGGAGGCTTTAAGGGCGGCGCTAAAGGTGGGGCCGCGAAGAAGGGCGGCGGCGCGTCGAAGGGCGGAGCCACCAAGGGCGGAGGCTCGAAGGGTGGAGGCTCGAAGGGCGGCGCCTCAAAAGGCGGCGCGTCGAAGGGCGGCCGGGGCTCGTCCGCCGGCGGCGGCGGCAAGGGCGGCGGCGGCAAGGGCGGCGGCAAGGGCGGCGGCAAGGGCGGCGGGAAAGGGGGAGGCAGTAGGTAGCCAGACGAACCTGCTCAACTCCGTCGCCGAGACGGCCGGGCGCGCGGCCGCCAGAGTCGTCAACGTCTTAGAGAGTCTGACCGGCTCGACGCGCAAGCGGTCGCGCTGAAGAGCACGCGTTGAGGAAATCCGCGTGCGCTCGCGTTGAGTAATTCCACGCGCGAGCGCACGCGGTGAGCGGTGAAGAGTTCCGGGCGCGTGCGCTCGCGGTGAAGAAATAAGGCCGCGGCCGTCCATCCGCCGGGCGGGCCGCGAGCATCACAGCCAGGAATGACAGGCGAAACGCGCAGGGCGAAGGGCCGGGGGCGAAGGTCGAAGACGAAGGGCGTGCTGTCCTTCGTCTTCATTTTCGCCCTCTGCCTTTCGCCTTTCGCCTTCCCGGCCCGCGGCCGCGCGCAGGCGGGGCGCAGGCTCCCCGGCGCGGGCGAGAAGAAGGGCGCGCCGCAGAAGGCCGAAGAGGCGAAGCCGGCCGAGTCGCCCGCGCAGCGCCCGCCTCCGCCGCCGCGGGACGACGACGCGCCCGAGGAGGTTGACGAGGGCGAGGCCGTCCGCGTCGAGACTAATCTCGTCACGCTGCCCGTCATCGCCAGCGACCGCGGCGGCCGCTACGTCCCCGACCTCAAGTCGGAAGAGTTCTCCGTCGCGGAGGACGGCGCGGAGCAGAAGGTCGCCTTCTTCGCCACCGTCTCCGAGCCCTTCACCGTCGTCCTCCTGATTGACACCAGCGCCTCGACCACCGTCGAGAAGATGCGGCAGGTGCAGGACGCGGCCGTCGCCTTCACGGAGGAGTTGCGCGCCGGCGACCGCGTCAAGGTCATCTCCTTCGACGACGAAGTGCGCGACCTCTGCGACTTCACCTCCGACCGCGGGGCGCTCTCGTCGGCCATCCGCGCCACGCGCCCCGGCAAGGGCACGCGGCTCTACGACGCCTTCGACCTCGCGCAGCGCTCACTGCGCCGCGTCCGGGGGCGCAAGGCCGTCATCATGCTCACCGACGGCATGGACTACTACAGCCAGAGCCGCACCTTCGACGACAACCGCCGCGCGGCCGAGGAGTCGGACGTCGTCGTCTACCCCGTCCGCTTCGACACGCGCGCCGAGACGGAGCAGTTGGCGCGCGAGCAGGCGCGCGGCGGCAGGACGATTGACCTCGGCGGCGTGCTCGGCGGGCGCGTGCCGGGCGCGCCGCCGGGCGCGGTCGTCATCGTCCCGCGCGGCTCGCGCCGCCCGGACCCGGACGAGGGGCGGCGGACGGACGGCCTGCCCGACGTCATACAGCGCGGCCCCGGCGACCGGCCCGCGGGCGGCGGCCCGCGCGTCGGCGGCGGCGACGGCGGCCCGAGCGACGCCTCCATCGAGAGGATGCTCGACAACCTCTACCGCCTCGCCGACGACTACCTCGAACAGATGGCGCGCGCGACCGGCGGCCAGTTGGTGCGCGCCGACAACCCTTCGCTGCTGCCGCGCGCCTTCCGCCAGATAGCCGACGAGCTGGGCACGCAGTACGCCCTCGGCTACTACCCGACCAACGCCGCCCGCGACGGCAAGTACCGCAGGATTCGCGTCCGCACCACGCGCAAGGACGTCGCGCTGCGCACGCGCCCCGGCTACAGGGCGCGCAGGTAGCCGACGGCCAAGCCCGACCCTTCCGACTCACACGCGCCCGGCGGCCCGAAGAAACCTCTTTCAAGTCGGGGCGGCGGGCTATAGACTCTGGGCCCCTCTTATGCGCCTGTGGGTTTCGAAGAACAGCGACGTGCCGCTGCGCGAACAGCTCGCGCGGCAGATCATGCTCGGCGTCGTGAGCGACGACCTGAAGCCGGGCCAGCGTCTGCCCTCGACGCGCGAGCTGGCGCGTCGCTTCCGCATCCACTCGAACACGGTCAGCGCCGCCTACCGCGACCTGGAGCGCGCCGGCTGGCTCGAAGTGCGCAAGGGGAGCGGCGTCTACGTCCGGCAACTGGGCGCGGGCGACGCGGGCGGCGCGCCGCTCGACTCGCGGCTGGAACTCGACCGCCTCATCGGCGCCTTCCTCACGCTCGCGCGCGTGCAGGGGCACGCGCTCGCCGAGGTGCAGGCGCGGCTCAAACACTGGCTGAGCCTTGAGCCGCCCGACCACTTCCTCGTCGTCGAGCCCGACGAGGGGTTGCGCGAAATCCTGATGGCCGAGATAGCCGAGGCCACGCCGCTGCGCGTCGCGGGCTGCGGCTACGAGGAGTGCGCGGACCCGGCGCGGCTGGCGGGCGGCGCGGTCGTCGCGCTCTACAGCAAGGCGGAGGAGGCGCGCCGCGCGCTGCCGGCCGAAGCCCAGCCCATCTTCCTCAACACGCGCTCGATACCCGAGTCGCTGGCGGGGCACAAGGCGCCGCCGCCCGACGCGCTCGTCTCGGTCGTCTCGCGGTGGCCGAAGTTTCTTGAGTGGGCGCACGTCTTCCTCGCCGCCGCCGGCGTGGAGCCCGACGCGCTCGACCTGCGCGACGCGCGCGAGCCCGGCTGGGAGCGCGGCCTGCGCTCCAGCGCCCACGTCATCACCGACGCGCTCACCGCGCGCCACCTCCCCGAAGGCGTCCCCGCGCGCGTCTACCGCGTCGTCGCAGACTCCTCGCTCGAAGAGCTGCGCAGCTTCGTCGAGCGGTTCCTGACCGTGGGCGGGCGGTAGCCGTCAGACGGCGGCCGGCGGCCGCCGCGCCGGTCGAGACTGACAGGCCGGCGGGCGGGCTGTTAAAGTTTTTCCATTCCCCAGCGTCCAACGTCTACCGTCCGCCGCCTACAGGCTTACGACTATGGCCGAAGAGCAGAGTTCGCGAGAGATTCTGAGCCAGCTCGTCGAGCGCCTCGACCGCCTTGAGCGGCTGTTGCAGTCGCAGGCGGCGCGGCTCCACGCCGTCGAGCGCCGGCTGGGCATCGAGACGGACATCGAGACGACGACGCAAGCGCGGCGGCAGTCGCTCTACGACTCGCCCGCCGCCGAACGCGACGAGGCGCGCGCCGACCCGACGCCCGGCCCGCCGCGCGGCGCCGCCCCCGCCGACGCCACGCCCGTCACGCCCGTCACGCCCGTCACGCCCGTCACCGGCGACGTGAGCGGCGCGCCCGGCACGAGCGGCGCGCCTGTCGCGGGCGATGCGAGCGGCGCGACCGGCGCGACCGGCGCGACGGGCGCGACGGGCGCGAGCGGCGAGCGCGGCGCGAGCGGCGCGGCGTTCGGGCGTGACGCGGGCGTGGGCGCGCACGGCGCGGGCGCGTCTGAGGGCGGGCGGGCGCGGGCTTCGGCCGGCGGGGCGCGCGCCGCCGGGAAGCCGCGCGACCTTGAGTCGGTCATCGGCGGGGTGTGGTTCGCGTGGGCCGGCATCCTCGCGGTGGTCTTCACGGTCGCCTTCGTCCTCAAGTCGGCGTTCGAGAACAACTGGATAGGGCCGGGCGCGCGCGTGACGCTCGGCGCGCTGGCCGGCTTCGGGCTGCTCGGGGCGGGCGAGCGCCTGCGCCGCCGGGGCCTGAGGCCCTACGCATACCTCATGACGGGCGGCGGGCTGCTGAGCCTCTACCTCTCGACCTACGCGGCGCATCACTTCTACGGGATGCTCGGGCAGCCGGCGGCGTTCCTTCTGATGACGGCGGTGACGGCGTGCGCGGTGCTGCTGGCGGTGCGGCTGGACGCGCTGCCGGTCGCGGTGCTGGGGCTCGTCGGCGGCTTCCTGACGCCGGCGCTGCTCTCGACGGGGCAGGACAACCAGGTCGCGCTCTTCGCCTACGTCTCGCTGCTCGACGCGGGCGTGCTGGCCGTCGGCTACTTCAAGCGTTGGCGCACGCTCGACTTCCTCTCGTTCGCGGCGACCGTCCTGATGACGTTCGGCTGGGCCCTCGCGCACTACGACGACTCGAAGCTCCGGACGACGCTCGCCTTCCTCAGCCTCTTCTTCGTCCTCTACTCGCTGCTCGCCGTCTTCCACAACGTGCTGCCGCGGCGGCGCTCGCGCTGGTTCGACGTGGCGCTGCTCTCGGCCAACGCCACGCTCTACTTCGGCGCGAGCTACCTGCTGCTCGAAAGCGCGGGCTACGGGAGCGGGCCGGCGGCGGCGCTGGCGCTCGCGGCGGCCGGCTTCTTCGCGGCGCTCTTCTACGCGGCGCGCTCGCGCTGCGCCGAAGACCGCCTGCTCGCCTACGCCTACGTCGGCGCGGGCGTCACGTTCCTGACCGCGGCCACGGCCATCCAGCTCGAGCTACAGTGGGTGACGATTGTCTGGGCGGTCGAGGGGGCGGCGCTGACGTGGGTGGGGGTGCGCGCGGGCGAGGCGGCGGCGCGGCGCTCGGCGCTGGCCGTCTTCGCGGCGGCCGCGCTGCACTGGCTGGTCTTCGACGCGCGCGAGTTCGCCTTCAACCCGCTGGCGCCGGCGGGCGGGGGGGGCGACTTCGTCCCCCTCGCCAACGCGCGCGCCCTCTCCTGCATGGCGCTGGTGGCGGCGCTGGCGGCGGCCGCGAGACTCCACCGGACGGCGCCCGACGGCGGCGCGGGGCGCGGGGACGGCGGCGACGGCGTGCACGCGGGCGCGGGCGAGCGCGAGAGCTTCGCGGCGCTCTACACCCTCGGGGCCAACGCGCTGGCGCTGACGCTTGTGTCGCTCGACCTGAGCGACTACTTCGGGCGGCGCAAGGCGCTGGCGGGCGGGGCGGCGGCCGAGCGCGCCGAGAACGCGCGGCAGTTCTCGCTGACGGCGCTGTGGTCAATCCACGGCGCGGCGCTCGTCGCCTACGGGGCGCGGCGGCGGCTGGCCCCGGCCACTTTAGCCGGGCTGCTGCTGCTGCTGGCGGCGGCGGTCAAGGCGCTGTCCGTGGACATCGGCTACTTCGACGCGGCGTGGCACGCGCCGGTCTTCAACCACACGTTCATGGCGTTCGTGGTGCTGGTGGCGGGCTTCGCCGCGGCCGCGCGCTTCTACGAGCGCGGCGACCCGGTCGGGGCCGAGGCGGGTCAGGTCTTGCCGGCGCTGGTCGTCGCGGCGCACGCGCTGGCGGTCGTCGCCTTGAGCGCCGAGGCGGTCGGCTACTTCGAGGCGCGCGCGGCGGCGGGCGCGGCGGCGCAGCGCGACGTGGGGCTCGCGAAGCAGTTGTCGCTGTCGGTGGTGTGGGCGCTCTACGGCGCGGGGCTGCTGACGTGGGGGCGCGCGCGCGGCGCGAGGCTGCTGCGCCTGATGGGGCTGGCGCTGCTCGGCGTGACGACGCTCAAGGTCTTCTTCCTCGACCTCTCGGCGCTCGACCGCGCCTACCGCATCGTCTCCTTCATCGTCCTCGGACTGGTGCTGCTCGCCGTCTCCTACTTCTACCAGAGGTCGCAGCAGCGCGCGTCCGCCGACGAGGCCGAGGCGGAGGCCGCCGACCCGGCCGCCGAGCCGGACACGACGGGGGCGGCCGGGTGAGCGCGCCGGAGACGCCGGCCGAGCGGGTGCGCCGCGAAGGGTTCGCGGTCGTGCCCGGCGTGCTGTGCGGGGACGCGCTCGGCGCCTTCGAGCGGAGTCTGGAGGCCGTGGGCGCGGGCGAGGGCGTGCTGCGGCGCGGGGGCGTCTACGCGATTCGAAACCTCTTCGAGGCGCTGCCGGCGGCGCGCGAACTCGCGCGCGCGGCGGCGCTGCGCGCTCTGGTCGAGCCCGTCCTCGGCGCGGGCTGCTTCGCCGTGCGCGCCACGCTCTTCGACAAGACGGCGGCGGCGCCGTGGAAGGTCGCCTGGCATCAGGACCTCTCCATCGCCGTGCGCGCGCGCAGAGAGGCCGAGGGGTTCGGCCCCTGGACGGTCAAGGCGGGCGTCGTCCACGTGCAGCCGCCGGCGCGCGTGCTCGAAGGCGTGCTCGCGGTGCGCCTGCACCTCGACGACTGCGACGAGTCGAACGGGCCGCTGAGGGTTCTGCCGGGGTCGCACCTGTGCGGGAGGCTCGGGGCGGACGAGATAAGGCGCTGGCGTGAGGGCGCGCGCGCCGTGACCTGCGTCGCGCCGCGCGGCGCCGCGCTCCTGTTGAGGCCGCTGCTGCTCCACTCTTCGCCCACGCCGCGCGCGCCGCGGCGCCGGCGGGTCGTGCACGTCGAGTACGCAGCCGGGCCGCTGCCTTACGGCCTTGAGTGGCGCGTGTGAGCGCGGCGCGTCACCCCGCCGTCGCCCCGGGCGCGCGCGCGTGTGCGCGCTCGACCTCCGCGTCCATGCGGCCGGCGAGCATCAGCGCGCACATCTTGTAGTCGCCCGCGAGCGACCAGAGCGGGTGCCTGAAGGTCGCGGGCCGGTTGTGCTCGACCAGGAAGTGGCCGGCCCACGCCGCCGCGTAGCCGGGCACGAGCGCCAGCGGCAGCCAGCGCCAGCGCCCCGTCGCCGCCAGCCCGACGAGGAGCGCCGTGCCCGCCAGCGTCCCCGCCGCGTGCAGCGCGCGCGTCGCCGGCCGGCTGTGCTCGCGCACGTAGAAGGGCCAGAACTCAGCGAACGTCCTCATCTCACTCTCCGCCATCAGTCTCTCCTGTGGGAAGCCCTTAAGTAGCCGGTAAACGGCAGACAGCAGTCAGTAAACGGCAGCCGGTGGAAAACCCTTGCGCCGGCGAACCGCGCGACGCCGGCGCCAACGTCGCGGGCGCGGGGCGGCCGCCGGCCGCCGGGCGCCGTCTGCCGTCTACCGTCTACCGTCTTCATCATTCGCCCCCGGCGAAGAGGCGGCTGTAGTCGTCGGCCGTGGCGGGCGGGACGCGCGCGAGCCGCAGGTTCTCTTCGACGTGCTCGACGCGGCTCATGCCGACGAGCGCGGTGGTGACGCCGGGCGTCGAGCGCGTGAACTGGATGGCGGTCTGCGCGTCGGTGGCGAGCGAGCCGAGCGGCTCGCGGACGCGCTCGGGCAGGTCGCGCGCGACCTTGCCTTGCAGGATGGAGGCGCTGGCGACGACGGTGACGCCGAGCGCCTTGGCCGCTTCGAGCAGCGAGACGGACGCGCCGCGGTAGGGCTGATTCTCGGCGACCAGCGCCTCGGGCATGGCGAGGTTGACCGGGAGCTGGACGAAGCGGAAGCCGTGCCCGTCGCCGCCCGCCTCGCGCGCCAGCTCGCACATGCGTTCGAGCCCGTGGTGGCCGCGCGAGCCCGACTCGGCGCGGAAGCCGTTCCACGTCGCCACGCCGTAGAGCCGCACGCGCCCCTCGGCGCGCTCGCGCTCGAGCTGCGCGAAGGCGTCGCGCAGCCGCGCGTCGAACTCGTCGCGCCCGACGGCCTGGAGCTGCGCCTCGGGGTTGTGGACGTAGTAGACGTCAATCGTCTCCAGCCCAAGGTTTCCGAGCGACTGCGCGACCTGGTGCGCCAGGTAGCGCGGCGTCATGCAGTGGCTCCCGCCGACGACGTCCGACGCCTCGGCGACGCCGGCCCTGACGAACGTCTCCTCGAAGTAGCGGCGCGCGCCGTCGCGCCCGGCCGGCGGCTGCGAGTCGAACGGGAGGTAGCCGCCCTTCGTGCAGACGACCACCTCGTCGCGCGCGAAGCCGGCCTCGGTCAGCCGCCGCAGCGCGTCGCCGACCGAGCGCTCGCTGCGCTGGAAGCGGTAGTTGGCGGCGGTGTCTATGACGTTGGCGCCCAGCTCGACGGCGCGCGTGACCGCCCCGGCGTAGGCGCGGTCGGTCACCTCGTCCCAGTCGCCGAGGTATGTGCCCACGCCGACCGACGAGAGCCAGAGGTCCTGCTCGAAGCGGAAGTGTCCTTCGGCCGCCGTCCCCGCGAAGCGTTCGCGGTAGCGGCCCGTCCCCTCGGTCGTGGCGAAGCCCGGCAGAGTCATCAGCCTGTCCCCCTCCCGTCGCGCGTGTCTTTAAAGGAAAGCCCTTGCGCGCGAGTTTAGCACAGGCGGGGGCGGGCGGCCCGCGCGGGCCCCCCCCCCCCCCCCAC
>DASVUF010000045.1:0-26144 GCA_036387195.1 Pyrinomonadaceae bacterium | reverse complement strand
ACATTGAACTTCAACTTTGAACTTTGAACCATTCGGGGGAGGTAGCGATGGCCGAAGTAGAGAGAAGGCGGGCCGACGCGCCCGCGCCGGCGGGGATTGACCTTGAGAACCTGCCGACGCTTCTGGGCAAGCTGGGCGACGACGTGATGCGCCTCGTCGACACCAAGCTCAGCCTCGTCAAGGTGGAGCTGAAGGAGGACGCCTCCTTCTACGCGCGCTACGGGGCGTTCATGGCCGTCGGCGCGATGGTGGCGCTCATCGGGTTCGCGCTCGTCAACGTCGCGATCGCGTTCTTCATCTCGAACCTGTTCGCGAACGACGCGGCGGCGGCCGAGAGGTTCGGGCCCACCAGCTACGGGCTCGGCTTCGTCATCACCGGCGTCCTCTACATCGTCATCGGGGGCGTCATCGTCCTGATGATGAAGAACCGGCTCGCGGCCTACAACCCGGCGCCGACCACGTCTCTTGAGGAGATTAGAAAGGACAAGCAATGGCTGAAGAGCGAAATGTAGGTCTGGAGCGCGCGACCGACACGTCAGCCGACGCCGACACGACCAAGGCGGAGCTTCAGCGCCGGATGGAAGAGGCGCGCGAATCCATTACCCAGACCGTCACGGAGATCAAGGACACGGTTGTGAACCAGTACCAGCAGGTGAGAGAGAACATCAGCGACACGCTCGACTGGCGCGAGCAGTACCGCCGCCACACGCTCCCCTTCACGCTGACGGCCTTCGCCGTCGGCACGTTCGTCGGCTACACGGTGGCGGGCGCGTTCAAGGGCGGCGGCGGCGACGGCGACGAGGACTTCGACGCGGACGAGAGCTTCGCGGCCATTGACGCCGGCTTCGACCGCGGGCTGCGCGACGCCGGCGCCGGCTCCGGGCAGCGCTCCTACGCGGCGCAGCCCGTGCTCGGCGGCGCATACCAGCGGGCCTCGCGCCCCGAGACGAACGCCTCGACCGAGAGCGCGGAGGTCTTCGGCCGCGGCGAGCACAAGGAGGACGTCGGGCCGGAGACGCGCCCGTCCTACAGCAGCGGCTACCAGGCGTCGAGCGCGCCGCCGCCGCCGCAGGCGCAGGGGCTCGCCTCCTACGCCTCCTCGTCCCACGCCTCGGGGGCGGCCGAGGAGCCGGAGGAGCCGAAGGGCCCCGGCCTCATCGAACGCTTCAAGGAGACGAAGGCTTACGACCGGCTCCAGGACGAGTTGTCCACGCTCGGCGAGCGCGCGCTCGAAGAGCTTTCGCGCACGGCGCGCACGGTCGTCGTCCCGGCGCTGCTCGCCAAGGTCAAGAACATGATCGGCCTCGACCTCTCCGGCCAGCAGCAGCAGGGCGGCGGCGCGGGGCGGCCTGCGGCGGCCGGCTCGCAGCCCTCGCAGTCGGCCTACTCGGCCGGCGGCGGCGCGGGCGCGGCCGCGGGCTCGCAGGGCGGCGGCGGCGCGACCTCCGACCCGGCGGGCACGACGGCCCGCGCGGCCGCGGGCGGCACCGAAGGCTACGGCGCCTCTTGAACGAAGGCGGAAGAATGAAGGCGGAAGAATGAAGGATGAAGGAGACGCTGTCGGGCGCCCACTTCAGACTTCCGCCTCCAACCTTAACTTTTCGGGCGGGCGGGCGGTCGCGGGAGCGGCCGGCCCGCCCGTTCTCTCTTCGGGCGCGGCGCCGGAGGGGGTCCTGGCGGTCATCATCAACGCCGCGTCCGGAAGCTCGGAGGGCGGCGAGGCGGCGCGGGCGGTCGAGGCCGCCTTCGACGCGTGCGGCGCGCGCGCGCGCGTGCAGGTCGCGCGCGCCGGCGTTGACGACGTGACGGGGCTGGCGCGGCGCGCGCTCTCGGACGGGGCGCGGGCGGTGGTCGCGGGCGGGGGCGACGGCACGGTCGGGTCGGTCGCGGCGGCGCTGGCCGGGACAGGGACGCCGCTCGGCGTGCTGCCGCTGGGGACGCTCAACCACTTCGCGAAGGATTTGGGGATACCGCTGGCGCTCGAAGAGGCGGCGCGCAACGTCTGCGAGGGGCGCGCGGTGAGCGTGGACGTGGGGGAGGTCAACGGCCAGGTCTTCGTCAACAATTCGAGCCTCGGGCTCTACCCGCGCATCGTGCGGCGGCGCGAGAAGTTGCAGGAGCGCGAGGGGAGCGGCAAGTGGTCGGCCTTCGCGCGCGCCTCGCTCGCCGTCCTGCGCCGCTACCCCTTCCTGCACGTCCGGCTCGACGCCGACGGCCGGCGCATCGTGCGCAAGACGCCCTTCGTCTTCGTCGGCAACAACGAGTACCGGATGGAGAGCCTGCAACTCGGCGGGCGCGCGCGCGTGGACGCCGGCCGGCTGAGCCTCTACGTGGCGCACAGGACGGGGCGGCTGGGGCTGCTGCGGCTCGCCTTCAGCGCGCTGGCCGGGCGGCTCGAACAGGCCGCGGACTTCGACGCGCTGAGCGCCGAGGAGATTTGGGTCGAGACGCGCCGCCCCAGGCGGCTCCACGTCGCCACGGACGGCGAAGTCTCTGTGATGACGACGCCGCTCCGCTACCGCGTCCGCCCCGGCGCGCTCAAGGTCATAGTCCCGAAAGGAGCGACGGGCGGCGTGTGACGCGCGACGACGAGAGGCGCGGCCCGGCCGCCCCCCGTCGGCCGCCGCCCGCCGCCTGCCCGACATGAAGAAGATAGTCCACCTGTCAGACCTGCACTTCGGGCGCGTTGACGCGGGGCTCGTCGAGCCCCTGGTCGCGGCCGTGAACGAGGCCGAGCCGTCGCTGGTGGTCGTCTCGGGCGACCTGACGCAGAGGGCGCGCTCCGGGCAGTTCGAGGAGGCGCGCGCCTTCCTCGACCGCCTGCCGAAGCCGCAGGTGGTCGTGCCCGGCAACCACGACGTGCCGCTCTACGACGTCTACTCGCGCTTCGCGCGGCCGCTCGACAAGTGGCGGCGGCACATCTCGGAGGAGGTCGAGCCCGTATACGAGGACGAGGAGATGGTCGTCGCCGGCGTCAACACGGCGCGCTCGCTGACGCGCAAGTACGGCCGGGTCAACGAGCGGCAGGTCGAGCGCCTGCGCGAGCGGCTGTGCGCGTACCCGGCGGGCGTGCTGAAGGTGGTCGTCACGCACCACCCGTTCGACCTGCCCGCGGGCGCAGACGAGCGCGAGATAGTCGGCCGCGCGCAGACGGCGATGGAGGCGCTGGCGGCGTGCGGCGCGGACCTCCTGCTCGCAGGCCACCTGCACGTCAGCCAGACGGGGCGCACCGCCGAGCGTTACAAGATTCAGGGCCACTCCGCGCTCTACGTGCAGGCGGGCACGGCCACCTCGACGCGGGGGCGCGGCGAGGCCAACTCCTTCAACCTCATCCGCCTCAAGCGCCCGTACATACAGGTCGAGCGCCGCGTCTGGCACGCCGAGGCCGCCGGCTTCCGCGCCGCCAACGCCGAAACCTTCCGCCACACGCCGGACGGCTGGGAGCGCCTCCCCGAAGAGGCCGCCGCCGGCGTCACCTTCGACGAGGGCGGCACGGGGCTCCAGCCGCACATCCCCGAACAGTAGGCGATAGACGACAGCCGGCAGGCGGCAGGCTGTAGGCCGCAGGCGGCAGGTAAAGAGCAGCAGGCAAAGAGCGGCAGGTAAAGAGCGACAGGTAGAGAGCGGCAGGCAAAGAGCGGCAGGTAAAAAGGCGGCGCGTCCGGTTCGACTCGGACGCGCCGCCTTCTGTTTTCTAACGGCCGCCGCTTACGGCCTGCCGTCTGCGCCCCGCAGGGGCTTGCGGGGCAGTCGGCCGTCCATCACGGCTGCGTTGTAGACGAAGGCGGCGACGACGGCGGCGGCCTGCATCAGGTCTTCGGGGACGGCGCGGTCGTAGGTGTCCTGGTTGGAGTGCCACGTGCGCGTCGGGTATTCGAGGTCGTCCTGTAAGAAGTCTATGCCGTTCAGGCCCACGGCGTCGAAGGCGAGGAAGTCCGAGCCGCCCGAGTTGGCGGCGGTGACGGTCGAGGCCGTGTAGGTCGTCTGCCCCACCTTGAACTGCGCGAAGGGCAGCAGCCAGCGGCGGAAGGTCGCGCGCAGCGCCTCGTTGCCTTGCAGGTAGACGCCGCGGATGGCGCCCGCGCCGCTGTCGGCGTTGAAGTAGACGGCCAGTTTCTCGTGCTCGGGCTTGAAGCGCGCGGCCGCCGCGGGCGCGGCCGGCGTCGGCGAGGGGGCGGCGGGAGTCGGCGAGGCCGCGGGAGCGCCGGCGGCGGCCTCGCGCGCGTCGCGCTTGCGGGGCGTGCGGCCGGTCTGCCGTGCGACGGCCGCGGCCGCCGCGTCGGGCGGGGTCGCGCCGGC
The DNA here is from genome assembly GCA_036387195.1 of Pyrinomonadaceae bacterium. Taxonomy (GTDB): domain Bacteria; phylum Acidobacteriota; class Blastocatellia; order Pyrinomonadales; family Pyrinomonadaceae; genus QHXN01. The sequence continues at coordinate 21,845 of DASVUF010000045.1, read as the reverse complement.
CGGGGACGGCGTCGGCGCGGGCAGCGGGCCGAAGTGCTCGCGCACGTAGAAGCGCGAGCCGAGCAGTCCCTGCTCCTCCCCGCCCCACAGCGCGACGCGGACGGTGCGGCGCGGCTGAAGCCCCAGCGCCTTCAGGATGCGGACGGCCTCCATCATGATGGCGACGCCGGCCGCGTTGTCGGTCGCCCCCGTCGCCGTGTGCCACGAATCCAAGTGCGCGCCGAGCATGACGACCTCGTCCTTCAGGTCGGTCCCCGGAATCTCCGCCACGGTGTTGTAGCTCATCCGGTCGGAGTCGTCGAACTCGACTTCGAGGTTGACGCTCAGGCGGACGCGCTCGCCCTGCCGGAGCATGCGCGAGAGGCGGTTGTAGTGGTCGTTCGAGAGCGCGATTTGCGGGATGAGTTTGGGCGCGTCCACGTCCCAGGGGAGTTTGCGCTTGTCGAAGGGCGTGTCGGAGGGCTGCGGGACGGAGGCCGACTGGACGAACTGCAACGTGCCGCCGTCGCCCCCGGGGCTGGAGCCGACGAGCAGCGCGACGCCCTCTTCGTAGTAGAACCTGGTGCGGAGGTCGCTGAAGCGCGCGGCCGCCGCGGCCTCGGGCGAGGTCTGGCGCGGCGCGCGGCGCGGCAGCAGCGCGGGGTCGGGCGCGTCGGCTAGTTCGAGCAGTTGCTTCTCGGTCAGGCGCGTGGCCGGCGGCTCGAAGCGCGGCCGCGACTCGCGCTCCGCGCCGGCGAGGACCATCTTGCCGCGCAGTTGCCCCCTGTACTTCTGCAACTCCTCCTCGTTCCTGGCCTCGACGGCGACGAGGTCGGCCGTGAGCGGTGCGTCGAGCCCCGGCGACCACGCGCGCGGGTAGGCGAGCAGCGGGAACGCCAGCGGCTCGACCGCCTCGGCCGAGAAGCGCTTGAGCGTCCAGCCGCGGCCGAACGGCCCCCACGGTTCGAGCTTCGCGTTCTGCAGGCCCCACTCGGCGAGCTTGTCGCGCGTCCACTCGTTGGCGCGGCGGAGCGCGGGCGAGCCGGTCAGGCGCGGGCCGATGCGGTCGGTCAGGTGTTGGAGCGTCTGCATCACCTGCGAGCGCCGGGTCGCCTCCTCCTTGATGCGCTCGACGGCGTCGGGCGTGGGCGCGGCCTGCGCGGTGGCCGCGGGCGTCGCGGCGGGCGTCGGCGTCGGCTGCTGTCGCGCGCGCAGCGGCGCGGCGTTCGGCGCGAGCAGCGCGCAGAGGAGCAGCGCGGCGGCGGCGTTCGGTCTCGTCATCTTGGGCGTGGTTCTCCTAAAAGCTGGGCGTCCGTCCGGCCTGCCGTTTAAGGCTCGTCCGCGGGAGGGTGTGTATACCGCGCGGGCGCGGAAAAAGTTTCGCCCCGGGCGGCGGGCGTTAGACGATGGAAGATAAGAACCGACTTCGGACGGCGCACGATAAAAGCCGGGCGGCGGGCGGCGCACGATGAAAGCCGGGCGGCGGGCGGCGGACGATAAAAGCTCCGGCCGTCGTCAACGGCCGTCGTCCGCCGCCCGCCGTCACTTCCGTCTGCGGTCTACCGTCCGCCGCCCGTCGTCGCGCCTCACCTGGCCGGCGCGGGCTTGCGCGGCAGGCGCTCGTCGAGCATGGCGGTCTGGTAGACGAAGGCGGCCATGATGACGGCGGCCTGCTTGACGTCGTCGGGCTGGACGCGCTCGTACGTGTCCTGCGTCGAGTGGTGCGTGCGCGTGTTGTACTCGACCGAGTCCTGTATGAACTGGAAGCCGGGCAGGCCGATCTGGTCGAAGGCGAGGTGGTCCGTGCCGCTGGTGTTCGCGAGCGTCAGCGTCTGCGCGCCGAGGTCTGCGAAGGGCGCGAGCCAGCGGCGGAAGTGCGCGCGGACGCCCTCGTTGCCCTGCATGTAGACGCCGCGGATGCGCCCCGTCCCGTTGTCGAGGTTGTAGTAGGCGGAGAACTTTTCGTACTCGGGCCGCGTGACGAGCCGGCCGGCGGGCGCGGGCGTCGCGGCGGGCGTCGGCTCCTTAGCGCCCGCGGCCGGCGGCGCCGGCCGCGGCGTCGGCTGCGGCGTCTCCAGCTTGCCGAAGTGCCGCTCGACGTAGCCGCGCGAGCCGAGCAGTCCCTGCTCCTCCCCGCCCCACAGCGCGACGCGGATGGTGCGGCGCGGCTGAAGCCCCAGCGCCTTCAGGATGCGGACGGCCTCCATCGCGACGGCGACGCCCGCGGCGTTGTCGGTCGCCCCCGTCCCGCCGTGCCACGAATCCAGATGCGCGCCGAGCATGACGACCTCGTCCTTCAGGTCGGTCCCCGGAATCTCCGCGACGGTGTTGTAGCCGGTCGGGTCCGTGTCGAGGTATCGCGCGGCTATCTGGAAGGTGACGCGGACGCGCTCGCCGGCCTCGGTCAGCCGCGCGAGGCGGTTGTAGTGCTCGACGGACATGGCGACCTGCGGCGCGAAGCGCGGCGCGGCCTTGTCCCACGCGCGCACCTGGCGCGGGGCGTCGGGCGCGCGTTCGAGCAGCGCCTGGAGCGCCCGCGGGTCTGTGGGCAGCGCCTGCGGGACCAGCGCCTGCTGGACGAAGATGTTGCCGCCGTCGCCGCGGCTCGGGTCAACGACGAGCGCCGCGCCCTCCTCCTGGTAGAAGTTGAGCTTGACGGCGTTGAAGCGCGTCGAGGCGCGCATCTCCGAAGTCTGGCGCGAGCGCGGCGGCTGCGTCGCGGGGTCGGGCGAGTTGGCGAGTTCGAGCAACTCCTTCTCGGTGCGGCGCGTGCCCTCCGGCTCGAAGTGCGCAGAGGGGTCGCGCGCCGCGCCGTTGAGGACTATCTTGCCGCGCAGCCTACCCTTGAACCGCTGCAAGCCCTGCTCGTCCTTCGCGTCAACGTAGACGACCTCGGCCGTGAGCGGCCCCGCGGTGGCGGGCGACCAGGCCTTCGGGTAGGCGTTGAGGGGAAACGGCTGCGGCTCGACCGCCGCGGCCGTGAAGCCTTCGAGCACCCAGCCGCGGCCGAACTCGCCCCACGGTTCGAGCTTCGCGTTCTGCAGGCCCCACTCGGCGAGCTTGTCGCGCGTCCACTCGTTGGCGCGGCGCATGCCGGGCGAGCCGGTCAGGCGCGGGCCGACGACGTTGGTCAGGTGGTTGATGACCTGCATCACCTGCGAGCGGTTGAGCCCCTCGTCGCGTATGCGCTGGGCCGGGTCGTTGGGGTCGGGCGTCGGCGTCGGGCGCGCGCCCTGCCTGCGCGGCGACGCCGCGGGCGTCGGCGGCGTGGCGTCGTCGCCTGGCTCGGGCGTCTGCCGCGCCCGCGCGGGCGCGTGGGCAAGGAGCAGCAGCGCGCAGAGCAGCGCCGCCGCGTTCGGGCGTCTCGGGGTCATCGGGGGCGTTCTCCTGTCACGGCGTTCGACTTCGGCGCGGGCGTAAAAGGCCCGCGGCGCCCGTCGGGACGGGTTCTAAAAAGTGTCTGGAATTTAAATTGTCGGGCGCGAAAAGACAAACGGAGGGCGGGCGCCTTGCGCGGCCCGTCCCCCCGTCCGTTTTCGTCTTCCGCCCGTCTCAGCCGGCGACGCGGCCCTCGCCGCCCGCGAGTCCCTCGCGGCCCGGGGCCGGGGCGGGCGCGGCGGCCTCGTGCACGTCCTCCTTGTGGCCGCACTCCTCGCGCGCGCACGAGCGGGTCGTGCCCTTCTTGGTCGTCTTCTCAAGCAGGAAGGGCGCGTTACATTCGGGGCACGGCGTGGCCACCGGCTTGTCCCAGTAGACCGTGTCGCACTTCGGGTACTCCGAGCAGCCGTAGAAGTACTTCCCGCGCTTCGACTTCTTGACGACGATCTCGCCCTTGCAGCCCGGGCGGGGGCAGGCGACGCCGGTCGTCTCGCGCTTGATGTACTTGCAACCGGGGTAGTTGGCGCACGACGTGAACTCGCCGTAAGGGCCGTGGCGGCGGACGAGCTGCGCGCCGTCAACCGGGCACGTCTCGCCCTCGATGGGCACGGGCGCGGGCGCGACCGCGCCGGTCTTCTTCGAGACGCGGCGGATGTTTCGGCACTCGGGGTAGCCCGAGCAGCCGAGGAACGGCCCGAAGCGCCCGCGCTTCATCGCCATCGGCTTGCCGCACAATTCGCACGTCTCCTCGGCGGCCGGCTCCGCGGCGCCGTCCGCGCCGCCCTCGGCGCCGTCGCCGTCGGCGGCGCCGGCGGCCTGCGGCTTCGCCACCTCGCGCGTGGTGCGGCACTCGGGATAGTTCGAGCAGGCCATGAACTGGCCGAAGCGGCCGAGCTTGATGACCATCGGCGAGCCGCAGTTCTCGCACTTCTCGTCGGTCGGGATGGCCTGCTGCTTGCGCCCCTTGACGTAAGCCTCGAACGTCTTCAGGTCGCGCGCGAACTTCTCGTAGAACTCGGAGAGCGCGACCGTCCACGCCAGCTTGCCCTCTTCTATCTCGTCAAGCTCCTCCTCCATCCGCGCCGTGTACGACTCGTTGAAGAGGTCGTTAAAGCCGCCCTCGACCAGCAGGTCGTTGACCGTCATCCCGAGCGCCGTCGGGTGGAAGCGCCCCTCGACGCGCTCGACGTACTCGCGGTCCTGAATCGTCGTCATGATGGCCGCGTAAGTGCTGGGGCGGCCGATGCCCTTCTCTTCGAGCGCCTTGACGAGCGTCGCCTCGGTGTAGCGCGGCGGCGGCTCGGTGAAGTGCTGCTCGGGGGTGACGGCGTTGAGCTTGAGGCTCTCGCCCTTCTCCACGAGCGGCAGCTTGCGCGCGGCCTCCTCGTCCTCCTCGGCCTTCTCGTCGCGCCCCTCCTCGTAGACCTTGAGGAAGCCGTCGAACTTCAGCACCGAGCCCGTCGCGCGGAAGAGGAAGCGCCCCGCCTCGATGTCGATGGTCGTCTGGTCGAAGACGGCCGGGTTCATCTGCGAGGCGACGAAGCGCTGCCAGATGAGCCGGTAGAGCTTCAGCTCGTCGCGGTCGAGGAAGCGCGCCACCGAGTCGGGGGTCTTCGTCACGTCGGTCGGGCGGATGGCCTCGTGCGCGTCCTGCGCGTCCTTCTTCGAGCGGTAGTGGACGGCCTTCTCGGGGAGGTAGGCCGCGCCGTACTGCGCCGAGATGAAGTCGCGCGCCTCGGCCAGCGCCGTGTCCGAGACGCGGGTCGAGTCCGTGCGCATGTAGGTGATGAGGCCGACCGCGCCCTCGGAGCCGACCTCGACGCCCTCGTAGAGCTTCTGCGCGACCATCATGGTCTTCTTGACCGGGAACGAGAGCTTGCGCGAAGCCTCCTGCTGGAGCTTCGACGTGATGAAGGCCGGGACGGGGTTGCGCCGCCGCTCCTTCGTCGTCACCTCGGAGACGACGAACTGCTGCCGCCCCGCCTCCTCGACGATGGCGTGCGCCGTCTTCTCGTCGCCGATGAGCAGCTCGGTCTTCTTAACCTCCTGGTCGAAGCCCGAGGTCTTGACCGTCTGCTCGCCGACCTTCCACAGCCGCGCGTCGAAGGCGGGCGGGAGCTTCGACGCGAGGTTAGCGCCGACCGTCCAGTACTCGGTCTTGACGAACTTCTCTATCTCGCGCTCGCGCTCGACGACCATGCGCAGGGCGACCGACTGGACGCGGCCGGCCGAGAGGCGCCCGCCGATGGTGCGGCACAGCAGCGGCGAGACTTTGTAGCCGACGAGGCGGTCGAGCACGCGGCGCGCCTGCTGCGCGGCGACGAGGTGCTCGTCAATCTGCTTGGGCTCCTTGAAAGCCTCCTGCACGGCGCGCTTCGTGATTTCGTTGAACATCACGCGGAAGTGCGGCTTCTTCGGGCGCTTCGGGACTATCTCCTCCGCCAGGTGCTGGCAGATGGCCTCGCCCTCGCGGTCGGGGTCGGCGGCGAGGTAGATGGACTCGGCCTCCTTGGCGGCGCTCTTCAGCTCGGCGATGACCTTGCGGTTGTTGCGCTTCTTGGTGTCGGGGATGACCTCGTAGGTCGGCTCGAAATCGTTGTTGACGTCAACGCCCAGCCCCTTCGACGGCAGGTCCTTGATGTGGCCGATGGAGGCCATCACGCGGTAGTCCGGGCCCAGATATTTTCCGATGGTCTTGGCCTTGGCGGGCGACTCGACCACTACTAAATTCTTCGTCATCAATTCTTCCTTTATTAAAAGTCGCGCCCCTCAAAACGGCCGCGCCGCACGTCTGTCGGCGCCGTCCCCCCGCCGTAAAACTCCGGGCGCGAGCGTCTGTTAACCTTTTTCTACTATTCTCAAGTTTTGGGCCAAAATGCAAACCCGACCTCCGCTTAGATGCGCGGGGGTTCGCCCCGGCTCGCCCGCGGCCGGCCTTTTTCCCCGTGTGAAATCAACGATTTAAGCCGCGCCGCCGGCGGCCAGTGACTGGAAGTATTCGGCGAGGTCGGCGGAGCCGTACGCCGGGGCGACGAGGTCGGTCGTGCTGGCGGCGACGCCGAATTGGAGCAGGTCGTGGAGCCTCCGGTCGAACAGTTTGACCGGCGCGGCGAGGGCGCGGACGAGCCCCGCGGGGACGTTGGAAATCTTCGGCGGCCGGCCGAGCGCGCGGAAGGCCAGCTCGGCCACCTCGCGCCGCGTGTAGGTTCGGGGGCCGCCGACGGCAAGCTCCGGCGCGCCCGTCTCCAGCGCGTCGGCGCAGGCGCGCGCCGCGTCCCGCTCGTGGACGGGGTTGGTGCGGGCGCGGCCGTCGCCGATGACGACGGCGCGGCCGCGCGAGGCCATCTTGAAGACTTCGCCGAAGACGTAGAAGAAGCCGGTCGGGCGGACGACCGCGTGCCCGAGCCCGCTCGCGCGGAGCGCCGCGACGAACTCCTCGTGCGCGTCAACGTATTCGAGCCCGCGCATCGCCTCGGCCCCGTAGAGCGAGACGTAGACGAAGCGGCGGACGCCCGCGCGGCGCGCCTCCTCCAGCAGGTTCAGGTTGGCGCCCAGGTCAACGTCGCGGTAGGCGGCGTTGGGCGGCGTGTAGCGGAGCGCGAGGCTCGCGCCGAGGGCGGAGACGACCGCGCCGACGCCCTCGCACGCGCCCGCGACCGACTCGGGGCGGCGCGCGTCGCAGGCGAACACGTCCAGCTCTTCGCCCGGCATGGTGCAGGGGTCGGTCACCATCGCGCGCACCTTGTAGCCGCGCGCCGCCAGCTCCTCCAGCAGGCGCCCCCCGAGCCTGCCGCCCGCGCCCGCGACCAGAATCTTCTCCGCCAAGCCTTCCCCCCCTTCCGTCCCGCTCTACCAGGCTATGCCGTAGTCCTCGCCGTGGTTGCTCGCGCCGCCCCACAGGGTGCCGTGCGCCTGGTCGAGCATGATGGCGGTGATGGGGCCGGAGGTGCGCTCCTCGAACGTCAGCTCGTAGCCCATGCGGCGCAGCTCCGCGCGCACCCAGCCGGGCATCGCCTCGGCGAGCAGCACGCCCCCCGGCCGCGTGTCGTGCGCGCCGAAGGAGCTGCGCATCTGGAAGCTGTTGATGTTGGGCGCCTCGGTCGCCTCCTGCACGGTCATGCCGAACTCGACGACGTTGAGGAAGAACTGGAGGAGGTTCTGGTCCTGGCTGTCGCCGCCCTGCACGGCGAAGGCGAGGTAGGGCTTGCCGTCGCGGAGCGCGAGCGTCGGCGTGAGCGTGACCCGCGGGTATTTGCCCGGCTCGATGACGTTGAAGGGCCCCTCGGCCGGGTCGGTGACGAAGCTCTGCGCGCGCTGGCTGAGGCCCACCCCCGTCCGCCCGGCGATGACCGCGGGGACCCAGCCGCCGCTCGGCGTCACGGAGACGACCCAGCCCTCGGCGTCCGCCGCCTCGACCGAGGTGGTGCCCGCGTAGAAGGCGCGGTTGAAGTCTTCGTCGGAGGACGTTGTCGCGGGCGCCGCCGGCTGAAATGAAGTTGACGGCCGGGGGGTCGGGGCCGGCGTCGGCGTCGGCGCGGGGCGTCGCGGGCGCGGGGCGTCGTGCGAAGGCGCGGGCGGGGTGGAAGGGTCGGCCGCGGGGCGCGCGCTCCACTTCTCAAGCAGTCCCTTGTAGGGGTTCGCCTGCCCGCCCTGGAAGGGGTACGGGTCGCCGGGCGCGACATCGGGGTCGTTGCGCTGCTGGTTCATCTGCGCGGCGCGCTGGCGCGCGTACTGCTTCGAGAGCAGGCCGGCGATGGGCTCCTCGGGCGGCGAGTACGGGTCGCCGTAGTAGAAGTCGCGGTCGGCGAAGGCCATGCTCATCGCCTGATATATGGTGTGGACGTAGCGCGCGCTGTTGAAGCCCATCCCCTTCAGGTCGAAGTTCTCAAGGATGTTGAGCGCCTGGAGCATGGCCGGCCCCTGCGTCCAGTGCGTCAGCTTGTAGACCTCGACGCCGCGGTAGTCCGTCTTGACCGGCTCCTCCAGCCTGACCTTCCAGTTCGCGAGGTCCTGCGCCGTGATGAGCCCGCCCTCCTCCTGCGTCCCGCGCGCTATCTCCTGCGCGATGTCCCCCTTGTAGAAGCGGTCGTAGGCGGCGTAGATGGCCTCTTTGCGGCTCCTGCCGGCGGCGAGCGCGCGCTGCTCGGCCTCGACCAGCTTGCGGAGCGTCGCGGCGAGGTCGGGCTGCTTGAAGACCTCGCCCGGCCGCGGCGACTCGCGGCTCTCGCCCGCGTGCGGCAGCATCACCGCGCGCGAGTAGCGCCACTTCCTGATTTCGGCCTTCTGGCGCTCGATGGTGTTGGCGAGCTGCGCCTCGATGGGGAAGCCGTCGGCGAGTTGGATGGAGGGCTCCAGCACGTCCTTCAGGCTGAGCCGGCCGAACTCGGCGAGCATCGTGATGACGCCGCCCGGCGTGCCCGGCGTGACGGCCGCGAGCGGGCCGTACTCGGGCGGGTACTTCAGCCCCTTCCCCTTATAGAAGTCGGCGGTCGCGCCCGTCGGGGCGACGCCGAGCGCGTTGACGCCGACGACCTTGCCCGTCTTCGGGTTGTAGATGAGCGCCTGCGTCTCGCCGCCCCACGAGAGCGTGTCCCACATCGTCGAGGTGGCGGCTATCATCGCGCAGGCGGCGTCCACGGCGTTGCCGCCCTTCTGGAAGACCATCGCGCCGGCCGTCGCCGCCAGAGGCTTCCCCGTAATCGCCATCCAGTGGCGGCCGTGCAGCGGCGGCTTCTGCGTGCGCTGCGCGCGCGCGCCCGGCGCCGGCGCGGCCGCGCACGCCAGCAGCGCCGACAGCGCGACCGTCAACAATCTCTTTCCCGGACCCATCACTTCCCTCCGTCCCGAGCCTTTGAAGTTGGAGAACGCTTCCCCCGGCGGTTGCTGCTATTATGTCCCGGCCCCCGACTTTTTACGAAGCCGCCGGCCGCCGCGCCGGCGAGCCGCGCCCCCGACACGGAGGAACGCGATGAAGAGAATCGTGCTCGGACTCTGCCTGCTGTCGCTCCTTGCGCCGCCGCCGCCGCGCGCGGCGCGGGCGCAGGCGGCCGCGGAGCTGTCGCGCGAGACGCGCGAGTTCGTCAGCGTGGACGCGCCGGCGGTCGCGCTCACGCACGTCCGCGTCGTTGACGGCACGGGCGCGCCGGCGCGCGCCGACCAGACGCTCGTCATCTCCGCGGGCCGGATTTCGTCGGTCGGCCCCTCCTCGTCGGCGAAAGTCCCCGAGGGCGCGAAGGTGCTGGACATGACGGGGCGGACGGTCATCCCCGGCCTCGTCCTGATGCACGAGCACCTGTTCTACCCGACGGGGCGGCTCGCGCTCTTCAACGAGATGGGCTGGAGCTTCCCGCGCCTCTACCTCGGGTGCGGCGTCACCACGATGCGCACCGCCGGGAGCGTCGAGCCCTACACGGACCTCAACATCAAGCGGCTCATTGACGCCGGGCGCATCCCCGGCCCCCGGATACACGTCACCGGCCCTTACCTCGACGGCCGCGGGGCCTTCGCCACGCAGTTCCGCGTCCTCGACGGCCCCGCCTCGGCGCGCCGCATGGTCGCGCAGTGGGCCGACGAGGGCGTCACGTCTTTTAAAGCCTACATGTACATCAGCCGCGCCGAGCTGGGCGCGGCCGTCGAGGAGGCGCACGGGCGCGGGCTGAAGGTGACGGGGCACCTGTGCGCCGTCGGCTTCCGCGAGGCCGCCGCGCTCGGCATTGACAATCTGGAGCACGGCATCCTGACCGACACCGAGTTTCTGCCCGGCAAGCGCCCCGACGTCTGCCCGCCGCAGAACGAGACGGTCGCCCACGTCTCGAAGCTCGACATCGGCTCGGCCCCCGTCCGCGAGATGATTCGCGACCTCGTCGCGCGCAAGGTGGCCGTCACCTCGACGCTCGCCGTCTTCGAGGCGTTCCTCCCCGACCGCCCGCCGCTCCAGCAGCGCGTGCTCGACGCGATGACCGCCGACGCGCGGACGCAGTACCTCGCCTCGCGCGCCCGCGCCGCCGAGCGCAAGGACTCGCCGTGGGCCGCGGCGCTCAGGAAGGAGATGGAGTTCGAGCTGGCCTTCGCGCGCGCCGGCGGCCGGCTGATGGCGGGCACCGACCCGACCGGCAACGGCGGCGCGCTCGCGGGCTTCGCCAGCCAGCGCCAGCTCATCCTCCTGGTCGAGGCCGGCTTCACGCCCCTCGAAGCCATCCGCATCGCGACGCTCAACGCCGCCGAGTATCTCGGCGAGGCCGGGCGCGTCGGCTCCATCGCCCCGGGCAAGCTCGCCGACCTCGTCGTGCTGCGCGGCGACCCGTCGGCCGACATCAAAGACATCGAGCGCGTCGAACTCGTCTTCAAGGACGGCTTCGGCTACGACCCCGCGCGGCTCGTCGAATCCGTCCGCGGCTCGGTCGGCTGGCGCTGAAAGGGGCGCGGAGGCGTGCCTTAAGCCGGCCCGTAAAGCGGCCGCGAAAGACAGGGAGGCCCGGGCGACGCGTCTGTCGCCCGGGCCTCCCCATCTTTATCTGAGCCTTAGCCGGCGGCGCGGCCGTACTGGACGGGCCAGGGGGCCTCGGCCCCGAGCAGGCGGGCGGCGTGGAGCGGCCAGTAGGGGTCGCGCAGCTCGGCGCGCGCGAGGAAGACGACGTCGGCACGCCCTTCGGCGATTATCTCTTCGGCCTGCTCGGGCTCGGTGATGAGGCCGACGGCGCCGGTGGCGACGCCCGCCTCGCGGCGTATCGTCTCGGCGAAAGGGACCTGATAGCCGGGCGCGACGGGGATGCGCGCGCCGGGGACGAGCCCGCCCGTCGAGCAGTCCACGAGGTCAACGCCGCGCTCCCCGAGCCAGCGCGAAAATCGGACGGACTGTTCCAGGTCCCAGCCGCCTTCGACCCAGTCGGTCGCGGAGATGCGCGCGAAGAGCGGCAGGCTTTCGGGCCAGACCGCGCGCACCGCCTCGGCGACGAGCAGCGGCAGGCGCGCGCGGTTCTCAAGGCTCCCGCCGAACTCGTCCGCGCGGCGGTTCGAGAGCGGCGAGAGGAACTCGTGCAGCAGGTAGCCGTGCGCCATGTGCAGCTCGACGAGGTCGAAGCCGGCTTCGAGCGCGCGCCGCGCGGCGTCGGCGAACTGGACGACGACCGCCTCGACGTCGGCGCGCGTCATCTCGCGCGGCGCGGGCCAGTCGCCGAAGGCGACGGCGCTCGGCGCGAGCGTCGGCCACCCGCCCTGCCCCTCGCCCAGAGGCTTGCCGCCGTCCCACGGCGCGGCGGTCGAAGCCTTGCGGCCGGCGTGCGCGAGCTGGACGGCGGCGCGCGCGCCCTGCGACTTGATGAAGGCGGCGATGGGCGCGAAGGCGCGCGCGTGCTCTTCGGACCAGAGGCCGGTGTCGCCGGGCGAGATGCGCCCCTCGGGCGAGACGGCGGTCGCCTCGACGCAGACGAGGCCGGCGCCGCCCACGGCGCGGCTCCCGAGGTGAACCATGTGCCAGTCGTTCGGCAGCCCGTCGCGGCTCGAATACTGGCACATCGGCGACACGAAGACGCGGTTGCGGAACTCAAGCCCCCGCAGGCTGAACGCGGAAAACAGACGGCTCGTCACTCTTCCCTCCCCCTTGCCCTTTGAATGGTGTGAGGCCATTCTACCCCCGCGCGCGGGCTCAGCGAAGCAGGCCGAACCAGTCGAAGGCCCCTGCGACCTCGCCCAGCAGGAAGGAGAGCAGGTTGGCGGCGACGACCGCCGCGAAGTCGCGCGGGCGGACGCCCCCGCCTTCGGCCGCGACGCCCCCGAAGGCGAGCCGGAAGAGCAGGCACTCGGCGGCGGGCGCGAACGTCTCGGCGGCGGCGAGGTAGAGGGCGCGCGGCGAGCCCTGAAAGAGCGGCGGGAGGACGAGGACGACGACGGGGTACGTGCAGGCCGTGAGCCAGAGGCCGGCGAACAGCCTCCGGCGGAAGGGGTGGCGCGGCGAGAGGCCGAGCAGCAGGACGGGCGTCTCGACGGCGACCGTGAACAGGTAGCCGAGCGGCAGGAAGCGCCAGAGGTCTACGTCGTTCATCGGCTGAAAGCAGGCGACAGTCGGCGGACGGTGGTCGGTGGAAAAGCCTTCGCCGGCGACCCCGACGCGGGGCGCCGCCGACTACGGTTCCGCGGGCCGTCGTCTACTGCCTGAGCAGGAACGGCGCCTCGGCCAGCACGTGCGCCGTCGCGAGCGTGAAGTAGACGTCGCGCGTCGTCGCGTAGTCGGCGAGGAAGCAGAGCCACAGCAGGACGACGGCGAACGCGCCCGCCGCCAGCAGCGCGCGGATGAGCCGCGGCCACCCTCGCCTGTGCGCGACGAGCGGCACGCCGGCGGCGCGCCACGGCAGCAACCCCGTCCCCGCCGACAGCGGCACGCCCACCAGCCACACGCCGTAATGAAGCGTCTCAAGAAAGACGTGCGTCGAGACGAGCAGGCGCGGCGAGACGCCCGTCAGGATTCCCGCGCCCGCGTGTCCGACGACGCGCTCGGCCACGGCGCCGTCTTCGAACAGAGGCGGCGACGACGCCGCCCAACACCACAGCGCGCCGAGCGCCAGAGGCAGCAGCGCCAGGCACGCCCTGTAAGCGCGCCGCCAGCCGCGCCGCCTCCGCGCCAACTGCCGGTCGAGGAACCACAGCGCCACCAGCGGGTGCAGGTAGACGAGCGCCAGCGCGAACCCCTGCGGGGCCAGCCAGCACACGCCGACCAGCGCGCACCCCGCCGGCAAAGCCCACGCCCACTCGCGCCGCGGCGTCTGCCGGCGGCGCACGACGAACAGCGCCACGACCCACGCCACCGCCGCGCTGTTCCACAACGCGAGCGACAGGCGCAGCCCGTCTTCGCCCCAGCCGGCCGCGCCCGGCGCCAGCGAGAGCGCGGCGTAAGCGGCCGTCAGCCCCAGGACGCCCGCGGCCGCCAGCGCGAAGAAACCGCGCGAGCGCCCGAGCCGCGCCGGCAGCCGCGTGATGAAGTAGCGCAGCTCCGCATAGTTGTGCGGCCCCGCGAAGAGGAAGACCGTCGCCACCGACAGCCACAGCGGCGCGAGCCCCGCCAGCGCGGCCGCCCCGACCAGCACGCCCGCGCAAGCCGCGCCGAACGCGCGCGCCGACCCGGCCCCGCGCGCTTCGGCGCCGAGCCCGCGCGCTTCGGCGTGAGTCCCGCGCGCTTCGGCGTCGTGACTGCGCGCTTCAACGTGGGGCCCGCGCGCTTCGGCGTGGGGGCCGCGCGCTTCGGCGTGGGGGCCGCGCGCTTCGGCGCCGAGCGCTCCGGCGCGCGCGCCGCGCCGCTTCAGAGGGGGCGCGATGTCGGCCGTGCTCTGCACGCCTCTACTCCTCCTCCTCGCCGCCGGCCTTCCGCGGCCTTGCCGGGACGAGCAGCTTCAGCTCCGCGCCGTCCTCGACGACCTCGATGCGGATGGCGCCGCTGAGCGTCCCGCCCGACGCGGCCCTGATGAGCGTGCCGGGGTCCTGCGCCCGCAGCTCGGGCGGCGGCGCCACGTTGGCGTAGGCCGCGACCGCCGCCAGCGCGGCCGTACACGCGCAGCCGAGCAACGCCGCGGCCGCCCGCCCCGCGCGCAGCACCCCGCGGCGCGAGCGCAGGAGCAGCAGCCCCGTCAGCGCCACGGCCAGCGAGAGGAACAGGCCGCCGACGACCGCGCCCGCCGACCCGAAGAGGCCGCCCGTCGCGCCGCCCTCGACGCCGGCCGCCGCGTTCATCCTGTCGAGCTGCGAGCGCGGAATCTGCAAGCGCGCCTCGCGCAGCCCCTCGACGCGCTCGATGGTCAAACGCGAGTAGGGCAGGTCGCGCCTGACCTCTCTGTCGCGGTTGGCCCTCGGGCGGTCCGGCAGCGCGATGTCGGCGAAGGCGGGGGACGCGGCGGCGGCCAGCAGCAACAGCAGCGCCAGCGCCGCGGAGGGTCTGAAGAGTCTCATCGGGCAAGCTCCTTTTCTCTCTGGAAGAACTTCTTTGTCTAACCCACCGGCTCGAAGTATGAACGGCGGCCGGCGCCTGTCTTGCGCGGGGTTCCCTTGGAGGGTGAAGGCGGAAGGATGAGGGATGAAGGCGGGGCTGTCAACGCCCCCGCGCGAAGGCTCGACGCGCCCCGCGCGGAGGGCGGCGGCGGGCGGATGAAGGAAGCGCCGTCGGCCGTCCCTTCATCGTTCGCCCTTCCGGCCTCACCCTTCGTCTTCGGTGATGGAGTTGGCGGGCGAGGGCTGGCGCAGGCGGCGCAGGCGCGCGGAGACCTGGCTGCGGAGGCGCGAAGTGACCTGACTGCTCAGACGCTCCTCGCCCGTCTTCGACGGCGGGGCGTCCGTGTCGAAGATGGCCTCGAACCAGGAGGGCTCCTCCTGCGCCGGCTCGGCCCCGACGGCGTGCGGCTCGTCGTCGGCCGCCGCGGGCTCGACGGCGGCGGCCCCGGCTTCGGCGGCGTGCGGCCCGGCCGCCTCCGTCCGGGCGGCTTCCGAAACGGCCGCTTCGGCCTCGGCGGCAACGGCGGCGCGCTCCTCTTCCTCCTCGGCGCGCGCGCGTTCGAGCATCCCGCGCAGCTCCGTCTCGTAGAAGCCGCGCAAGCCCTCAAGCTCGTCGGCGAGGTTGAGCGCCGTCAGCACGGCGACCTTCGCCACGTCGTGGACGGCGAGGCCGTCGGCGACGGCGCGCATCCGCTCGTCCACCAGCCGCGCGACGCGCAGGACGTGCTCGCCGTCGCCGCTCGCCGCGCGGAGGCTGTAGCTCTGGTTGAAGATGTTGACCCTGACCGAACCGGCGTCTGTGCTCAAATCCCCCTGCCCCCTTCTCTGCGTCGGAGTGCGGGCCAAAGCCCCGTCTGCGGTTCGGCGCATTATAAAGCAGCGCGCGCAAATGCGCGCCCCCGCGCGGCGTCTTCTACAGCCTCCTGACGTAGCAGCGGCCGGGGAGTTGCCTGACGAGGTCGCGCATCTCAAGCCCGAGCAGGACGGCCGACAGCTCCGCGACGGCGAGCGCGCTGCCTTCGGCCAGCGCGTCAACGTGCGCGGGCTCGTCCGTCCCGATGAGTTTGAGGACGGCGCGCTCGGGCTCGGAGAGGCCCGGGGGTTCGGAGCCTTCGACGCGACGCGCCGACCTTCTCTTCGGCTCGGGCGGGAGGATGGCGGCGGCCGTCTCGGGCGGGAACTCGGCGACCACGTCCTGCCACGTCTGGATGAGCTTGGCGCCGGCGCCCTTGATGAGGTAGTTCGTCCCGAAGGAGTTGCGCGAGGTGATGTTGCCCGGCACGGCGAAGACCTCGCGCCCCTGTTCGAGCGCGAGCCGCGCCGTGATGAGCGAGCCCGAGTTCTCGGAAGCCTCGACGACGACCACCCCCAGGCTCAGCCCGCTGATGATGCGGTTGCGGTACGGGAAGTTCTCGGCGACGGGCGGCGTCCCGAGCGGGAACTGCGTGACGAGCGCGCCGCCGCGCCCGAGAATCTCTTCGGCGAGCCGGCGGTGGTCGCGCGGGTAGACCTCGTCGAGCCCGGTCCCGAGCACGGCCGCCGTGCGCCCGCCGGCTTCGAGCGCGCCGCGGTGCGCGGCGGCGTCTATGCCGCGCGCGAGCCCCGAGACGATGGTCACGCCGCGCGCGGCCAGCTCGCGCGCGAGCGACTGCGCCACGTTCTGCCCGTAGGCCGAGCAGCGCCGCGAGCCGACGACGCCCGCGCACGGCGCCTCCAGACACTCGCGCCACGCGCCGCGCACGTAGAGCGTCACCGGCGGGTCGGCTATCTCGCGCAGCAGTTGCGGGTACGCGCCGTCGTCCAGGGCGAGCACCTCCGCGCCCCCCATCGCGCGCACGCGGCCGAGTTCGGCCTCGGCGGCCCCCATCCGGTCGCGCAGCGTGATGGACTCGACCGCCTCCGGCCTCAGCCGCAAACGCTCCAGCTCGGACCGCAGCGCGCCGAAGACGCCCTCGGCCGACCCGAACCTCTCCAGCAGGCGCGCGGCCGCGCGCGGCCCCACGCCCGGCGTCATGTTCAACGCTATCCACTCTTTCATTTGGATGATGAAGGACTGAGGCTGAGGGGCGAGGGCGCGCCGGCGGGCGCCGCGGGCCCTCGCGCAGGGCCCGCGGCGCTCATCCCTCGTCCTGAACTTTTGGCGGAGGCGTGTGGGAATCGAACCCACCCACGCCTGCTCTCACAGGCGCGCGGACGGTTTTGAAGACCGCGCCGCTCACCAGAACGGATGCGCCTCCACGGGCTGGCGGGTACGCCCACAACCTAAGCGGCGGCGGCCCGCGCTGTCAAGCGCGCTTGACTCGCCCGCCCGCGGCCGCCATCATTGCGTCGAACTACGTCCGCACTAAACATTCATCCCTTAACGGAGTCAAAAGTCTATGGCAGAAGCCGAAGCTAAGACCGCGGCGGCGTCGCCCGGCGCGGCGGCCGAACTCGTCCGGTACGAGGCGCGCGACGGCGTGGCCGTCCTGACGCTCAACGACCCGCCGGCGAACACCTACTCTTACGAAATGATGCGCCAGCTCGACCGCGCCGTCCTGGAGGCGCGGATGGACGAGGGCGTCCACGTCGTCGTCATCACGGGCGCGGGCGAGAAGTTCTTCTGCGCGGGCGCCAACATCAAGATGCTGACGGAGGTCACGCCGACCTTCAAGTACTACTTCTGCCTCCACGCCAACGAGACGCTCTCGCGGCTGGAGCAGACGCCCAAGCTCGTCATCGCGGCCGTCAACGGCCACTGCGTCGGCGGCGGGCTGGAAGTGGCACTGGCCGCCGACCTGCGCGTCGCGCGCAAGGGCGCCGGCAAGATGGGGCTGCCCGAAGTAAGCCTGGGCGTGCTGCCCGGCACGGGCGGGACGCAGCGGCTGGCGCGCGTCGTCGGCAAGTCGCGCGCGATAGAGCTGATGGCCTCGGGCGAGCTGTTCGACTTCGAGCGCGGGGCGGAGCTGGGGCTCGTCAGCCACGTCTTCGAGGCCGAGACGGCCGACGCCTTCCGCGAGCAGGCCGTGGCCTACGCGCGCCGCTTCGCCGCGCCCGACAAGGCGGCGATGGCCGTCGGCCGCATCAAGCGCAGCGTCCAGTCCGGCGCCGAAATCCCCTTCGAGTCCGGCCTCGCACTCGAACGCGAACTCCAGCAACAGCTCTTCCAGTCCGAGGACGCGCGCGAAGGCATGAGCGCCTACGTCGAGAAGCGCAAGCCCGTCTTCAAAGGAAAGTAGCTCTCGGTCTTCAGCTCTCGGTTTTCGGCCCCGGCGGCCGGCCGAGAGTTGAAAACTGAAAGCCGAAGACCACCCATGTACGAAAACATCAAGGTCGAACACGACGTCGGGGTCGTGACCATCACGCTGAACCGCCCGGAGAAGCTGAACGCGTTCGCGGGGCACATGCGGCGCGACCTGGCCGAGGCGCTGGAGCGCGCGGCGAGCGACCCGGAGGTGCGCGTCGTCG
Source organism: Pyrinomonadaceae bacterium (assembly GCA_036387195.1). Lineage (GTDB taxonomy): Bacteria > Acidobacteriota > Blastocatellia > Pyrinomonadales > Pyrinomonadaceae > QHXN01. The sequence continues at coordinate 4,067 of DASVUF010000045.1, read as the reverse complement.
TCCTGACGGGCGCGGGGCGCGCCTTCTCGACCGGGGCGGACGTGGCGCGCATGAGCGAGCTGATGGAGCGCGGCGAGGTCGAGGAGTTCAAGCGGCTGCTCGGCGCCGGCCGCCGCGTGCTGACCGCCATGCGGCAGATGCTCAAGCCCGTGGTGGCGGCCGTCAACGGCCCGGCCTACGGCGCGGGCTTCAACCTCGTGCTCGCCTCCGACATCCGCCTGGCGGCCGAGTCGGCGACCTTCAGCCAGTCGTTCGTCAAGGTCGGGCTGCACCCGGACTGGGGCGGCTCGTTCTTCCTGCCGCGCGCCGTGCCCCCCAACGTCGCCTGCGAGATGTTCTTCCTCGGCGACGCCGTGGACGCGCGGCGCGCGTACGAGCTGGGGCTCGTCAACCGCGTCGTGCCGGACGCGGAGCTGGCCGCCGAGACGCGGCGGCTGGCCGAGCGCCTGCGCACGGCGCCGCACGCCTCGGTCGCCGCGGCCAAGCGCGCCGTCTACCTGAGCGAGCAGGAGAGTCTGGAGCGGATGCTCCAGTACGAGACGGAGGCGCAGCTCCAGTGCTTCCAGTCGCGCGAGGCGCGCGAGCGCGTGCGCGCCTTCCTCGAACGCCGCGCGCCGCGCGCCGAGAAGAAAGTCTCCTGACGGCCTTGCGCCGCGCGCTCCGACGCGGAGGGGGGCGCGGGGGTCGATGTAACTTTCACATCACCCCCGCGCCCCCTCCGCGTTGAAGCGGCCTGTGCTTCAAACTCAAGAGGCGCCGGCTACGGCAGGTCGGGCTTCGACAGCGGCGAGCCCTTGTCGCCCACGTAGACGTCGAGCACGGTGAAGTTCGACGGGATCATCGTGGCGAAGGCGTGGTTGGTGATGACCAGCGAGCCGTGGCCGTCGAAGGCGATGTTCGCCGGCGAGTCGTACGGGAAGACGGCGCCCGGCGCGGCGTTGCCTAACCGGCCGACCTCCGCCCCCGAAGAATCGAGGACGATGACGCCCGAGAGGCCCGGCGTGGCGACGGCGACGTAGAGGTTGCCGGACTTGCCGAAGGCGATGCCGTCGGGCAGGTCGGCCGGCGCGAACGCCTTGAAGACGGCGAGGTCGGACGCCTGCGGCTGCGCGACCAGCGGCAGCGTGTAGACGAAGCCCCGGCCGGTCGTGTCAATCGAGACGGCCACGTAAGCCTTCGAGCGGTCGGGGCTCAGGCGGATGCCGTTGGCGCCGACGCCGCCGGGGACCGTGCCGAGGCGCGCGTCCTGGAACCAGACCTGCGGGGCGCCGCCGCCCGGCGCGACGCGCCAGATGGTCGCCTGCATCGAGTCGGTCACGTAGGCGGCGCCGTCCTCGTCGAACGCGATGTCGTTCGGCAGCGAGGGCGCGTCGAAGAGGGTCGGTGAGCAGGGCGCGTTGGCTCCGTCGCACGCGGGCAGGTCGGGGAACGGCGACGAGTAGGACTCCTGCCGCCCCGAGCCCGTGTCCACGCGGTAGAGCCCGAGCTGCGTGTTCAGGACGTAGAGACGGCCCTGGCCGTCGAAGGCGATGCAGGAGTTGGCGTGCTCGAATTCGAGCGCCTCGCCCTGCGTCGTGTAGGTGGCTTCGGGCGCGCCGGTGTCGCGGTTGAAGGCCACGACCGTCGAGGGGCCGGCGCCGGCCGTGCCGAAGCGCGCAGGGCCCGAGACGTAAACCTTGTTGCCCTTGACGGCGATGCCCTCGGGGAAGCCAGGCGGCGTCGGGAACGTGGCCAGGACTTGAACGTCCCCGTAGGGGCGCGGCTGCTTGGCGGCGGCTGTCGGGGTGAGCGAGGCGGCGGCGGCCGCCGCGGCGAGAATCACGGCGGAAGCTATCCTGGGCAGTTTCATTTTCGAGACGCCTTTCTGTGGCTGTTGGTGATGGGCTCAGGGCGCGCGGGCGGCTGAGGGAGGCCGACGCGGCGCGCCCTCCGAATGTCCTCTGCCCCTAACGCGTGAGGCTCGCGCGCGAGGGATCACCCCGCGTAAAAAATTTTCGCCCCCGCGCCGGCGCTTCAGATTTCAAAGTTGAAATCTTCAAACGCCGCGGCCCCGGCGGCGGCCGGCCGCCTGCGCGCTCCACTCGCGGGCGGGAGTTGAGATACACTCTGGGCTCGCTTATGAAACTCTCTGGCAGGACGGCCTTCATCACGGGCGGCGGGCGCGGCATCGGGCGCGCGGTGGCGCTCCTCTTCGCGCGCGAGGGGGCGCGCGTCTTCGTCGTCTCGCGCACGGCCGGCGAGGTCGAGCGCGTCGCGGCCGAGGTTCGCGCCGAGGCGGGCGGGGCGACGGCGGCGCACGCCGCCTGCGACGTGGCCGACGCGCGCTCGGTCGCGGGCGCCTTCAGCGCCGCGGCGGAGTTCTTCGGCGGCGGCGGCCCGGACGTGCTGGTCAACAACGCCGGCGTCGCCGACAGCTCGAAGTTCGCCGAGACGACCGACGAGTTCTGGCGCCGCCACCTGGACATCAACCTGACGGGCACGTTCCACTGCATGAGGGAGGCGCTGCCCTCGATGGTGGCGCGCGGGTGGGGGCGCGTCGTCAACGTCGCCTCGGTGGCGGGCAAGACGGGCGCGCCCTACGTCGCGGCCTACACGGCGTCGAAGCACGGCGTGCTCGGGCTGACGCGCTCGGTGGCGGCGGAGGTGGCGCGGACGGGCGTGACGGTCAACGCCGTCTGCCCCGGCTACGTGGACACGGACATGACGGCGCGCGCGGTCGAGAACATCCGCGCGCGGACGGGGCGCTCGGCCTCCGACTCGCTCGAAGCCATCAAGGCCATGAGCCCGCAGCGCCGCCTCGTCACCCCCGAGGAGGTCGCCGCCCTCGCCCTGCTCCTCGCCTCGGACGACGGCCGCGGCATCACGGGCCAGGCCATCAACGTGGACGGCGGGACGGTGATGTTTTGAGCGGCCGGCGGCGAAGGCTTTCCACGGACCGCCGTCCGCGGGCCGCCGCCTACTTCCTATGAAGCCAATCAACCCTCAATCGCTCGGGCGTCCGCGCGGGTACTCGAACGGGCAGTTGACCGGCCCGGGGCCTCGGCTGCTCTTCGTCGCGGGGCAGATAGGGTGGGACGAGGAGCAGCGGCTCGTCGGCGACGACTTCGTCGAGCAGTTCGACCGCGCGCTGCGCAACGTGCTGGCGGTCGTGCTGGAGGCGGGCGGCGCGCCGGGCGGCGTGGCGCGCCTGGTCGTCTACGTCACGGACAAGCGCGAGTACCAGGCGCGCACCAAAGAGATAGGCGAGCGCTGGCGCGCGCTGATGGGCCGCCACTACCCCGCCATGGCGCTCGTCGAGGTCAAGGGTCTGCTCGAAGACGGCGCCAAGGTCGAGATAGAGGCCACCGCCGTGCTTTAGCCGCCGGCCGCCGGCTGTCAGCTGCCGGCTGTTAGCCGTCTGCCGTTAGCCGTCTGCCTTTGTGGAGGCGGCCCGCGAGCCTCGGACGATTCGGAAGACTCTCGCCGGCGCCGCCGCGGCGCCCCACTCTGAAACCATGATCGAGCCGAAAAGTTTCCTCTACGAAGTGCGCGAGGGCGTGGCGCAGATCACGCTGAACCGGCCGGAGCGCCTGAACGCGCTGACGTTCGAGGTCTACCGCGAGCTGACCGACGCGTTCGCCGCGCTGCAACACGAGGACGAGGCGCGCGCGGTCGTCATCACGGGCGCGGGGCGCGCCTTCTGCTCGGGCGGCGACGTGCGCGACATCATCGGCGAGTTGCAGTCGCGCGACGCCGAGGGGCTGCTGGAGTTCACGCGCCTGACGTGCGAGCTGGTGCGCAACATCCGCCGGCTGCGCAAGCCGGTCGTCGCCTCGCTGAACGGCACGACCGCCGGCGCGGGCGCCTGCATCGCGCTCGCCTCCGACCTGCGCGTCGCCTCGGCGGAGGCGCGCATCGCCTTCCTCTTCGTGAAGGTCGGGCTGTCGGGCGCCGACATGGGCGCGGCGCACCTCCTGCCGCGCCTCGTCGGGCTCGCCAAAGCGACCGAGCTGCTCTACACGGGCGACTTCATCACGGCCGAGGAGGCTCTGGCCTGCGGGCTCTACAACCGCGTCGTCCCGGCGGCG
>DASVUF010000044.1:0-19016 GCA_036387195.1 Pyrinomonadaceae bacterium | reverse complement strand
GGCATCGCGCCCAACCCGTTCTACTTCGCGGCGTGGATAGGGCTGCTGGTGACGAGCCTGAACCTGCTGCCCGTCGGGCAGCTCGACGGCGGGCACGCCGTCTACGCCGTCTGCGGCCGCCGCGCGCACAAGCACGCGGGCCGCCTCGCCTTCCTCTCGATGCTCGCGCTCGCCCCGCTCGGCTGGCTGTGGCACGGCGTCCCGAGCGGCTTCCTCTACGTCGTCCTGCTGTTCGTCATGCTGCGGCTGCCGCACCCACAGCCGCTCGACGAGGGCGACGCGCTCGGCCCGGCGCGCCTCGCCGTGGCGGCCGCCACGCTGCTCGTCTTCGCGCTTTCGTTCATCGCCTTCCCGCTCACCGTCAGGTGAGACGCGGCTATTGACTCGCCGCCGGGCGCTGTCATACTCTCCCCGCGCACGAAAGCCGGAGGCTTCACGATGAGAGCATTCGGGGTCGGGCTCGCGCCGGCGGCGTGCGCCCCGCCGGGCCCCGCGTCGCCCGCCGCGGCTCGCGCGGGCGTCCGAAGCCCGGCGCCGGCAGGCAGAGCCCGCCGCCCGTGTAACTCAAGCCCGCCCCGGTGACTGTCCCGACGCGCCGCCGGCCCGGCCTCCCTTCAAGGCTTCGCCTTCGCGCCGCACGCCCGCGGCGCCGAGTCTCTATCACTGTCACGCGCCGGCGGCGACGCCGGAGGCGCGGACGTTCCCCTAACCTTACACACCCTTCAGGAGAATCAGATGATCACGACAGACACGCTTCGCAGATTCGCCCCCAGAATCAGAGAGCCCGAGGTTCACGCGCGCGCGCTGGAGGCCGCGCGGCTGGGCAGCACGGTGACGACCGCGCGCCGGCTCTGCCACTTCATGGGCCAAATCTTCGTCGAGACGGGCGGCTTCACCAGCATGGTCGAGAACATGAACTACAGGAACCCGGCGCGGCTCGACGCGCTCTTCTCGGCGGTGCGCGGCGCCGAGGACGCGCGCGCCCTCATCCGGCGGGGGCCGGAGGCCATCGCCAACCGCGTCTACTCCAACCGCCTCGGCAACGGCAACGAGGCCAGCGGCGACGGCTGGCGCTACAGGGGCTCCGGCTACAAGCAGCTCACCGGCCGCTCGAACTACAGGGAGGTCGGGGGCATCGTCGGCATAGACATCGAGGCCAACCCCGAGCTGGCGCGCGAGCCCGAGCCGGCCGCCCGCATCGCCTTCGCCTTCTGGGACGCGCGCGGCTGCTCGCCGCTCGCCGACCGCGGCGACGTCGAAGGCGTGACCGCCAAGGTCAACGGCCCCGCCAAGGTCGCGCTCGCGGATCGGCGCGCCGCCACCCTGCGCGCGCTCGGCATCTGGAAGGAATAAGCGTTGAAGCGAGGGCGGCGGCGCGGCGCGCGCGCCGCGCCGCCGCCTGACGACTTTTCGCGCCGCCACAGGGGGCGAGCCGATGTCCGACCGTAAGTGCTGGGAGCCGATGTTGAAGCCGCCGCCGGCGAGGCGGCGCGAGCCGCCCTCCGGGTGTAGCTTCGGCCCCGCGGAGGTCGCGGCGCCGAGGCGCGGGCTCATCCCGCAGTCGCAGGACGCGACAGGTGGGTCGTGCTGCTCAACGAGGGCTCGCTCGACATCCACCGCAGCCGGACGGGGCGCTGCATCTACAGCCTGCCTGTCAGGGCGGTCGGCTCCGGCGTCGAGGCCGGGGCGCTGCTCGTCAACAACGACGACGACAGCCGGTACAGGCGCGGCGACGAGCGGAGGGACTGCGAGTTGGCGGCCATGCTGATAGGCGAGGCGAGGCGCTCGCGCAGCCCGCCGGCTGACGCCGCGCGCAAGGCGCTTCGGTCGGCGCGCGCGGGGCGCTTCGGGAGGGCGTTGACCGCGCCCCGGGACGCCTCCGCCGCGGGACAAACGCACGGGCGCCGCTTTATAATCCGCACGCTCTCCGGCCGGTAATCTCTGACAAAAAAAGTAGGGAAGATTAGATGAAGAGGACTCTTCGCGTCGGTGTGTTCGTGTTCGTCGTCGCCTGCGTGGCGGCGGCGTCGGCTCTGGCGGGGGCGGCGGGGAAGGCGCCGGCGACGCAGCCGCCGCGGGCGCAGGCGGCCCCCCGGCCGTCGCCTGCGCCGCCGCAGCAGCAGGCGGGCGCGACGCCGCAGAGGGACGAGCGCCTGTGGAAGAAGGCGACGGCGCTGCACAGGAAGGCCGTCATCGTGGACGGCCACAACGACATCCCGACCATCATGGTTGACGAGGACTACGACCTCGGGACGCCCTCGGCGGGGAAGTATCACACGGACATTCCGCGCTTGAAGCAGTCGGGGCTGACGGGCGTCTTCTTCTCCATCTACGTTGACCGCGAGTACGCGACGCCGGCGTGGGGCGCGCAGAACTACGCGACGCGCGGCGGGTCGGCGCGGCGCGCGCTCGACCTGATTGACGCCAGCTACCGCGCGGCCGAGAAGCACCCGGACGCCCTCATGCTGGCGACCTCCGCGGCCGACGTCAGGCGCGCGAAGAAGGCCGGGAAGGTCGGCGTGCTGATGGGCATCGAGGGCGGCCACGCCATCGAGAACTCGCTCTCCGCGCTGCGCGAGTTCTACCGCCTGGGCGTGCGCTACATGACGCTCACGCACAACAACACCAACGACTGGGCCGACGCCTGCTGCGACGCGCCGCGGCACGGCGGGCTCTCGGAGTTCGGCGTGGAGGTCGTGCGCGAGATGAACCGCCTGGGGATGTTCGTGGACGTCTCGCACGTCTCGGACGAGACGATGTCGGACGTGCTCGACGCCTCGAAGGCGCCGGTCATCGCCTCGCACTCGTCGGCGCGCTCCATCTCGAACCACAAGCGGAACGTGCCCGACGAACTGCTGCGGCGCATCGCGCGGAACGGCGGCGTCGTGATGGTCAACTTCTACCCGGTCTTCCTCGACGAGAGGGTGCGCGCCGCGGGGCTGGAGCGCGACCAGCGTCTGAGGCCGCAGCGCGACGCGCTCAGGGAGCAGTTCAGGGACGACCCCAAGCGGCTCGAAGAGGAGTTGCAGAAGCTCAACGCCGCCAACCCGCTCCCGAACACGACGCTCTCCGTCCTCGTGGACCACATTGACCACATCGCGAAGGTGGCGGGCGTGGACCACGTCGGCATCGGCTCGGACTTCGACGGCGTGCCCAACCTGCCCGAGGGCGTCCGCGACGTCTCCGATTTGCCGAACATCACCTACGAGCTTCTGCGCCGCGGCTACTCCGAGCGCGACGTGCTGAAGGTACTCGGCGGCAACCTGCTGCGCGCCTTCGACGAGGTCGAGCGCGTCGCCGCCGTCGGCCGCCGCAAGGTCAGCGGCGAAGGCAGCCTGCGCCGGCTGGAGAAGAAGTAAGACGGGGCGGTGAAAGCGGAAGAATGAAGGATGAAGGCGTGAGGCTGAAGGCTCGAAGTTGAAGACGCGAGGCTGAAGGCTGAAGGCTGAAGAAACGGCGGCCGGCGGCGCCTTCATCCTTCGACACGCGGGTTCTGAATTCCGGTTCTGAAAAAAAAGAGGCGCGCGAGCCACAACTCGCGCGCCTCTTCCTTTAACCCGTCGTCTCGGCCCACGCGCGGCGCGTCCTGGCGCAGATATCCCCGGCGCCGTCCGCCGTGTGACGCGCGCGGTCAGGCGGCCGCCGGCGCGCGTGCTATAATGCGCGGCAAACGTCGAACATGAGTCGCGCAGGAATCTACATTCACGTCCCCTTCTGCCGCTCGCGCTGCTCCTACTGCGACTTCGCCACGGGCGCGTACGAGGGGGCGCTCGCCGAGCGGTACGTGGCCGCGCTCGAACGCGAGGTCGGGGCGTTCGAGCGCGCCGGGCCGCGCGCCGAAGTTGACACCGTCTACTTCGGCGGCGGCACGCCTTCGCTGCTGACGCCCGCGCAGGTCGCGCGCGTGCTCGAAGCCGTGCGGCGCCGCTTCGACGTGGACGCGGGCGCCGAGGTGACGCTAGAGATGAACCCCGGCACGGTGACGCTTGAAGGTCTGCGCGCGCTGCGCGGCGCGGGCGTCAACCGTGCGAGCTTCGGCGCGCAGACCTTCGACGACCGCGAGCTGCGCCGCCTCGGCCGCACGCACACGGCCGACGACACGCGCCGGACGCTCGCCGCCCTGCGCGCCGCGGGCTTCGACAACCTCAGCTTCGACCTCATCGCCGGCCTCCCCGGACAGACGCTCGCGGCGTGGCGGCGCAACCTCGAAGAGGCGCTGCGGCTGCGCCCCGAGCACCTGTCGCTCTACCTGCTCGAAGTCCACGAGGGCACGCCGCTCGCCGACCAGATAGCGCAGGGGCACTACGGCGCGCCCGACCCCGACCTCGCCGCCGAGATGTACCGCCTGATGGCCGAGCGCACGCGCGCGGAGGGCTACGAGCAGTACGAGATTTCCAACTTCTGTCTGCCGGGGCGCGAGTCGCGGCACAACATGAAGTACTGGACGGGCGCGCCCTACTTCGGCTTCGGCAGCTCCGCGCACTCGTTCGACGGGAGGCTGGCGCGCTGGTCGAACGAGCGCGACGCGCTCGCCTACGCGCGCCTGGTCGAAGGGGAGGGGAGCGCGGTCGTCATGCTCGACGAGCTGGACGAGCGCGGGGCGAGCGCCGAGGCGCTCTTCCTCGGCCTGCGGCTGCTCGGGCGCGGCGTGAACCTCGCCGAGCACCGCGCGCGCTTCCGGCGCGACGTGCGCGCCGAGTTCGCCGAAGACCTCGCGCGCTTCGGCGAGGCGGGGCTCGTCGAGCTGGACGGCGACGTGCTCCGGCTCACGCCCGCCGGCGCGCTGCTCTCGAACGAGGTCTTCTCGGCCTTCGTCTGAGCCGCGCGGCCTCCGGGGCCGGGGCGTTGATGAGACGGCCGACGCCTGCGGCGACGCGCGCGCGACGGGGAACCAAGATAACTTTCAAGCCCGCGCCACGGGGGCGGGCGCCGACGAGGGGTTGAGACAGAACGCATGCGCATCATTGACTTTCGCAGCGACACGGTGACCAGGCCGACGCCCGCCATGCGGCGCGCGATGGCCGAGGCCGAGGTCGGCGACGACGTCTACGGCGAAGACCCGACGGTCAACCGCCTGCAGGAGCGCGCCGCCGAAATCTTCGAGAAGGAGGCGGCGCTCTTCGTCCCGACCGGCTCGATGGGCAACCAGATAGCCGTCAAGCTCCACACGCGCCCCGGCGACGAGGTCATCATCGAGGAGCGCGGCCACATCTACAACTACGAGATGGCCGCGATGTCCGCCATCTCCGGCGCGCTCGCGCGCCCCGTGAAGAGCGCCGACGGCTCGGGCGTTCTGACGTGGGACGAGGTCAGGGCGGCCGTCCACGCCAACGACGCGCCCTACTACGTCGCGCGCACGGGGCTCGTCTGCCTGGAGAACTCGCACAACCTCGCGGGCGGCTCGGTGCTGACGCGCGAGCGGACGGAGGAGATTTGCGACGGCGCGCGCGCGCTCGGCCTCAGGGCGCACCTCGACGGCGCGCGCATCTTCAACGCGGCCGAGGCGCTCGGCGAGACGGTGGCCGCGCTGGCGCGCCCGGCCGACTCGGTGATGTTCTGCCTGTCGAAGGGACTGGGCGCGCCGGTCGGCTCGCTGCTGCTCGGCGAGCGCGGCTTTATTGACGAGGCGCGGCGCTGGCGCAAGCTGCTCGGCGGCGGGATGCGTCAGGCGGGCGTGCTCGCGGCGGCCGGCCTCGTCGCGCTCGAAGAGACGCCGCCGCGGCTCGCGGAAGACCACGCCAACGCGCGCCGCCTCGCCGAAGGCGTGGCCGGCCTGCCCGGCGTCAGGATTGACCCCGAGTCCGTCCGCACCAACATCGTCCTCTTCGACGTGTCGGGCACGGGGCAGGACGCCGACAGCATCTGCGCGCGCGTGCGCGACGGCCACGGCGTCCTCTGCTCGGGCTTCGGCAGCTCCATCCGCATGGTCACGCACTACGACGTCACGCGCGACGACGTCGAGGTCGCGCTCAAGGGGCTGGGGGAGGTGGTCGGTGGCCGGTAGGCGGCGGCCAGCGGGGCTCCGCCTCGGCGGGGACGGCGCTGACTTCGGGGCCGCCCGGCCGCGAAGAGTTTTCCACCGGCCGACGCCTGCCGGCTACTGACCGCCGGCCGCCGGCTGTTGTCTACTAATGAAGAAACCTTTCATCGTCGCCATAGACGGGCCCGCGGGCGCGGGCAAGTCAACGCTGGGGAGGAGGCTCGCGCGCGAGCTGGGGCTGCTCTACATAGACACGGGCGCGATGTACCGGGCGGTGGCGCTCGCGGCGCGCGAGGCCGGCGTGGACGACGCGGACGCAGAGGGGCTGGCGCGCGTGGCGCGGCGCGCCTCGATACGGCTCGAAGGCGACCCGGACGCCCTGCGCGTCCTGCTCGACGGCCGCGACGTCTCGGCCGAGATACGCGGCGCGTCGGTGGGGCGCGGCGCGTCGGTCGTCTCGGCCGTCCCCGAGGTGCGGCGCGAGCTGGTGCGCCGCCAGCGCGAGATGGGCGGGGCGGGCGGGGGCTGCGTCCTCGACGGCCGCGACATCGGCACGGTCGTCTTCCCTTCGGCCGACGTGAAGTTCTTCCTGACGGCCGTCCCCGAGGCGCGCGCGCGCCGCCGGCTCGACGAGGAGCGCGCCCGCCACGCCGCGCAGAGCTTCGAGGCGACGCTCGCCGACCTCAACGAGCGCGACCGCCGCGACGCCACGCGCGACGACTCGCCGCTGCGCATCGCCGACGACGCCGTCGTCATCGACACCACCGAACTCTCCGTCGAGGAGGTCTTCCAACGCATGCTCCAGACCGTCCGCGACCGACACCCAGGCGGCGCTGTTCTGGGGGAGTCTTAGGCTTGAGCGCTTCCCACCGGAAGCCTCATAATCCCGCCGGCAGGAGTACGCCATGAGCGACAACCCGACGCAGGAAACGCCCGACTCGCGCTCCTTCGAGGAGCGAGTCTTCGCCCGCTTCGACGCGCTCGACGCGCGCATGGACAGGTTCGAGTCACGCATCGAAGTCAAAGTGGACGCGCTGGACACGCGGCTGACGACGCTCGAAGAGAAGGTGGACGCGCGCCTGCGCGAGACGCGCCCCATCTGGGAGGGAGTGCTGGCGCGCCTGGGCGGTGTGGAGAACCGCCTGGGCGGAGTAGAGAATCGGCTGGGCGGAGTAGAGAAAGAGGTCAAAAACGTAGGCCGCGGCCTGGAGCTTCTGCACAGGGACTTTTTCCAGTCGCGGATTAGCCATGAGGAGTTGCGCAAGCGGGTCGAGAAGCTCGAATCGCAGACCACGCGGTAGCCGCCGCGAGGCGCGCGGACGGGGCCGCCCGCGAAGTTGACTCGCGGGCGGCCCTCATTCTTTCCGAAGGAGTTTATGTTCACAGGCATCATCGAAGAGTTGGGGCGCGTGCGCTCACTGGAGCGGCGGGGCGAGGGCGTGCGGATGACGGTGGAGGCGCGCGTGGTGACCGAAGGGACGCGCGAGGGCGACTCGATTGCGGTCAACGGCGTGTGCCTGACGGCGCTGGAGGCTCGCGCCGACTCGTTCGCGGCCGACGGGTCGCGCGAGACGTTGCAGCGCTCGACGCTCGGGCAACTGCGCCCCGGCTCTGTGGTCAACCTGGAGCGGGCGGCGACGCCCTCGACGCGCCTCGGCGGCCACATCGTGCAGGGGCACGTGGACGCGCGCGGCCGCTTCCTCTCGGCCGACGAGCACGGCGGCTCGTGGACGGTGCGCGTCGGCTTCCCCGCCGAGGTCGCGCGCTACCTCGTCTTCAAGGGCTCGGTCGCGGTCGAGGGCATCAGCCTTACCGTCGCCGCGCTCGAAGAAGAGCACTTCGAGGTGGCCGTCATCCCGAAGACGTGGGCCGCGACGAACCTCTCCTCGCTGCGCCCCGGCGACCCCGTCAACCTCGAAGTTGACGTCATCGCCAAGTACGTCGAGCGCATCCTCTCGTCCGGGGCGGCGCGCCGGGGCGAGGTGCCGGGGCTGACCGCGGAGCGGCTCGCCGAACTCGGCTACAAGTGAGCGCGGCCGAGGGTCGCGCGCGCGGGCGGCCAACCGTTCCGGCCGGCGAAACTCTCAACGGGTTTCGCCGGCCGGACGTTTTCGCGCCCCTCCCCGGCGCGCGCGGGCCGTCCCGCGTTCGGTTCGCCAAAACGGCCCTTTTTCGGGTAACATGAGCGGCGACCGCTAAAGCTCTCCACAGTTGCTTTTAAAGGCCGGACAAGATGCCTTTTGCTTCCATCGAAGAGGCCGCCGCTGACCTGCGCGAAGGCCGCATGATCATCATCGTGGACGACGAGGACCGCGAGAACGAGGGCGACCTCGCCTGCGCCGCCGAGCTGGTCACGCCCGAAATCGTCAACTTCATGGCGACGCACGCCCGCGGCCTCATCTGCATGCCGCTGACCGAGGAGCGCTGCGACGAGCTGCACCTGACGATGCAGGTCGCCGACAACACCTCGTTCCTCGGCACCGCCTTCACCGTCTCCGTCGAGGCGCGCAGAGGGGTGACGACCGGCATCTCGGCGGCCGACCGCGCGACGACGATTCTGACGGCCGTTGACCCCAAGACGCGCCCGCAAGACCTGGCGCGCCCCGGCCACGTCTTCCCCCTGCGCGCCAAGAAGGGCGGCGTGCTCGTCCGGCCGGGGCAGACCGAGGCGAGCGTGGACCTGGCGCGCATCGCGGGGCTGAAGCCCGCGGCCGTCATCTGCGAGATCATGAACGAGGACGGCACGATGGCGCGCCTCCCGCAGCTCGAAGAGTTCGCCGCGCGCCACGGCCTGAAAATCATCACGGTCGCCGACCTCGTCCGCTACCGGATGCAGAAGGAGGTGCTGGTGCGCCGCGCGGTCGAGACCGACCTGCCCACGGTCTACGGCACGTTCCGCGCCGTCGCCTTCGAGAACATCCTGAGCGAGGAGGTGCACCTCGCGATGGTCATGGGCGAGGTGCGCACGGACGACCCGGTGCTCGTCCGCGTACACACCGAGAACGTGACGTGTGATATGTTCGGCTCGCTCATAGACGACACCGGCTTCCAGCTCCACGCCGCCCTGGAGCGCATCGCGGCCGAGGGCCGCGGCGTCGTCCTCTACCTGCGGCAGCGGCAGAACAACCTTGACCTCGTCCACCAGCTCCGCACCTACCAGCTCATGCGCGAGCGCGGCCTGTCGAAGCGTGAGGCGAGCGTCGAGACCGGCTACGGCTCCGAGCGCGACTACGGCGTCGGCGCGCAGATACTCCACGAGCTGGGGCTGCGCCGCATCCTGCTGCTGACGAACCACCCGCCGCGCGTCTCGGCCCTCGAAGGCTTCGAGCTTGAGATAGTCGGCAACGTCCCGCTCGGGAGCCCGGCGCGCGACGACCGCGCGCCGCGCGACCCGAAGCCGGTCGGCCCGGACGCCGCCCCGGCCTGAGCCCGAAGGGGTCTTGAAATCTCGGATTTCAAACCCGTGATTTTGAAGCGCCGCGCGCCCCACGGCGCGCACGCGCGCGCCGCCGCCGGGCGGACGAAGTCCCGGTCTCTTCCCGAATTTATTGGTTCCGGTCTCTTCCTGAAATTTAGTTCAGACTCTCGGCCGCCGACTCCCCCCGGCGGCGCCCCACGGAAAAGCTATGCCGACGGACGAGCACGACGGGCGCGAAGCCCAGCCGACACCCGGGCCGCAGGGCGGGGACGCGCCGCCGCCCGAAGAGGGCCGCGGCGTCGGGGACTCGCCGTCGCCCGCGCCGCGCCCGCGGCGGCGGGGCGTGCGCCGCGTCCTCAACCGCCGCAACGCGATGTGGACGGGCGCCGTCGCGCTGGTGGCGGCGCTGGCGCTGGCGCTCATCGTCTTCGTGCTCTACCGCTCGGGGCAGATAGACCGCTACGTCGCGCGCCAGATAGTCTCGACGCTCGCCAAGTACAACGTCCGCGCCGAGGTCGGCTCGTTCCGCTCGCGGCTGGGCGCGCGCGAGGTCGAAATCAACGACCTCAAGCTCTACAACTCCACGACCGGCGCGCCGATAGGCAACGTCGGGCGCATCGTCGCCACCGTCCGCGTCGAGGACATGTGGGCGCTCCGCCTGACGCGCAACGTCAACCTCGAAAAGCTGGTCGTCGAGCGCCCCGAAATCTGGGTCGTCTACGACGCCGAGGGGCGCTCGAACTTCTCCGGCCTCAAGATTCCGCCGCCCGAGCCGAACCAGCGCATCCTCTTCGCCTACTCGACCGCCGAGGTGACGGTCGCCGACGCCGTCGTCCACTACGACGACCGCCGCTACGACATCTCGGGCGAGGCGCGCAACGTCCGCGCCACCGTCATCCCCGAAGACCCGGGCGCGCCGGCCGAGAGCCGCATGAACCGCGTCGAGTTCAGCTCGACCGGCTCGGCCTTCACGCTCAACGGCCGCTCGGTCGACCCCATAGACGTCAAGCTCACGGCGCGCGCCAACCAGGTGCGCGCCGACATACAGGAGCTGGTCCTGCGCTCGCCCGTCACCGAGGCGCGCCTCTCCGGCACGCTCGACGACTGGCGGCGCTTAAGCTACCGCATGGATGTCAACGCGTCGGTTGACCTGACGCAGACCTCGGACGTGCTCCGGCTGGAGACGACGATGCGCGGCGCGGGGCGCTTCGAGGGGCGGGTCGAGGGCGAGGGCGACCGCTACAAGGTCGAGGGCGCCATCGTCTCGGACGCGCTCGCGGCCGACGGCGTGCGTCTGAAGGGGCTGAGCGTCAACGCCGCCGCGTCGGGGCGGGGGAGCGCCTACGAGGCGCAGGGCAAGGCGGTCGCGGAGCTTCTGACGGCGGGCGACTTCCAGCTCAACCTCGTGCAGTTGGCCGGCGGCGTGACGGGGACGGGCTCGGACTTCCGCTGGCTCGGCGATTTGCGCGCGGCATCGGCGCGCAGCGGCGCGGCGAGCGTCGTCGGCCTCTTCGTCAGGGACGCCGCGGCCGAACTGCGCGACGGCGAGGTGGCGGGCGGCTCGGCCGCGTCGGCCTCGGCCGACTCGGTCGTCTTCGAGGGCGGGCGCGTCGCCGGCGCGCAGGTCTCGGGCGTGAAGGCCGCGCGCGACGCGCAGGGCCGCCTGCGCGTGACGGCCGAGTCGGCGCGCGCCGGCCGCGTCACAGCGCGCGGCGCGGGCGTCGGCGGCGTGCAGGCCGCGGGGATTGACGCGACCGTCAACCCGGACAACTCCGTGGCGGCGACGGTCGCGCGCCTGAACGTCTCGGGGCTCGACGCGGCGGGCGCGCGCGCGGGCAGCATCAACGTCGCGGGCGTGCGGCTGGCCGTCACCCCGGGCGGGCGCGTCGAGGCGACCTCGAACGACATCGGCGTCGGCTCGGTGGCCTTCGCCGCGCCGGGCGCGTCGCGCGGCGCGCCGGCGCGGCAGGGGCGGGTCGAGAACGTGCGGCTCGGGCGGCCGCGCTTCGTGCTGGAGCCGGGCGGGCGCTACCGCGCGAGCGCAGACCTCTCGCTGGGCGGCGGCGTGCTGGGCGAGCTGAAGATGGGGCGGGCGCGCGCGGCCGTCGTGGCGACGAACGACCAGATACAGTTGAACGACTTCGTGGCCGACGTCTTCAACGGCGGCGCGCGCGGCAGCGCGACCATCGCCACGTCGGGGCGCGCCGCCTCCGTGGTGCGCGCCAGCTTCGAGGGCGTGGACGCCGGCGGGCTGCTGGCGGTCGCCACCGGCAACGCCGTCCCGCTGACCGGCGCGGCCACGGGCACGGTCGACCTGCGCTTCCCCGGCACGAACTTCAAGGCCGCGACGGGGCGCGTGGACGCGACCTTCGAGGGCGCGACGGGGCGCGACGAGTCGGCGCGCACGCCGCTGACGGGGCAACTGGCGGTGACGGCCGACCGCGGCCTCTTCCAGATAGAGCGCGCGAACCTGCGCGCGGGCGGGACCGAGCTGTCGGCCTCGGGGCGCTTCTCGTTCGGGGGCGGCTCCGACCTCGCCGTCAACCTCGACTCGGCCGACGCCGCCGAGTTCCAGTCGGTGCTGCTCTCGACGGGGCTGCTCGGCGCGGTCGAGGAGCGCGTGCGCGGCCTCGACGTGGCGCTCGCCGGCGCGCTGCGCTTCGACGGGAGGGTGACGGGCGACCTCGACGCGCCGGTCGTCAACGGCCGCTTCGAGCTTCAGTCGCTCACGATGCGCGGGCGCAACCTCGGCGCGCTCTCCGCCGACATCGTCTCGACGGCGGCCGAGACGCGAGTTGACAACGGGCGGCTCAGTGAGCCCGACGGCGGCGGCGTCCGGTTCGCGGCCGTCGTCCCGCGCGCCGGCGAGAACAACATCTCGTTCGACGCCACGCTGGAGGACGTCAACGCCGGCAACCTGCTCGGGGCGCTCGGCCTCGGCGGGCAGACGCTCTCGGGCTCCGAGACGCCTTTGACGACGACGGGCTCGGTCGTCTCGAACCTCGCGGGGATGGGGCCGGCCTCGGGCAAGGTGAGCGTGACGGGCTACCCGGGCGCGATGCAGGGGAGCGCCGACCTGCGCGTCGCCGCGGGGCGCATCGGCGCGACGCCCTACGACGAGATAGTGGCGCGCGCCACCTTCAGCGGCTCGTCGGTGGCGCTCGACGCCTTCGACCTGCGGCTGGGCGAGGGGCGCGTCACCGCGGCCGGCCGCGTGGAGATAGGGCCGGGCGCGGGCGGCGTCCCGAACGTCAGCGTCGAGAACTTCCGCGTCGAGGGGGCGAACGTCGAGCTGGCGCTCGTCACGTCGCTCTTCGGCGGCGGGCGCGGGCTGCCGGCGCTCGGCGGCCGCGCCGACTTCAACGCGACGCTCTCGGGCAACCCGCTCAACCCGACGACGCTGCGCGCCGAGCTGAGCGCGCGCGGCCGCGACGTGACCGTCAACGGCCAGCCGGCCGGCGAGCTGACGCTCACCGGGCGCATGACCGAAGACCAGCGCTTCGTCGCCGAGCTGACGACCGGCCTCCTCGGCCGGCCGCAGGTCGTCCGCGCCACGCTCGACCTCGCGGGCGAGAACCTGCCCGTGACGGTCGAGACGACGCTCGCCGGCGCCGACCTGACGCCGCTCTTCGCCGCGCTGCTGAACAACCCCAACGTCCGCGTGACGGGGCGCGCGGCCGGGACCATCCGCGCCGGCGGCGACCTGCTCAACGAGGAGGGCGGCTTCTCGGCCGGCGCGCTGGCCGGGCGCGCCGAGTTCACCGAGCTGTCCGTGCAGGTCGAGGACGTGCCGCTGACGGCCGAGAGCCCGCTCGTCATCACCTTCAAGCCGAACGAGGTCACGTTCGAGCGGACGCGCTTCACCGGCCCGGGCACCAACATCGTCTTCGGCGGGACGGCCGCCCTCGGCGCCGGCGGCTCGCAGAGCCTGACCGTCAACGGCGACCTCAACCTGCGCGTGCTGTCGAGCCGCCAGCGCAACATGTTCCTCAACGGCGTGGCGCGCGTCGCCGTCGGCGTCGGCGGCACGTTCGAGCGGCCGCAGGTCACGGGCACGGCGTCGGTGCAGAACGCCTCGCTCGCGCTGCTGCTACAGAACGAGCGGCTGACGGCGACCGAGGTCAACGGCGCGGTGCGCTTCAACTCGAACCAGGCCAACATCGAGAACCTGGCGGGGCGGCTCGGCGGCGGGCGCTTCTACGTCACCGGGGGCGCGCTGCTCTCGGGCTTCATGCCGACGCAGTTCCGCGTCGTCGCGCGCGGCGAGAACGTGACGGTGCCGGCGGCGGCCTTCGTCACGCTGCCCTCCTTCCTCGGCGACCTGCCAACGACGGCCGACGCGAGCCTCGAAATCCGCGGCGGCGCCGAGGGCGTCATCGCCGAGGGGACGGTCAAGGTGCGCCGCACCGAGATCACCGAGGACATAGACCTCGCCGACCTGATTGACCGGCGCAACGAGGCGCCCATCACTTCGGGCGGGGGCGGCGGCGACGGCGGCGGCGGCGGCGCGGGCTTCCTCGGGCCGACGACCGTGGACCTGACCATCACGGGTCAGGACGCGCTGGTCGTGCGCAACAACCTGGCGGACATGGTCGGCTCGCTCAACCTGCGCGTGCAGGGGCCGATTGACGCGCCCGTCAGCTCCGGCCGCATCACGGCCTCGCGCGGGACGGTGGCCTTCCGCAACGACCGCTACGAGATTCAGCGCGCCACGGTCGACCTGCCGCCGCGCGTCGAGGCGCCGCCCGTCATCAACCTCCAGGCGCAGGCCGACATCCGCGGCTACCGCGTGACGGTGACGATGTCGGGGCCGCTCTCGGGGGGCTTGACGACGACGGCCACCTCCGACCCGCCGCTGCCGCAGGCCGACGTCATCGCGCTCATCACGACGGGGAACCTCTCGGGCGGCCCCGAGGGGACTTCGACGCTGGCGCAGACGGGGCTGGGGACGGCGACCAGCCTCCTGACGGACACGCTGATTAACGCGCCCGTCCAGCGCGCGACCGACAAGCTGTTCGGGCTGAACCGCTTCGAGTTCGACCCGGTCATCGCCGGGCGCGCGGGGCAGAGCCCGACGGCGCGCCTGACCGTCGGCCGGCAGGTCAACCGCAACCTCGCCATCACCTATTCGACCAACGTCACGGGCGAGCCCAACCAGGTCATCGCGGTCGAGTACCGCGTCAGCGACCGCCTGTCGTTCATCGCGCAGTACCAGCAGGGCTCGACCGACACGCTGCGCGCGCGCGGCAACAACTTCAACTTCGAGCTGCGCTTCCGCAAGAGGTACTGAGCGGGAGGCGGCCGCGGCCGCCGCCGCGCCGACCCCGAAACCCGGGCGACGCGACACGGCGAAGGCTTTTCTAACGACTAACGGCTTTTCTAACGACTGAGGCTTTTCTAACGACTGAGGCTTTTCTAACGACTAACGATTAACGGCTGCTGACCGCCGTCCTGACCACCGTTTACTGATCGTGACTATCCAGCGGGTCATCCTTTTAACCCTCGCGCTGCTCGCCGCCCCCGTGGGCGCGTGGGGCAGCGGCGGCGGGCCGCGCCTCGCGCCCGACCTGAGCCGGTACGAGGGGCGCACGGTCGAGAGCGTCGCGCTCGAAGTCGAGGGCGCGTCGGTCGAGGAGGCGGCGCTCGCCGAGCTGCGCGCGCGGCTGCGGGTCGCCGCCGGCGCGCCCTTCTCGGCCGTGCTCGTGCGCGAGTCTTTGCAGGCGCTCTTCGACACGGGGCGCGTCGCCGACGCGCGCGTCGAGGCGCGCGACGCGCCGGGCGCGGGCCCCGACGGGCGGCCGCGCGTCGCGCTCCGCTTCGTGCTCCGCCCGCAGGTCGCGGTCGCCGGCGTCGAGTTCGAGATAGCCGACCCGCCCGGCGCGCCCGGCGTCGGCGAGGACGAGCTGCGCGCGCGCGTCACGCTGCTCGAGCCCGGCAAGCGGCTGAGCGACGCCGCGCTGCGCGAGAACGCCGAGGCGGTCGTGGCCTACCTGCACGACCGCGGCTTCTACCGCGCCGAGGTCACCTACGACACGCGCCTCGACCCGACGCGCACGCGCGCCACCGTCGTCTTCAACGTCCGGACGGGGCCGCCCACCACGCTCGAAGCCTTCAACGTCGAGGTCCGCGGCTTCGACGGCGCGCCGCTCGCCGAGGCGCGCGCCGCGCTGCGCCTCCAGCCCGGCGAGCGGTTCACGCAGGCCGCGCTCGGCGAGGACATGGCGCTCATCCGGCGCGCCGTCGTCGAGACCGGCCACCTCGCCCCGCGCTTCGACGAGCCCGACATCCGGCTCGACTCGGCCGCCAACCGCATCACCGTCACGCTGCGCGGCAGCGTCGGCCCGCGCGTCGCGGTCAACGTCACCGGCTACGAGCTGAGCGAGAAGCGCCGCCGCGAGCTGCTGCCCATCGAGCGCGAGGGCACCATCGACTACTCGGCCATCGTCGAGGGCGAGCGCCGCATCCGCAACCGCCTCCAGGGCGAGGGCTACTTCTTCGCGGAGGTGACGCCCACCTGCGTCGTCACGCCGCCGCTCGCGCCGCCGCCCGACGCGCTCGCCGTCCCCGACGGCCCCGAGTTCAACCCCTGCGAGCTGCTCAACCCGGAGGAGCTGGCGAACAGCAACGTCCAAATCACCTACGAGGTCACCCGCGGCCGCCGCTTCAAGCTCACGGACCTCCGCATCGAGGGCACCGACCGGCTGACGCTCGCGGACGTGGACGCCGACCTCCGCACGCAGACGGCCAACGCCTTCGCCTTCATCCCGCTGCTCGGCTACGGGCGCGGCTACACCAGCGAGGACGCGCTCGAACGCGACCGCCGCGCCATCGAGGCGCGGATGCGCGACCTCGGCTACCGGCGGGCGGCCGTCTCCGTCCGCCAGGGCGTGACGCTCGAGAGCGACAACCTCATCATCACCTTCGCCGTCACGGAGGGGCCGCTGACGCGGGTCGCCGCGGTCGAGACGCGCGGCAACCAGATTTACACCTCCGAGCAATTGCGCGACGCGCGCTGCGCGGCCGGCGCGGCCCCGCGCGAGGAGGCGCCGGCCGGGGCGCCGCCCGAGGAGGGCTGCCTCGTCGTGGGCGGCCCCTACTCGCGCGCCTCGGCGCGCGCCGACGGCGAGCGCATCCGCTCCCACTACGTCCGCAACGGCTACGTCGAGGCCGACGTGCAGGTCTCGGTTGACGAGCTGCCGGCGGCCGCCGGCGGCGACGAGCAGGTGCGGCTCGTCTACCAGGTCAGCGAGTCGGACAAGTTCTACATCAACCGCATCTACGTCAACGGCCTGGTGCGGACGAAGAAGGAGGCCGTGCTCGAAGCCATCCCGCTGCGCGAGGGGCAGGTGCTGCGCGGCGACGACCTCGCCGAGAGCGAGCGCGCGCTGCTGAACACGGCCGAGGCGTTCCAGCAGGTGCTCATCCGCACCGAGCCGGCGCCCGACGGCGCCGGCGGCTTCAAGCAGCGCGACGTCATCATCGACGTGCAGGAGCGCCGCAGCCTGACGACCGAGTACATCGTCGGCTTCTCGACCGACACGGGCGCCCTCGGCGGCTTCGAGCTGCGCAACACCAACCTCTTCGGCGAGCTGAAGCAGGGCGCCATCCGCACGCGCGCCAGCCGCCAGCAGCAGCTCGTGCGCTTCGAGTACTTCGACCCGCGCTTCCGCCGCTACGGCGAGAAGGACTTCGCGCCGCTCACCTTCTCCGTCCAGTACCAGCGCGACACCTCGGTCACGCGCTTCTTCCGCACGGCCATCGACCGCGGCACCAACGGCATCGTCCAGCGCTTCGACCAGGAGGGCGAGCTGATAGACGAGTTCGGCCAGCGGGTGGGCGGCCCCTCCATCAACCGCTTCAGCGTCAACCTCGAAACGCGGCGCGACCTGGAGCTGGAGCTGACGCCCTCGGGCGCGCAGCGCAAGCGCACGACGCTCTTCCTCCGCTACAACTACGAGGACGTGCGCCTGCTCAACGTCGAGAGCCTGCTCATCGCCAACGTGCTCCGCCCCGACCAGGCCGTGCGCCTCTCGCGCTTTGGCGCGAGCCTCGCGCGCGACACGCGCGACCGGCAGTTCGACCCGACGCGCGGCGACTTCCTGGCCGTGGACTACGCGCTCGCGGCGCGCGCCCTCGGCGGCAACCTCTCCTTCAGCAAGCTCAACCTGACCTACAGGCGCTACAAGGCGCTGGGGCGCCTGCGCGACACGGTGCTCGCGGCCAGCGTGCAGCTGGGCCTCGCCAGCCTCTTCCAGACGCGCGACCGCAACGGCAACGGCCTCATTGACGCCGCCGACCGCCGCCTCCCCATCAGCGAGCGCTTCTTCTCGGGCGGCGCGACGACCCTGCGCGGCTTCAGCTTCGAGGAGGCGGGCCCGCGCATCGTCGCCCCCTTCTGCACCTTCGGGCCGCAGCCGGGCCCCGTCGGGAACACCAACCCGCCGCCCGCCTTCCTCCCGCCGTGCGGGACGTTCCGCGACCGCGAGGGCGAGCTGGTCGCCGTCAACCCCTTCACCGTCCCCATCGGCGGCAACGCCGTGGCGGTCGTCAACCTGGAGGCGCGCGTCGCGCTGACGCGCAACCTGCAGGCCGTGCCCTTCTACGACGGCGGCAACGTCTTCGACCGCGCGCGCGACCTCTTCCGCCCCGGCCGCTGCGAGGCCGGGCGCGACCCGAACTCGTGCCAGAGGTGGACGCACACCGTCGGCCTGGGGCTGCGGCTCAAGACGCCGCTCGGCTCCGTCGGCGCGGACTGGGCCTACCTGCTCAACCCGCCCGAGTTCGTCGTCCCGCAGTTCGGCGGCGGCACGGCCATCCACCGCCTGAAGAACAACCAGATACACTTCCGCTTCGGCCAGACGTTCTGAGGTTTCCGCGAATGAGAAGACTGCTGCTGCTTGCAACGTTGTGCGCCGCGCTCGCGCCCCGGGCGGGCGCGCAGACCCCCGCGGCCGGCGGCGGCGAGGTGGTGGACAGGATGGTCGCGGTCGTCAACGGCGCCGAACTCATCACCTACTCCGACCTGCTCTGGCAGTTGGCGCTCCAGCCGGGAGCGCCGCTCGACGCCCCGCGCCGCGAGGACTTGCGCCGCGCGCTCGACCTCCTCATAGGCCAGCGGCTCGTCGTGCAGGAGGCCGAGAAGCTGCCGCACGTCCACGCCACCGAGGAGGAGACGAAGCGCGCCGAGGCCGACCTCATCAACCGCTTCCCCTCGCGCGACGAGTTTTTGCGCCGGCTCGAACGCGTCGGGATGACCGCCGCCCAACTGCGCGAGATCATCCACGAGCGCATAGACATGGAGAAGTACCTCGACTTCCGCTTCCGCTCCTTCACCGTCGTCACGCCGCAGGAGGTCGAGGCTTATTACAAGGACGTCTTCGTCCCGCGCCGCCGGCGCCAGTCGCCCGGCGCCATCGTTCCCGAGCTGAAGGCCGTCTACAACGAGCTACAGACCGAGCTGGTCGAGAGCAAGATAGAGTCCGACACGGACGCCTTCCTCGCCGGCGCGCGCGAGTCCGCGCATATCATCTACCTCGACGAGTCGTTCGCCGAAGGCGCCCAGCGGCCGGCGGCCGGCGGCGGCGGCGGGGCGGCGGGTGAGTCCGCCGCCCCGCCCGC